>NZ_VMNX01000118.1 GCF_009377235.1 Streptomyces acidicola
CCGCAGGCGGGCGTGCTCGAACGGCAGGCGGGCAGCCCGCCCCCGCAGCTGGAGGGCCCGCCGCCCCCTGCGCCGAGCGCGCCGCTGCCGTTCGCCGGGCCCGCCGCCCCGGTCGACGAGGGCGCCACTCAGCTCATACCCCCGGTCGCCGCCCGTCCCGGGGACGAGGCGGCGACCCAGTTCCTTCCGCCGGTCGGCCCGGGGGCACTCCCGCCCGAGGTGTCCTCCGACGAGACGCAGTACCTGGGCCACCTCCCCAGACCGGGCGCCGGACCCATGCCCGCGGCGGGCCCGCTGCCGGCCACGGCGGCCCACGGGAACCCCGACGCCGAGGCCACGCAGTACATCGCTCCCGTCCCCGCACAGCCGTACGGGACCGGCGCGGGCCCCGGCGGAGCCGGGCAGCGGCCGGAGCCGGACGTCTTCGACAGCCTCTTCCGCAGCGAGCCGGGCGCTGAGGGGGCGGGGGCCACCCAGCAGATGCCCCGCGTCCCGCCTCCGCAGGGCGGGCAGGGCCCGCAGGCACCGTACGGAGGCGGCGGACGGGCCGCGGCCCGGCGTGACGCCGGCGCGCGGGGCCGTACGGGCTCTCGCGTTCCCCTCATCGCGGCCGTCGGCATCGGTATCGCCGTCCTCGGTGTCGGCGCGGGCGCCCTGCTCAGCGACGGCGGCGGCAACGACAAGCAGGCCGCCGAGAACAAGCCCGTCGCGGCCGCCTCCGACACCGCCGAGTCGCCGTCCCCGTCCGCCGACCCGGCGAAGGAGCAGGCGGTCGCCCTCGACAAGCTCCTCGCCGACAGCGGCGACAGCCGCACCACCGTGATCAACGCGGTGGCGGACATCCGGCGCTGCGACAACCTCGACAAGGCCGCCACCGACCTGCGTGACGCGGCCGAGCAGCGCAACGACCTGGTCACGCGACTGTCCCAGCTCTCCGTGGACAAACTGCCGGACAACGCCGCGCTGACCGCCGCGCTCACGAGCGCCTGGAAGGCCTCCGCCTCCGCGGACGACCACTACGCCGCCTGGGCCGACCAGACCGCCAAGAAGAAGGGCTGCAGGAAGGGCCAGGCCCGCGTCACGGACCAGACGAAGGCCGGCAACCAGGCCAGCTCCACGGCGAGCAGTGAGAAGTCCAAGGCCGCCGACCTGTGGAACTCCATCGCGTCCACCTACGGGCTCACCCAGCGCCAGCCGACGCAGCTGTGAGTCCGGACGGCGGTGAGGTCCGGCCGGCGGTGACGACCGGCCTGGTCCCGGGACCGGGACACCGGCGTCACCGCCTCGGCCCCAGGGGCCTGTGCCGGCCCTGGCCGGCTAGGCGTCCTCCAGCGTCTTCAGCACGCTCACGAAGCCCTGCCGGGCGGCCACCAGCCGGCCCTCCCGGACGACCTGGAACGTGACGTTCGCGTTGACCAGGCGCGGGAAGCCGCCGGGCGCGGCGAGGTCGTCGAAGGGCCAGCTCAGGGGTGGCGTCAGCCCGCCCGTGGTGACCTTCATCCCGCCGTCGAGGGTCCGGCGCACCGTACGTGCGCTCACCTCGCCGTCGCCCAGCTTCTCGACGACCGACTTCAGCACCGTGTACGCGATCCACGTGGTCTGCACGCCAGGGTCCGCCGGATCGATCCGGTTGTCGCCGAAGGCCTGCTCGCGGATCACCTTGTTCATCGTGTTCCAGCGCTTGTCGTTCTCCACCGGGTACCAGCCGGTGACGTACGCCCCCTCGTACGGTCCCGACTTGCCGCCGGACGCGTCGATGAGCGGCTGGTCGATACTGCCGAGCACGCCGGCGGTGCGGACCTCCGGGTAGTCCTCACGGGCGCGCCGCACGGAGTCCATGAAGGTGTCGGTGCGGTCCCCGAGCGAGGGCACCAGGCAGCCCATTCGCGTGGGGTCGGAGCTGGCGCGCTTCAGCGCGTTCCGGGTCTGCTCCGAGTACTGGGTCGCGTCCTCCGCGGCCAGCTGGTCGATCGAGGCCGCGTGCGGCCCGGTGCGCAGGCCGGCGTTGAGGAGCACTGGCATCAAGTCGCCGACGACCGAGTCGGGGCGGACGAGGACGACGGGTCCGCAGGGCTTGGCGAGCTGTTCGCCGAGACCGGCCATGAGCGCGGGCTGGCCACCGTTCACGGGGTACGACAGAGGGCTGGTGAACTCGTCGTCGGTGACGCCGTAGCCGCCTATGTACGGGATACCCGCGGCTTCCAGCGGGGCGAGGAAGGAGCGGCCGTGCTGGCTGTAGGAGCCGACGACCGCGACGACACCCGCGTCGACCGCGCGCCTGGCGCACTTCGCGGCGGCCACGGTGTCGTTCTTCTCGTTGCAGGTGAGGACGTTGAGCTTGCGGCCGTTGATGCCGCCATGGGAGTTGATCCAGCGGGCGTACGCCTTGGCCATGGCCGGCATGCCGGGTTCGTTGGTGGCGGCGGTCTTCTCGGGCGCCCATGTCATGACGGTGACGGGATCGTCCGAAGCCCCCGAGGTGCCGGGGACGACACCGCAGCCGGCGGCGAGCGACGCACACGCCGCCAGCGCGCCCGCGGAGAGCGCGAAGGATTTTCCGCGTGAGCGTGTCCCTCTCGCGGTGCTGCGGACGGGCCGGATGCGGACGGGGAGGAAGGAGCGCGTGCGTGGCCTGCCGGTCATGGTTACGCACGATTCCGTTACACCGTCAACCCAAGGGTGCCCTACGGTCAACGGAAGGTGACGTAGAGGTGAATTGCGAGGGGGGATGACCGCGTTTTCAGGAGGTAAGTACGATCAGTGGCTGTGCATGACTCGGAGAACCCTTCCCGTCGCGGGCGTCGCTCATCCACCATGGGCGGCATGCCACTGAATGACATGCCTTGGTGGCGCTGGCGCAGCAATGTGCGCTCCGCGCTGCACATGCTCTCCGATCCGGTGTTCCAGCGGGACGTCTGGCTGGCCGGTGTCGAGGGGTACGGGGACGTCACCGACGCCGTGTACCGCCTCGTCGAGGACACCTGGCTGGACAACTGGTCCGCCGAGAAGTACGTGGGCACGATCTTCCGCGACGAGCAGGAGGCGGCCCTGGTCGACACCGCCGTGCTGCGCGTGCTGCGGATCATGCACCAGGTGGGCCCCGACGCGCCAGTGAGCGCCTACGTCGACCACCACGGGTGGCCGGAGGCGGTGCGGGCGGCGCGCGAGGCGCATGTGCGGCTCGCGGTGAGTGACGGGGAGGATCCGGAGGTGCCGCCGCGGACGCTTGAGGTGTTGCGGATTCTGACGCGCTCGGCGTAGGCGCTCCGCTTGGGGCGCGGGTTTGAGGGTGCGGGTTCGTTGGGGGGTGGTCTGCGCCTTTTCGCCGTGGGGGCGAGGGTTGTTGTGCGACTGCGGGTTGTGTGTGGTTGCTCGCGCAGTTCCCCGCGCCCCTTGTGGGGCTGCGCCCCTTGTGGGGCTGCGCCCCTTACGGGGCTTGCCCCTGTGTGTGGGACCCTGTCTCGCATGAACGAGCAGTCCAGCCGAGGCGCGGCGTCTCGCCCCGACCAGTACGTCCTCATCCTCTCCTGCCCGGACAAGCAGGGAATCGTGCACGCCGTGTCGAGCTACCTGTTCATGACCGGCTGCAACATCGAGGACAGTCAGCAGTTCGGCGACCACGACACGGGCCTGTTCTTCATGCGGGTCCACTTCTCGGCCGAGGCCCCGGTGACCGTGGAGAAGCTGCGGGCGAGCTTCGCGGCGATCGGTGACTCCTTCCAGATGGACTGGCAGATCCACCGGGCCGAGGAGAGGATGCGGGTCGTCCTCATGGTCAGCAAGTTCGGGCACTGCCTGAACGACCTGCTGTTCCGTGCCCGGATCGGCGCGCTGCCGGTGGAGATCGCGGCGGTGGTGTCCAACCACACGGACTTCGCCGAGCTCGTGGGGTCGTACGACATCCCCTTCCACCACATTCCGGTGACGAAGGACACCAAGGCGGACGCCGAGGCGCGAGTGCTGGAGATCGTCCGCGAGAACGACGTCGAGCTGGTCGTCCTGGCCCGCTACATGCAGGTCCTCTCCGACGACCTGTGCAAGCAGCTCAGCGGCCGGATCATCAACATCCACCACTCCTTCCTGCCGAGCTTCAAGGGTGCGAAGCCGTACCACCAGGCGCATGCCCGCGGGGTGAAGCTGATCGGTGCCACGGCGCACTACGTCACCGCCGACCTCGACGAGGGCCCCATCATCGAGCAGGAGGTCGAACGCGTCGGCCACGACGTCACCCCCGACCAGCTGGTCGCCATCGGCCGCGACGTGGAGTGCCAGGCCCTGGCGCGGGCGGTGAAGTGGCACGCGGAGCGGCGCATCCTGCTGAACGGCAGGCGGACGGTGGTCTTCGCGTAGGTCGGCCGCAGGCGGGCCCAGGAGCGTTCTCCTACATCCGGCTCAAGGACGCCGCCGCGCACAGCACGTCCCTGATGGCCTCCCGGTCGCCCTCCTGCCCTGCGGCCGCCTCCTCCGGGGAGACACGGCCCGCGGCCAGCCGGCAGAACTCGACGCCGTCGAGGGCGACGTGGGCCACCGCGTGATCGGCGGAGCCCACCGCGGCGGGGGAGTCGAGGGGAATGAGCCACTCGCCGCCGCCGAGGCCTTCGATCTCCAGCCGCAGGCTGCGGCCGGGCGAGCCGGCGGGCACGAGATGGCGGGTCTGCCTGGGCGGTGCGGCCAGTCCGGCCCGGCGGCGCTCGGCCAGGGCCGTCGGCAGGACGCGGGCCGCCAGGTCGATCATGCGGTGCAGGTGGCGCGGGGCGGGCGGCTCGTACGGGTAGTCCACCGCCTCCGCGATGTCCTCCGCGTGTATCCAGCACTCGAAGGCGCGGTCCAGCATCGCGTCCCGCAACGGCAGCTCGAAGTCGCCGTACGACACGCTGAGCTTGCCGGAGCCGGAGCCCTCGCTGGTGAAGGAGGCCGTGCGGACGAGGGCGTGGCTCTGTTCGCGCCACGGGCCGCGTACGCCGCGGGAGGGCGGGAAGCGGGAGGCCCGCCGGTACGCCTCGGTGCGGGCCGTCGGCGTCGGGGCGTCCGCCGCCCTGGGCAGCGGGTCGTCGAGGCCCAGCGCCACCGCGACCAGCCCGTCGACGCTCAGCAGATGCGCGATGACCCCGGCGACGGTCGTACGTCGGCTCACCGGCCTGTCGTCCTCGAACCAGCGCAGCCGCGCCGGAGCGTGCCACTCCGCGTCGCCGATGTCCTGCAGCAGCGCGTCGAGCCGGGCCGTTTCCGCGTCGTACGGGGCAGCCCAGTCCGGTACGGGGATCCGGGGTGCCCGGCGGTCGAGGCAGCCCTGAAGGACACGGGTGCGCAGGGCCGGGTCGAGGTCGAGGCTGTCCTCGGCGTGCAGCAGTCCCACGGCCTCGCGCAGCCGCAGCGCCTCGTTCGCGCAGGAGCCGCACGTCCCCAGGTGCTCCTCGACGGCGGCGGTCTCCCGCACCGAGCACGCGGCGAGAGCCCAGGCCCCGAGCAGCGCCTTGAGCACCCCGTGCTCCAGGACGAGTGGCGCGGGCGCCGGTTCGGGCAGCGGCAGGCCGCTGTCCTCGACGGACACCCGCGGCGGCGGTATGCGCGGCGGCACGGTCTCCCCGCCGTCACGGCCACCGCTGCCGCCGTCGCCCGCGCCGCCCTGCTGCCCCTCGTGCCTGCCGAACCCCTCGAACCGCCCCACACCCCCGTTCACCTCGTGCCTCCGTGTTCCGGAGGCACCCCGGAGGGCCCGGTGTGGTGGGCCGTGGAGAGGAGCTGGAGGCCGAGGCGCAGACGGCGGCGCGCCTCGTCCTCGGTGATGCCGAGGTCGGCGGCGGTCTGGCGGTAGTCGCGGCGCTGGAAGTAGGCGCGTTCGAGGGCGGCGCGGAGCGGGGTGGGCATGGACTGGACGATGTAGTCGGCGCGGGCGGCCGCCGAGGCGCGGTGCACCCTGCGCTCCAGGTCCTCCGTGGTGCCCTCGCCGCCCCGCGCCAGCGCCGCGGTCTCGGTGGTGCGCAGGCGCTGTACGGCGAGGCGGTGGGTCAGCGTGGCGAGCCAGGAGCGCATCGGGCCCTCTTGCGGGTCGTAGGCGCCCGGGTGCTCCCAGATGTGAGTGAAGACGTCGCGCGTGATGGCGTCGGCCGCCTTTTCGTCTCCGAGTACGCGATGGGCCAGGCCGTGCACGAGTGACGCGAACCGGTCGTACACCTCGCCGAGCGCCGCCGCCTCACCGTGGGCCAGCCGCTGTTGCATCCTGCGGTCCCAGCGGGGCGGCGCGTCGTTCGTCGCCATGTGGCCCCTCATCCCTGCTCGTGCTGTGCGCCGTTCTCCAAACCCAGCCTGTGTCCTGTGCCACCTCGAATGTAGTCGGCACATCCAGTGGCGCACGCCCCATTGCGGCAATGTGCGCCCCCGCGAAGGCCGGGGGTGGTATGGACCGCGGGCGGTCGACCTTCACTGTTGCGCTGCCCCTACCCCGCGCGAAACCGATCAAGCGTGACCGTATTGGATCGTACAAGACCGATCCGGACTGAAATGGCCAGTCTTGGCCCACGCTTCCGGCCACGCCTCGGTGTTTCATGGAGCGAGGGTGGGGCAGCCGCGCAGATGGAAGCGTAACTGCGGCTTCCGTTTCCGGTGCTCATTCCGGGAGTTCCAGGGATTTCCGGCGACTGAGAGGCGTGGTGGTGACGCTCAAGGTGACCGACGGCGAACACGGCGAGTGGGCCGTGCTCCATGTGTCGGGTGAGATGGACCTGGTGACGTCCCCGGTGCTGCGGCAACGGGTGCACGACGCGGTGGCCGACGGCCGCCGCAGTCTCGTCCTGGACCTCTCCGGTGTCGTGTTCTGCGACTCCAGCGGGGTCGGTGTGCTCATCGCCACCCGCCGCCTCATCCGTTCCTGCCGGGGCGAACTGCGTCTGATACTTCCGCCCGACGGAACCGGCGCAGCTGCCGGCGGACGCGGACAGGGCGCGCACGTCAACCGCGTCCTCGGCGCCCTCGGGGTCCGCCGCCTGTTCGACGTCCACCCGGACGTGGCCTCGGCGGTGGACGGGGCCCCGGACGACGACGAGGAGGCCGGCCCACTGTCGGCGTGAGCGGCACGCACAGGACACGCACAGGGCACGCACAGGAACACGCACAGGAACACGCGCAGGAAGGCGCCAGTACCCGGCCACGCGCATGACACGCCGTTGTCGCGAAATTCCCCCGGTCTTGGCACAACCGTCGCTTTCCCACGCCGACCCGGCCCCTGACGTCGTACCCTCCGTCCAGACGAACCCCCTCGTGACGACGTAAGGCGGTCCCGAACAGACATGGTCAGCACCGAGTACGAGCGCAGGATCGCTGCCCGGTTCGCCACCTTCGACCAGGATGGCAACGGCTACATCGACCGCGCGGACTTCAGCGCGGCGGCCAGGGCGGTCCTCGCCGAGTTCGCCACCACGCCGCGGTCCGACAAGGGCCAGGCCCTGTACGGCGGTGCCGAGGCCCTCTGGCAGGGCATGGCCGGGATAGCGGACCGGGACGGTGACCAGCGCATCACCCGGGAGGAGTTCGTGAACGGCGCGGTCAAGCGCCTGCGCGACAACCCCGACCGGTTCGCCGAGATCGCCCGCCCCTTCCTGCACGCGGCCCTCGCGGTCGCGGACGACGACGGGGACGGTTCGGTCACGGTCGAGGCGGCCACCCGCGTCCTCAGGGCCCTCGGCGTGCCCGAGCACGTCGCCGCCGCGGCCGCCGGTGCCCTCGACGCCGACGCCGACGACAGGGTGGGCGAGACGGAGGTCGTGACGGCCTTCGCGCGCTACTTCACGGTGCCCGAGTAGCTCACGAATAGCGTTCCCGCAGTTTGTACTTGAGCACCTTCCGCAGGGTGTCGTTGCGCGGAAGGGCGTCCACCACCTCCAGCTGCTCGGGCAGCTTGTGCACGGACAGCCCTTCCGAGCGCAGGTACGAGGTCACGTCGTCCAGTGACAGCTCCCCGTCACCCGGCACCCGCTCGGCCACGGCGCAGACCCGCTCCCCGCGTTCGGCGTCCGGCAGCCCGACGACGGCGACATCCCGGACCGCCGGGTGCCGGTGCAGCAGGTCCTCGATCTCCTTGGCCGAGATGTTCTCCCCCTTCCTGATGATGACGTCCTTCAGGCGGCCCGTCAGGACCAGGTGACCGTCGGCGGTGAGACGCCCGAGGTCACCCGTGACGAGGAACCCGTCGGCGTCGAACGCCTGCGCCGTCTGCGCCGGGTCCAGATACCCCTGGCACACGGCTTCCCCCCGCAGCCGCACCTCCCCGTCGACGATCCGAATCTCCATCCCCTCCGGCGGCCGCCCCTCGGTCGTCGCCAGGTTCTCCGCCGAGTCGTCCGGCGACCCCATCGTGATCATCGGCACCTCGGTCATGCCGTACCCGTGGGTGAGCTGGACGCCCATCTCGCGCACGACGGAGTGGTACAGCTCGGGCGGCTTCGGCGCCCCGCCGCCCGCCAGCAGCCGCAGCGTCGGGACGACCGGCGCGCCGGGCTGCTCGCGCTGAGCGGCGAGGAACATCGAGTAGAACGCCGTGGACCCGCCCGCCACCGTCACCCCGTGCCTGCGGTACCCCTCCAGCGCGTCCGGCAGCCCGAAGTGCTCGAACATCACCGCAGGGAAGCCGTACAGCAGCAGCATCACCATGTAGTCGGGGCCGCCTATATGGGCGTACGGGAACGCGATCGAGCCCACGTCGGACGCCGAGAGGTGGAGCGCGTGGGCGAGGCAGGAGCCGCCCGCGATCAGTGAACGGTCCGTGTGGAGCACGCCCTTGGGGTCGGAGGTGGTGCCCGAGGTCCAGTAGATCCAGCGGACCGAGGTGCCCTCGGAGGGCGGCGCGGGCAGTACGGCCGGATCGCCGTCCGGGAGACGGTCGTACGCCTCGAAGACGCCCTTCGCGTCCAGCCTCTGCGCCATCTCCGTGTGGTCGAAGCCGCGCCACTCGCCCGGCACGGCGAAGTACTCCGCCTTCGACTCCCGCAGCGCGAAGCCGACCTCACGGTCCCGGTAGAAGGGGATGACCGGTGACTGCACGGCGCCCAGGCGGGCCAGCGCGAACGACAGCACAGCGCTCTCGACACGGGTGGGCAGCTGCCAGGCGACCACCGTGCCGGGGCGCACCCCCATGCCGTACAGCCCCGCCGCCACCCGCTCGGCCCGCCCGCGCAGCTCGCCGAAGGTCAGGACGCGCTCGTCCTGGAGGAGGACCGGCCGGCCGGGGGTGAGGTCGGCGCGCCGGGAGAGCAGCTCCCAGAGGGTGCGGGACGCGCTGAGCGCGTGGGCGGTGTCGTTCACGGCGACCCCCTTTTTTTAAGGCTCGGTTCGCCTCCGGGGCGCTACAGCCGGTGTCGCCCCTTTGGCTCACTCGCCGATAGCTGAGCTGACGGTTAGTCAGATCTTGGCCAGAGCGTAAAGCGCCGCGCCTTGTCGGTCCAGAGGTGCGGGGCTAGCCTTCCCGGAAGGCTCTTGGCTGACGGTGCATCAGATAAGCGTGTGTCGGGCGGAGGGGGCTCGGAATGGACCTCACGTACACCCCGGAGGAGGAGGAGTTCCGGGCGCGGCTGCGGGAGTGGCTGGCCGCGGTGCTGCCCACGCTGCCGCCGAAGCCGCCGCCCGAGGACTGGCCGGCACGCCGCGCCTACGACCTCGGCTGGCAGCGGATGCTGTACGACGCCGGGTACGCGGGACTGCACTGGCCGGTGGACGCCGGCGGCCGGGGGGCCACGCCCACCCAGCACCTGATCTTCCTGGAGGAGACCGAGCAGGCGGGCGCCCCCTACGTGGGCGCGGGCTTCGTCGGACTGCTGCACGCGGGACCCACCATCGCCGCCGAGGGCACGGCCGAGCAGCGGGCGCGCTGGCTCCCGCCCATCCTGCGCGGCGAGCAGGTCTGGTGCCAGGGCTTCAGCGAACCGGACGCCGGCTCCGACCTCGCGGCGCTGCGCACGCGCGCACGGAGGGACGGCGACGACTATGTGGTGAGCGGGTCCAAGATCTGGACGTCTCACGCCGAAGTCGCCGACTGGTGCGAGCTCTTGGTGCGCACGGACCCCTCGGCGCCCAAGCACAGGGGGATCACCTGGCTCGCGATGCCCATGGACGCCCCGGGGATCACCGTACGGCCGCTGAAGACCCTCGCGGGGTCGGCGGAGTTCGCGGAGGTCTTCCTCGACGAGGTGCGCGTGCCGGTCGGCCACCGGGTCGGGGCGGAGAACGACGGCTGGCGCGTGACCATGGTGACGCTGTCGTTCGAGCGGGGCACGGCGTTCGTGGGCGAAGTGATCGCGTGCCGTCGTGTGTTGGGCGAGTTGGCCCGCGAGGCACGGAAGAACGGCCGCTGGGACGACCCCGCGCTCCGGCGCAGGCTGGGCCGGCTGAACGCCGAGTTCCGCGCGCTGTGGCGGCTGACGCAGTGGAACGTCAGCGAGGCCGAGCGCAGCGGTGGGGTCCCGGGCGCGGGCGGCTCGGTCTTCAAGCTCCGCTACTCGCACGCACGGCAGGAACTGTACGACGCGGCCGCCGACGTCCTGGGCGCTCAGGCGCTCGACCTCGACCGGCCGTGGGTGCCGGACCGGTTGTCGTCGCTGTCGTACACGATCGCGGCCGGGACCTCGCAGATCCAGCGCAACATCGTGGCCGAGCGCATCCTGGGCCTGCCGAAGGGGCGGTGACGCGACCCGTGCACTTCCAACTCACCGATGATCAACGAGCGCTGCGGGACGGCGTGCGCGAGCTGCTCGAAGGCCGGTTCGGGCGTCAGGCGCTGCGGACCGCCCTGGACACGCCGGGACTCGACCGCACCCTGTGGCGTGAGCTGGGCGAGGCGGGGTTCTTCGCGCTGCGGCTGCCCGAGGCGGAGGGCGGGGTCGGCGTCGGGCTCCCCGAAGCGGTCCTGGCCTTCGAGCAGGCCGGCCGGGTGCTGCTGCCCGGGCCCCTGGTGGCCACGCATCTCGCGGCGGACGCCCGGGTGCCGGGAGCCGCGACCGGGGAGGCCGTGGTGACCGCCGTGCAGGGCGGCCTGGTGGAGTGGCTGGACGAGGCGGACGTCGTACGGGGGGACGCGTCCGGCGCCGTACCGCTGCGGTCGGTGGATCCGCTGACCCCGCTGCACCGCGTACCGGACGGAGGCGGAACGGCTCCCCCGGACGTCCCCCTCGCCGTCCTCCTGACCGCCGCCGAGCAACTCGGGTCGGCCTCCCGCACCTGCGAACTGGCCGTGCAACACGCCCGGACCCGAGAGCAGTTCGGACGGCCCGTCGGAGCCTTCCAGGCGGTCAAGCATCTGTGCGCCGGGATGCTGGAGCGAGTCGGGACGGCACGGGCCGCCGTGTACGCGGCGGCCGTCACCGCCGACCCGCTGGACATCGCCGCGGCCCGGCTGCTCGCCGACGAAGCGGCTCTGCACGGCGCCCGCGACTGCCTCCAGGTGCACGGCGGCATGGGCTTCACCTGGGAGTCCGACGTGCACCTGCACCTCAAGCGGGCCTGGGTGCGTGCCCGCCGTAGCGGCGATGTGACGGAGAGTGAGGAGATCCTCGCGGGGGACCTGTTGGCCGATCTGCCGGGTGCGACCGTCTGACCAGGGGGGTGCCGGGGCTCGTGTGGCGGACGGCGCGGATCGTGGCACAGCGGAATTACTGAGCGTTGATATCGGCTTGTGTCCTACGCGTGACTTGTCACGCCCTGGAGTTGAAGGTCCGCTCCGGTACCTTGTGTCGGGTGCGAGTGGTTCCGAGGACGAGCCATCCCGGTGCTGCCCCCGAGGCGGCGCCGGATCGGGCGATGCGCGCCACTCGCACTGGTGGGCGGGGGTGTGGGCCCGCCTGTTCGACTCCCCGCAGCGAGCGTCGCACAGTATGCCGCACGCGTACTCCTTCGCGCTGGAATATGCCCGAAGCGCTTGTTGGGGTGACTGTACGTCAACCATGCTGGCACGTAACGGGATCACGCTCGGTGATCCCCGTCCGGGCCATGCAGTCGATGGCCGTGCAGAAGATGACCACGATCGTGGCCTTGGCGAGGCGCGGGGCGATGTGCCCGCCGGTTCGGATGGTGTGAGCGGTGCAGGTGCTTCAAGTGCAGCTGGAGATCCGGCCCGACCCCACGGAGGTGGGACGCGCCCGGAAATGGGCCCGTTCACGGCTCGCCGGGTCCGGGATAGAGGCCGATGAGCCACTGGCCGAGACGTTGGTCCTGCTCGTGTCCGAGCTGGTCACCAACGCCGTGGTGCACACCGGCTGTCCGGCGGTGCTGCGGCTGCTGCTGTCCGGGGTCCGGGACGGCTCGGCGGGCACCGTCCGTCTGGAGGTGGCCGACGCCTGCGACCGGCCGCCCCTGCCCCGGCATGCGGAGGGCGAGGACACCAACGGCCGCGGCCTGGCCCTCGTCGAAGGGCTCGCCGACCGCTGGGGCTGGAACTCCGAGGGTGTCGGCAAACGCATCTGGTGCGAACTGGACCGCTGCGAGCCCGGCCCCCGCCGTGGCGCGGCCAGTACCCCCGTCTCGACCTCCATGGCGTACGAGGGATTCGCGTACGAGGCCGTATAGGGCCGGGCGGCCCCGCGGTTGCGGGCGTTCGCCGACCGGGTTGGCCGGTCGGATTGGTTGGCCGGGTTGGTCGGGGCGGCCGGGGCGGCCGGGGCGTTCACGACGCGCGCGCCTGCGCGCGGTCGCACGGTCCCGGACATGTCCGGTGGCGGTCGACGGTCGATGCGCCGGGTGTGCTCCTTTACGCGCCGCTATGAAAAGTCCATAACGGGCAAATCCCCGAACGGGTGTTGACGTGCCGTGTCCGTTTGATCACGCTTGTGTTCAACGATTCACCGTGAGGGGACGGCGAGGGCTCCGGTGGCGAGGCCCTCGACGAGTGTGGGTCGTGATCCGGTGTCGGCTCCCACAGGGCCGGACGGCCCGTCGGTACGGGAGGCGTCCGGGGAGCGAGAGCTGGTACGCCGGAACCGGATGGCGGCGCGCGATGCCGCGCTCGGGGCGAGGTGGGGGCGCTGTCGCCCGAGCGCGGCCGGGAGGTGGGGGAGCGCGCCGCCAGCCGGAGAGCGGGGCAGGGGTCGCCGGGGCGGGCCCGGCGAAACCTCAGAGCACGGCCACGGGGGCCACCGGAGTTCCCGTGGCGCCGACGAACGGCTCGGGCGTCGCGGACAGCAGAAAGGCATAGCGCCCCTCTTCTCCACAGGCTGTGGACAACTCTTCGAGATTCCAGTTCTGGCCCTGGAGCATCCCCATTTCGACCAGATTGAGGGCGTGTACGGGCAGCCACAGGTTCTCGATCTCCGGCGGGAAGATCTCGAAGGTGAGCGTGTCGTTGGCGACGGCGGCGACGTCCCGGGTATGGAACCACTCGGGCGTGTGCACCGACAGGCCGGGCGAGGGGTACGCGTACGCGTGCCGGTCGCCGCCGAGGTAGGCGCGTATCTGCCCGGTCCGTACGAGGACGACATCACCGCTCCTCACCCGCGTACCCGCCAACTCCTCGGCCGCCTCCAGGTCGTCGGGCGTGACCGCGTGGTCGCCGGCGAGCCGGTCCTGGCCGAGGGCGCGCGGGATGTCGAGGAGGACACCGCGCGAGACGATGTGCCGCGCCTTGTCGATGCCGCTGAACTCCGCGCCGCCGTGCGGGGTGATGGTGCTCGCCGGGCGGCCGTTGTAGATCCGCCCCGAGTGGGAGACGTGGGTGAGGGCGTCCCAGTGGGTGGCGGACTGCAGGCCCATGGTCACGGCGTCGTCGCTCCAGGCCACGGTGCCGGGGCCGAAGGTCTCCAGGTTGATCTGCACCATCGTGTGCAGCGGATTGACGCGTCCGGGGACCATGCCGGTCTGGACGCCGTCCTGCTGGAGCGGGAGGCCGAGCGGAACGCGCCGCCCGGTCCGCACGCTGGCCGCGGCGCCCTGTACGACCTCGTCGGTGATCAGGTTGAGCGTCCCGATCTCGTCGTCGGCCCCCCAGCGGCCCCAGTTGTTCACGCGCCCCGCGATCTCATGGAACTCCTCCGGCAACGACATGATCCCTCCTCGTCTCGCGGTCTGCCGGTCTTCCCCATCCGTCCCGGGGTCTTGTCCGGGTCTGGTCCGGGGTCTTGTCTCCAGGTATCTGACGGGTCGTAGAATCGGCCCGAGCGCAGAATCTAACGGTCCGTCAGAAACTGCGGGAAGGGGTCGGGCGTGGGGAACTTCTTGGCAGACAAGGTCGTCGCCGTGACGGGTGCCGGGCGCGGCATCGGCCGGGCGGTGGCTCTCGCGGCGGCGGCCGAGGGCGCGCGGGTCGTCGTCAACGACTACGGGGTCTCCATCGAGGGTTCCGAGCCGACGAGTTCGGTCGCCGAGGCCGTGGTCAAGGAGATCGTGGCGGCCGGCGGCGAGGCGGTCGCGGTCGCCGACGACGTGTCGGCCATGGCGGGCGGGCAGCGGGTCGTGGACACGGCCGTCGAGGCGTACGGCCGGATCGACGGCGTGGTGTGCGTGGCGGGGATCCTTCGCGAACGGATGCTCTTCAACATGTCCGAGGAGGAGTGGGACCCGGTCGTCGCCACCCATCTGAAGGGCACCTTCACGGTCTTCCGCGCGGCGTCGGCGCTGATGCGCAAGCAGAAGTCAGGCACCCTCATCGGCTTCACCAGCGGCAACCACCAGGGCTCGGTGTCGCAGGCCAACTACAGCGCGGCCAAGGGCGGCATCATCTCCCTGGTCCGCAGCGCGGCGCTGGGGCTGCACAAGTACGGGGTGACGGCCAACGCGGTGGCGCCGGTGGCCCGTACCCGGATGTCCGCCAACGTCCCCATGGAGCTCACGGAGATCGGCGAGCCCGAGGACGTCGCGGCGCTGGTCGTCTACCTGCTGAGCGACCGGGCCCGCGAGGAACGCATCACCGGGCAGGTGTACACCGTCGCCGGACCCAGGATCGCGGTCTGGGCCCAGCCGCGCGAGCTGCGCTCGGCCTTCGCGGAGGGCTCCTGGACGCCGGAGCGGATCGCGGAGGTTCTGCCCGGGAGTGTGGGGGTGGATCCGATGCCGATGCTGGAGCGGGTGGAGGCGATGGGGCGGGCGGCTGCCGCCGGGGAACGGCCGAACGCGTAGGCGCTCCGCTGGGGGCGGGAGTTGGGTCGTGGGTGGTTGATCGCCGTGTGGAAACTGCGGCCGTGCGTGGCTGGTCGCGCCCGCGCGGCGGAGCCGCATATTCAATACAGCCCCGCGCCCCTTTACAGGGACGTGCAACTCGGGTGAGGAGGTAGCCCGTGGACTTCGGGTTCGGCACGGAGGACGAGGCGTTCCGCAGTGAGGTGCGGGACTGGCTGGGGGCGCACCCCGTCGAGGGTGTGAGCCGGCGTGCGTGGGAGCGGGAGCTCGGCCGCGGCGGGTGGATCGGCATCGGGTGGCCGGAGGGCGGGTACGGGAACCGGACCGCGAGTCTCGTCCAGCAGGTCGTCTGGGCCGAGGAGTACGCCCGCGCGAAGGCACCCGCCCGGTCCGGGCACATCGGCGAGAAGCTGCTCGCCCCCACCCTGATCGAACACGGCACCGAGGAGCAGAAGCAGCGGTTCCTGCCGCCCGTCGCACGTGGCGAGGAACTGTGGTGCCAGGGCTACAGCGAACCCGCGGCGGGCTCGGACCTGGCGGGCATACGCACCGCGGCGGTCCGCGACGGCACCACGACGACGTACCGCGTGACCGGCCAGAAGATCTGGACCTCCCTCGCGCATGAGGCGGACTGGTGTTTCGTCCTCGCGCGCACCGAACCCGCCTCGCGCCGTCACCACGGCCTGTCCTTCCTCCTCGTCCCGATGGATCAGCCGGGCCGTGTCGACGTGCGGCCCATCCGGCAGATGACCGGGACGAGCGAGTTCAACGAGGTCTTCTTCGACGGGGCCGTGGCCGAGCACGTGGTCGGCGGGGAGGGCAACGGCTGGCGTGTGGCCATGAGCCTGCTCGGCTTCGAGCGAGGGGTGTCCACGCTCGCCCAGCAGATCGGTTTCGCCGAGGAGTTGGGGCAGGTCATCCGTACGGCCGTCGAGACGGGCGCGGCCGACGACCCCGTCGTACGCGAACGCCTCGTACGCCAGTGGGCGGAGCTGCGCACCATGCGCTGGAACGCCCTGCGGACGCTCGGGGGTTCGGGCGGCGAGACGGGCGCGCCGAGCGTGGCCAAGCTGCTGTGGGGCGGCTGGCACCAGCGGCTCGGGGAACTGGCGATGCTGGTACGGGGCGCGGGGGCGGCGGTGGGCCCGCGGGACTGGTCGCCCGAGCAGCCGTACGAACTCGACCCTCTGCAGTACCTGTTCCTGTTCTCCCGGGCCGACACCATCTACGGCGGCTCCGACGAGGTCCAGCGCACGATCATCGCCGAGCGTGTGCTCGGCCTGCCGAAGGAGCCCAGGGGCTGAAGGGGGTTGTGATGCGAGGCGTGGTCTTCGACGGGGAACGGGTGCGGGTCGTCGACGATCTGGAGGTACGGGACCCGGGGCCCGGCGAGGTGGGTGTCGCGATCTCGGCGGCCGGGCTGTGCCACAGCGATCTGTCGGTGGTGGACGGGACCATACCCTTCCCCGTTCCCGTGGTGCTGGGCCATGAGGGCGCGGGGGTCGTGGAGGCGGTGGGCGAGGGCGTCACGCACGTCCGGCCGGGGGACCACGTGGCGCTGTCCACGCTCGCGAACTGCGGTGCCTGCGCGGACTGCGACCGGGGCCGGCCGACGATGTGCCGGAGTGCGATCGGCAAGCCCGGCCGGCCCTTCGCGCGGGACGGGCGGCCGCTGTACCAGTTCGCGTCCAACTCGGCCTTCGCGGAACGCACCGTCGTCAAGGCCGTGCAGGCCGTCCGCATCCCGAAGGACATCCCGCTGCCGTCGGCCGCGCTGATCGGGTGCGCGGTGGTGACGGGCGTGGGGGCGGCACTGAACCGCGCGCGCGTGGACCGCGGCGACAGCGTCCTGGTGATCGGTACGGGCGGCATCGGCCTCAACGTCCTCCAGGGTGCCCGGATCGCGGGCGCGCTGCGGATCGTGGCGGTGGACGCGAATCCGGACAAGGAGGCGGTGGCCCGGCGGTTCGGCGCGACCGACTTCCTGACCTCGACGGAAGGGGTGCGGGACGTTCTCCCCACGGGTGCGGACCACGCCTTCGAGTGCGTCGGCCGTGCCGAACTCATCCGCCAGGCCGTCGACCTCCTGGACCGCCACGGTCAGGCCGTCCTGCTCGGGGTGCCGCCCGCGACGGCCGAGGCGTCCTTCCGGGTCTCGTCCATGTACCTGGACAAGTCCATCCTCGGCTGCCGCTACGGCTCCTCACGTCCCCAGCGCGACATCGCCCTGTACGCCGACCTGTACCGCGAGGGACGCCTGCTGCTGGACGAACTGGTGACGGCGACATACCCGGTGGAGGACTTCGAGAAAGCGGCCCAGGACGCGAGGGAGGGGAGGGTGGCGCGGGGGGTGCTGACGTTTTGAGGGCGCTGCCCGACCCGTCCGGCGTTTGAGGGCGATGCCCGACCCGTCCGGCGTTTGAGGGTGCTGCCACCGGCCCGTCCGGCGCTTGAGGGCGCTGCCACCAGCCGTCCGGCGTTTGAGGACGAGGCCGGCGGTGGCCGGGGGTGCGGACCACCACCCGCAGGCCCGGCCCGAAAACACCTGGGTCACTGTCAGTCCCGTCCCTTACCTTCGAGACATGACCTACCGAGACATCGCCTCCAAGCAGGTCCTGACCTGGGCCATCGTGTCCGTCGGCGCCCGCATGCCCGTCGCGATGGCCCCCCTCGCCCTGGTCTTCCTGGTCCGCGAACGCCCGGGTGGCTACCCCCTGGGCGCGGCGCTCGCGGCGGCGTACGTCATCGGTGAGATCATCGGCGCCCCCCTCCTGGGCATGCGCACCCGCCCCGAGCGAGCCCGCCCCCAACTCGCCGCGGGCCTCACGGCGGGCGCGGCCGGCTTCGCGGGCCTCGGCCTGATACCGACCGCCCACCCGGTGGTCCTCGCCGCGTTCGCCTTCCTCGCGGGCGCCGCCCCCGCCGCGGCCACCGGAGGCCTCCGCGCCCTGCTGACCAGCATCGTCCCGAAGCGGGCCGTCGCCCAGGCCATGTCGACGGAGTCGATGCTGGTGTCCGGCATATGGGCGGTGTCCCCGGCCGCGGTCACGGGTCTCGCGCTCGGCGTCGCCCCCTGGGTCCCGTTGCTGCTCGCCGCCGCCCTCATGGGCTCGTCCGTGGCGGGTCTGTGGCTGCTGCCCGCGGGCTGGGAGGCGGACGGGGCGGACAAGGCGGACGGCGACGGCACGTCGATGCTCCGTCTCCTGGCGCGTGCCTGGCCGGTCTACATCACGGGCGCGGCCTCCCTCAGCATCCTGGGCCTGGCCGAACTCATGCTGCCCGCTCTCCTGGAACAGCGCGGCACGGGCGTCGGCTGGTCCGGTCCCCTGCTCACCGGCTTGGCCCTGGGCTCGGGGGCGGGCGCGCTCCTATATGGCCTGCGCTCCTGGCCGGGCAAGTTGCGTACCCGGAGCACGGTGTTGATGTGCGGTGTCTCGGCGTGCGTCACGCTCGTCGCCGTCATACCCCAGACGGCGTGGATGGCCGCCGCGCTCGTCCTCGCCGGAGTCCTCCAGGCCGGTGCGTTCGTCACCCGCAACCTCTCCCTGGGCGAGGCGCTCCCGTCGAGAGCCCTGGCCGCCGGGTACTCGGTGATGTACGCGGCCGCCGGTGCGGGCTACGCGGCGACGGGCTCCCTCGCGGGCGTCCTGCTGAACTTCGTCGCACCGTCGACGGCGATCCTCGCGGGTGTCGGCCTGACGCTGCTGCTCACGGCGATCGGCGCGCTGGGTGAGCGGAGGCTCGCGACGACCTCCGCCGCACGCTCAACTGCCGCTGCTGATACGGCTGGTTCCGTGGCGGCCGGATCCGTGGCGGCCGGTCCCGCTGTTGACGGTCCGGCTGCTGACGGCCCGGTCGTGGCCGCTCCCGGCGCGGAACGTCCGCCGATACGCGGTCGGAGTGACTCCTAGCGCCGCCTGGAGGTGCTGCCGCATCGACTGGGCCGTGCCGAAGCCCGCGTCGTGGGCCACCTGGTCGATGGACAGGTCACTGGACTCCAGCAGGTGACGGGCCCGCTCGACGCGCTGCTGGGTGAGCCACTGACCGGGGCTGACGCCGGTCTCCTCCCGGAAGCGGCGGGTGAAGGTCCGTACCGACATGGACTCCCGCGCGGCCATGTCCCGGAGCTGGATCGGTTCGTGCAGACGGCCCAGCGCCCAGGCGCGGGCGGTGGTCGTGGTCGCCGCCTGCGGGTCGGGCACCGGCCGAGCGATGTACTGCGCCTGCCCGCCGTCACGGTGGGGCGGGACGACCATGCGCCGGGCCACGTCGTTGGCGACGGCCGCGCCGTGGTCGCGGCGCACCATGTGCAGGCACAGGTCGATGCCGGCCGCGACACCCGCGGAGGTCAGCACATCGCCGTCGTCGATGAACAGCACGTCCGGATCGACCTTGATCGGAGGGAACAGCCGCTGCAGGCGCTCGGCATCGGCCCAGTGCGTGGTGGCGGGGCGGCCGTCGAGGAGGCCGGCGGCGGCGAGGACGTACACGCCGGTGCAGATGGAGGCGAGCCGGGTGCCGGGCCTGATGTGAGCGAAGGCGGCGGCCAGCTCGTCGGTGAGCACGCCCTCCTCGAAGACGGGCCCGAGTTCGTACGACGCCGGGACGATGACCGTGTCGGCGGTGGCCAGCGCCTCGGGCCCGCGCTCGACCTGGACGGCGAAGTCGGCATCGGTCCGCACCGGTCCGGGTGGCCGGATCGAGCAGGTCACGACCTCGTACAGGTGCCGTCCCCTGGCGTCCTTCGGGCGGCCGAAGATCCGGTGCGGGATGCCCAGCTCGAAGGGCAGCAGTCCGTCGAGGGCGAGGACGACGACCCGGTGCGGACGGAAGTCCGATGCGCTGATCCGGCCCGGAGGGCCCTCTTGTGCGCTGCTGCGGTCCGGATGGACCTCCTGTGCGCTGCTCATGGCCCGATCCTAGCGAATGATGTCCTTCCGGCCGCTCGATGAGTATCGTCGCAGGACGGAAGCTCTATGGCGTGACCCAGCCAACCGAGACCAACGCCACCACGGAGACGAACGCGGGCACGGAGACCAGCGCCACCCGGGAGACCGCTGCCGTCTCGGGGACCACCGCCGGTTCGGAGATCACCGCCGGTTCGGAGATCACCGTCGGCTCGGGGACCACCGCTGTCTCGGGGACCACCGCTGTCTCGGAGACCACTGCTGTCTCGGAGACCACTGCCGCCCCCGGGGGAACGCGGTCCGTCCGTCCGGCGCGTGTCCGCCTCCGTTTCCACCGCGCGTGGTTCGTCGCGGCCGTGACCTTCGTGACGATCATCGGCGCCGCGGCCTTCCGCTCCCTGCCGGGCCTGCTCATCGACCCCCTGCACCAGGAGTTCGGCTGGTCGCGCGGCACGATCGGCGCGGCCGTCTCGATCAACCTGGCGCTCTACGGGCTGACGGCACCGTTTGCCGCCGCGCTGATGGACCGGTTCGGCATCCGCCGGGTGGTCGCGGTCGCCCTGACGGTGATCGCCGTCGGCTCGGGCGCCACGGTGTGGATGACCGCGGCCTGGCAACTCATGCTGTCCTGGGGCCTGTTGGTGGGCATGGGTGCGGGTTCGATGGCACTGGCGTTCGCCGCCACGGTCACCAACCGCTGGTTCACCGAGCGGCGCGGCCTGGTCACCGGCATCCTCACCGCGGCCTCCGCCTCCGGCCAGCTGATCTTCCTGCCGCTGCTGTCCTGGATCGTCTCGGAGCACGACTGGCGCCCCGCCGCCGTCACGGTGTCCCTCGCCGCTCTGGCCGTCGTCCCCTTCGTCTGGCTGCTCCTGCGGGACCACCCGGCCGACGTGGGCCTGAAGCCGTACGGAGCGAAGGAGTTCGTGGAGAAGCCCGCGCCCGTGCGGGGGGCCGCCCGGCGCGCGGTGACCGTCCTCTTCTCCGCCATGCGCACGGGACCGTTCTGGCTGCTGGCCGGCACCTTCGCGATCTGCGGCGCCTCGACCAACGGTCTCGTCCAGACCCACTTCGTGCCCGCCGCCCACGACCACGGCATGCCCATCACGGCGGCGGCCTCGCTCCTCGCGGTCATCGGCGTCTTCGACGTACTCGGCACCATCGCCTCCGGCTGGTTCACGGACCGATACGAACCGCGGCGGCTTCTGGCGGTGTACTACGCCTTCCGCGGCATCTCGCTCCTCTTCCTGCCGATGCTGCTCGCCCCTAGCGTCCACCTGCCGATGGTCTTCTTCATCGTCTTCTACGGGCTCGACTGGGTCGCGACGGTCCCGCCGACCCTGGCGCTGTGCCGCGAGCAGTACGGCGACGACAGCGCCATCGTCTTCGGCTGGGTCCTCGCCTCCCACCAGGTCGGTGCCGCCCTAGTCGCCTTCCTCGGCGGCGTCGCCCGGGACACCTTCGGCTCGTACGACGTCGTCTGGTACGCCGCGGGTGCGCTGTGCGCGGCGGCGGCGCTGATGTCCCTGGTGATCCGGCGCCGGCCGGTGGGGCGGGGTGCGGTGGCGGCCTGACACGGGGCACGGTCACGCTGTACCTGGTCGCAACGCCGGGGGTACGGGCCCCCTCCGCTAGATCTCGATGGCCGCCTCCGGGTCCGCCCCTGCCCGGTAGCGGCGGGTGAGGACCCGTTCCCTCAGGTGTTCGATGCAGAGGGCGGTCTGGATCTCCAGCGCGAAGCCGGGCGGCCAGATCTGTCGCTGGTAGCGGAAGCGGTGACCGCGGAAGGAGAAGCGGGTCTCCGCGTGGACCGACACTCCGTTGTCGACCTTGTCCACGACGGCGAAGTGCTCCAGCCGCCCGCCGACGAGACCCGGCAGCCGTTCCGCTACGAAGAGTTCGTCGAGCCCTTCGCGTGCGAGGGCGCGAAAGCGCTCGACGTACTCGCCCCGGGTCTCGTCCATGTCCATGTCCATGTCCATGTCCGTGTCCACGCCACCGTCCACGGGGGACATCCTCCGACACCGCGCCGTCAGATGCCCGTGAATCCCCCGAACCGCCCGCGGTGGAACAGCAGGGGAGGCACCTCCGCCGCGTCGGCCCCCGCGTCGGCCGCCCCGAGGGTCTCCACCCGCCCGACCACGATCAGGTGGTCCCCGCCCGTGTGCACGGCGTGGATCGTGCAGTCGATCCAGGCGGCGGCGCCGGCGAGACGCGGGGAACCGGTGGTGGGAGACGCGTCGTACGCGACCCCCGCGAACTTGTCGGCCCCGCTCACCGCGAAGCCACGGCACACCTCACCCTGATCGGCTGCCAGTACGTTCACGCAGAAGACGCCGGCGCGGGCGATGCGCGGCCACGTCGTCGACGTACGCCCGACCATGAACGCGACCAGCGGCGGGTCCAGCGAGAGGGAGGAGAAGGACTGGCAGGCGAAGCCCGCGGGGCCGTCGTCAGTGGTCGCCGGTGCGGTGACAACCGTCACTCCCGTCGCGAAGTTCCCCAGCACGCGCCGGAACTCCGCCTGGTCCACCGGCGCCCGCTCGTCCTCCCCGACGCTCCGCAACTCGGGGCGCGGCAGCGGATCGACGGGCTCCACGGCCGTGCGGGCCCCCGCCGACCTCAGGTACCGGACGGCGGCGGCCGCCATTCCTGCGCTTCCCATCACACCCGCCATTGAACCTGACGGATCGTCAGGAGTGAAGGGGTGGGGCGTGAAGAGGTGAGGTGTGAAGAGGCCGGGCGTGAAGAAGCGGGTCAGCGCCCCTCGTATCGCGGTGTTCGGCGCTCCACGAAGCTCGCCACGCCCTCGTTTGCGTCCGCCGTCGTCATGTTGATCTCCTGGGCCGCGGCTTCGGCAGCGAAGGCGGTGGCGCGGTCGGTGTCGAGGGACGCGTTCACGAGCTGCTTGGTGAGGGCGAGGGCACGAGTGGGGCCGACGGCGAGGCGTTCGGCCCACTCGCGGGCTGTCTTCTCCAGCTCCTCCGGCGGAACCACGCGGTTGACGAGCCCGAGCCGTTCCGCGTCCGTCGCCGACAGCGCGTCGCCGAAGAACATCAGTTCCTTCGCCCGCTGGGGTCCGACCAGGCGAGGGAGGAGGTACGCGCCGCCGCCGTCCGGCACGAGGCCGCGCCGTACGAACACCTCGATGAAACGCGCGGGTTCGGCCGCCAGTACCAGATCGCAGGCGAACGCCAGGTGCGCGCCGATGCCGGCCGCTGTGCCGTTCACCGCCGCGATCACGGGCTTCTCACAGTCGAGCACGGCGGCGATCAGGCGCTGGGCGCCGAGCCGGATGGTGCGGGCGACGTCGCCGGGGACGCGTTCGGAGGCCGGACCAGAGGACGGACCAGAGGGCGGACTGGAGGGCGGACCAGAGGACGGACCAAAGGACGGACTGGAAGTGCTGGTCGTGCCTGAGGTGCCGCGCAGGTCCGCGCCCGCGCAGAAGCCGCGGCCGGTCGCGGTGATGACGACGGCCCGTACGGCCGGGTCCGCGGAGGCCTCCGCAAGCAGCTGGATGATCCGTTCCCGCTGTTCAGGGGTGATGGCGTTCATCGCCTCGGGGCGGTTGAGGGTGATCCACGAGACGGCGTTGTCAGTGGTGTGCAGTATCAATGAGTCACGGGATTTTTCGGGAGGTTCAAGGGGGGAAGCGGGCATGTTGAAACTCCGTTGTGTACGGGGAGTGACAGGAGTCGCGGGCGTCCTCGGTGTCCTGGGTGTCTTGGGTATTCAGGGTGCGCCGGGTGCGCCGGGTGTGCCGGGTGTCCTGGGCGCTCTCGGCGTCCTCGGTGTTCTTGGTCTCCTGGGCGCGTGGTCGCGCTCAGCGGCACACCGCCAGCGCGTCCAGCGCCACGGCGCCCTGCCCGCGTGGGAGCACCATCAGCGGATTGATGTCCAGCTCGGCGAGGTCGTCCCCGAGCTCCAGCGCCATCCGCTGCACCCGGAGCACCACCTCGACGAGGGCGTCCACGTCGGCCGGGGGAGCCCCGCGCACCCCGTCCAGCAGGGCCCGCCCGCGCAGTTCGGTGAGCATGGCGCGGGCCTGGTCCTCGCCGAAGGGGGGCACGCGCACGGCGGAGTCGCGCAGGACCTCCACCAGCACTCCGCCGAGCCCGACCGTGACCGTCGGCCCGAACAGCCGGTCGTGCGTGACGCCCACGACCATCTCCACGCCCCGCTCGACCATCTGGCACACCAGCACCCCGTCGAGCGAGATGCCCTCGTAGCGCGCGATGTCGGTGAGCTCGCGATAGGCGTCGCGGACCTGGCTGGCCGAGGTCAGCCCGATCTTCACCAGTCCGAGCTCCGTCTTGTGGGCGATCCGCGCTCCGGACGCCTTCATCACCACGGGGTAGCCGACCAGGCTCGCCGCGCGTACGGCCGCGGCGGCGCTGGTCACCAACTGCTCGCGCGGGACACGGATCCCGTACGCCCGCAGCAGCTGCTTCGCCGCGTGCTCGCTCAGCTGCTGCCCGGGTCGCATCAGTGCCTGGGCCTTGCGGTAGGAGGGCGACGGGCTGCGGGGCGCCTCGTCGAAGGGGGAGCGGTACGCGGTGGTGAACCGCTGGTGGTCGAGGTGGGCGCGGACGGCCGTGATGCAGTTGGCGAAGGTACGGAAGGTCGCGACCCGGGACGAGCCGAGCAGGGTCTCCCGGTACGCGGGCTCGGTGCCCACCGGCGAGCCCCACACCACGCACACCAGCTTGTCCGTCTGCTCCGCCGCGTCCACGAGGTCCTGCGCGAGCTTGTCGCTCATGGGCGGGAAGGGCCCGGTGATGGGACAGATCAGTACTCCCACGTCCGGGTCGTCGAGGATCGCGTCGATGATCTTCCGCCCGCGCCAGTCGCCCACCGGGTGCCCGCCGTTGTCGACGGGGTTGGCCACGTTCAGGTACTCGGGTATCCACTGGTGCAGCTCGGCCTGCTTGGCCTCCGACAGCACCGGAAGGTGGAGCCCCGCCTCGGCCGCCAGGTCGGCGAAGTGCGCGCCCGTGCCGCCCGAGATCGAATACACGACGACCCCGTCGGCGGTCCGGGGCCGGCCGCCTTCGGTGTCCGGCCGCCGGCGCGCCCGCGCCAGCAGGGCAGCGGTGTCCTGGAGTTCGTCGAGTCCGTCCACCCGGATCACCCCGAACTGCCGCATGGCCGCGTCCACCACCGCGTCGGCACCGGTCAGTTTGCCGGTGTGTGAGGCGGCGGTGCGGGCGCCGGTCTCGGTGCGGCCGACCTTGACGGCGACGACGGGCACGCCGCGCCGGGCGGCCCGGTCGGCGGCGAGCAGGAAGGAGCGGCCGTCCTTCAGGCCTTCCACATAGGCGGCGATGGCGCCCACCTCGGGCTGCTCGGCGAAGTAGGAGATGAAGTCGGCGGTCTCCAGATCGGCCTCGTTGCCCGTGGGTGCCCAGTGGGAGAGTCGGATGCCGAGCTCCTGGAGGGCGAAGACGGGGCGGCCCTGGTGGCCGGACTGGGTGATGAGCGCGATGGCCGGCCCGTCCAGGTCGTCCCGGAACCGCTCGAAGGCGTTGAGGTTGGTGTTCGGGCCCAGCAGCCGCAGTCCGGAGCGGGCCACGGCGGCGGCGAGCCGCTCCTGCGCGGCCGCGCCCTCCGCGCCCGTCTCCGCGAACCCGGAGGCGAAGGCGACCGCGAACTTCACCTTGGTCTCGGCGAGTTGCTCGATCACGGGAAGGGGGTCGGAGACCAGTAACACGGCGAGATCCACCTGCTCGGGCAGGTCGGCGACGGCAGGAGAGCAGGGAATGCCGAAGACGGACTGACGTGTGGGGTGCACCGGATGCAGCCGGGCGCCGACCCGTTCGGCCCAGGCGAGTAACTGCCGAGTGATACCGGTGTTCGGCCGTCCCTCAGCGTCCGAGGCGCCGACCACGGCCACGGACCCGGGGCGGAAGAAGCGGTCGAGATCGGGGACGTCGGCGTACAGCGGGCGTCCGCTGACGTCGAGATCGTCGGTCGCGGCGGGCCTGCCGTGCACGACGGGTGAGGGGTGCTCGCCGCAGGCGATGGCCCTGGCCCGGCGGGAGTCGGTGGTGAGGGTGCCGTGGGTTGATCCAAGCATCGGTCCGCCCGCTCCTGTGTGACAGCTCCATTAACTGACGCTGTGTCAGATTACTGAACTGACGCAGTGTCAGGAACAGTCGTGCACGGAGAGGTGCGGTAGTTGGACGGGCGCCACCGCGCAAGATGGCCATGAGCATGATCATGAGCGCAGCATGGGCATGGGCATGGGCATGTGCATGGCGGGCGGTGGGGCACAGCTTTCGTACCCGCAACACGCGCCGCTGGAACACCGGACGGCGGTGGAAGTCGCGAAGCGGCCAGAATCCTGGCGGTAAGGATCTCGGGGTCAGAATCCCGGCGGCCGGGATCTCCGTGCCCGGCGTCGCGACGGGCGGGCCGCGCGCCCTCGCCCGGCAGCGGCGGCCGCCACTCCGCCGCCCGGTTCTCCGTTCGCCGCGGAGTGTCAGGTGCGGGCCGGCTGCCGCTCCACCCTGCCCCGGCGGGCCACCGCCTTGGCGATCTTCTGGGCGTCCAGGGCGAGTTCGCGGAACATGCCGCTGATGGGGTTGGTGTAGCCCTGGAAGTAGAGACCTGGGGCGGCGGCCGGGGTGCGGGCGCCGTGGACGACGGGCCTGCCGCGCTCGTCGAGGACGTCGAGGTGGCCGACGAGGCCCTCCAGGGCGCGTCGGTACCCGGTGGCGGACACCACGGCCTCGGGCTCGATGCGGTCACCGTCGGCGAGGACCACCTTGCCGTCCTCGAAGCCCTCCACCGCGGCCACGATCTCGACGCGGCCCTTTCGTACGGCGTCGATGAGGCCGACATCCTGTACGGGGATGGAGCCCGCGTTGACGCGCGAGTACAGCCCGGTATCGGGCCGGGGCAGCCCCTGCGCGGACAGGTCGGGCACGCTGAGCCTGGCCATCGGCTTGGCGAGCCGGTCGACGAGGGCGACCGGCAGGTGCCGTACGACGATGGCGCTGAACTGGGCCGCCCAGCCGGCCGTGGAGCGGCGCACGATGTGCGGGGCGGTGCGCACCGCGAGCCGTACGCGCGAGGCCCCGCCCTCCACCAGGTCGACGGCGATCTCGGCGCCGGTGTTGCCGACACCGACGACGAGGACATCGCGGCCGGCGAAGGGCGCGGCGTTGCGGTACTCGCGGGCGTGGAGCAGTTCGCCGGTGTAGGCGTCGCGGCCGGGCCAGTCGGGAAGGTGGGGCGTGTGGTTGTAGCCGGTGGCGACGACGACCGCGCTGCCGGTCAGCTCGCGTCCGCCGGTGGCGTGCAGCAGCCAGCCGCTGCCGTCGGCGGCCGGCTCCACGCGGGAGACCTCGACGCCGGTGACGACCTCCAGTTCGTGGTACTCGGCGTACTTCTCCAGGTACCGCACCACGTTGTCCCGCGACACCCAGCGGCCGAACCGGCGCGGCATCGGCAGCCCGGGCAGCCCCGACAGGCGCCGGGTCGTGTGCAGACGCAGCCGGTCGTAGTGCTTGCGCCACGATGTTCCGACCTGGTCGGATTTCTCCAGCACGACGGCACGAACACCCTGGGCCCGCAGCGCGTACGCCGCCGCCAGCCCGCCCGGGCCACCGCCGATGACGTACACGGGACGATCGGCACGGGCCCGCCCCACGTGGCCGGCGGAGCCGCCGGACCCGGCGGGCTTGGTGGAGTCGCCGGGCTCGGTGGGGTCGGTGGACGTGGAGGAGTCGGCCATGTGCCGAGGGTATTCGCATGCTCACTTGATGGGTCTCGGTCAAGCCCGGAATTGGTTGCGAATCGATCACGGCCGTAGGAGGGGTGGGTGGGGTGTGTGACGTAGGGGTCTCGGAATGTGTGGGGA
>NZ_VMNX01000119.1 GCF_009377235.1 Streptomyces acidicola
CGCGGCATTGCCACCCGCTATGACAAGACCCCCGAGAGCTACCTTGCCGGACTCCACCTACGAGGCGCCGTCATCTGGATCCGCAGCCTTCAGCCAAGTCGCTGATCACGACTCCGTACAGGCCCTAGTAGGCCACCCCGACCGGCTGCTTCACCGTCGCCGGGTCGGCGGTCGCCGTCAGCATCGCGTGGGCCACGTCCGCGCGGGAGAGGGTCCGGCCCTTGGGTGGGTTGCCGCCGATGACCGTGCGGTAGGTGCCGGTCAGAGGGCCGTTCGTCAGCCGGGGCGGGCGTACCGCCGTCCAGTCCGCGGCACTGCGGGACAGCTCGCCCTCCGTCTCCCGCAGGTCCTCGTAGACATCCTTCAGGACCGTCCACAACACCGAGCGCGCGGCGCGGTCGATGACCGGGGCGCCCGGCGACGGCTCGGCGAGCGGGAACGCGCTCACCACCACGATCCGGCGTACGCCCTCGGCGTCCATGGCCTCCAGGACGGTGCGCGTCAGCCGGGACGCTACCCCCGCGTCCTTGCGCGACCGGGCGCCGAGACCGGACAGCACCGCGTCCCTGCCCGCCACCACGGGGCGCAACGTCTCCGCAGCCGTGAGGTCCGCGCGGACCACCTCCAGTCCGGAACCCGTCACGGTGAGCCGGGCCGGGTCCCGTACCACCGCTGTGACCTGGTGGCCCGCGGAGAGTGCCTGGCGGACCACCTCCTGACCGACGCCGCCCGTGGCGCCGAACACCGTGAGCTTCATGTGCCCTCCCAAAGTGGGTAAGTGTTCACTCACCTCTAGAGTGGGTAAGCACTCACCCACCCGTCAAGTCCTCCGTCCGTATCGCACAGGGAGCGCCGTGCAGCAGAAACCCGCCCGGATCCGCATCCTCGACGCCGCCCACGAACTGATGCTCACCGTGGGCCTCGCACGGACCACCACCAAGGAGATCGCCAGGGCTGCCGGCTGCTCGGAGGCCGCGCTCTACAAGTACTTCGCGAGCAAGGAGGAGCTCTTCATCCGTGTGCTCCAGGAGCGGCTGCCCAGACTCGGGCCACTCCTGGACAGGCTCACCGCCGAGCCGGAGCAGCGGACCGTCGAGGAGAACCTCACGGAGATCGTCCGCCAGGCGGCTCTCTTCTACGAGCAGAGCTTCCCGATCGCCGCCTCCCTGTACGCCGAGACCCAGCTCAAGCGCCGGCACGAGGAGTCCATGCGGAAGATGGGAGTGGGCCCGCACATGCCGATCCAGGGCCTGGACGCGTACCTGCGCGCCGAACAGCGCGCGGGCCGCATCCACCCGGACGCCGACACCTTCGCGGCCGCCTCGCTCCTCCTCGGCGCCTGCGCCCAGCGCGCGTTCGCCTACGACGCCACGGAGGAGGGCGCCCCCCCGCCGCTGGACACCTTCGCGCCCGCCCTGGCCCGCACCCTCCTGCGCGGCGTGTCGGTCGCCGACGGACCCCGCTGAGCCGGACTTACGCGGCGAGCCAGTCGTCCACCCCCGACAGCAGCTTCGCCTTCATGTCGTCCGGGGCCGCCGAGCCCCGTACCGACTGGCGGGCCAGCTCGGCCAGTTCGGCGTCCGTGAAACCGTGGTGACGGCGGGCGATCTCGTACTGGGCCGCGAGGCGTGAACCGAACAACAGGGGGTCGTCCGCGCCGAGCGCCATCGGGACCCCGGCCTCGAACAGCGTTCGCAGGGGGACGTCCTCGGGCTTCTCGTAGACGCCGAGAGCGACGTTGGAGGCCGGGCACACCTCGCAGGTGACCCCCCGCTCGGCGAGCCGCCTCAGCAGCCGCGGGTCCTCCGCCGCGCGCACCCCGTGCCCGATCCGTGAGGCGTGCAGATCGTCCAGGCAGTCCCGGACCGACGACGGGCCGGTCAGCTCACCGCCGTGCGGTGCCGACAGCAGCCCGCCGTCCCGCGCGATCGCGAACGCCCGGTCGAAGTCCCGCGCCATGCCCCGCCGCTCGTCGTTGGAGAGGCCGAAACCGACGATGCCGCGGTCGGCGTACCGCACAGCCAGCCGCGCCAGCGTGCGCGCGTCCAGCGGGTGCTTCATACGGTTCGCGGCGACGAGGACGCGCATCCCGAGACCCGTCTCGCGCACGGCCGTGTCCACCGCGTCCAGGATGATCTCCAGGGCCGGGATGAGCCCGCCCAGCCGGGGCGCGTACGACGTGGGGTCGACCTGGATCTCCAGCCAGCCGGAGCCGTCCCTGATGTCCTCCTCGGCGGCCTCGCGCACCAGCCGCTGGATGTCCTCGGGCTCTCTGAGGCAGGACCGCGCCGCGTCGTACAGCCGCTGGAAGCGGAACCAGCCCCGCTCGTCCGTCGCCCGCAGCTTCGGCGGCTCCCCGGTGGTCAGCGCTCCGGTCAGAGCCTCGGGCAGCCGCACGCCGTACTTGTCGGCGAGTTCCAGGACGGTTGCGGGCCGCATCGACCCGGTGAAGTGCAGGTGCAGATGAGCCTTGGGCAGCTCAGAGACATCACGTACGTGCTCCATTCAAGGATCGTGCCGTACGCCGCCGCCGCATCGGTAGCGCTTTCCCCGATCGTGGTCTTGCTCGCACGCAAAGACGACGAAAAGGGTGGAGCCCACCTCCTCACGTGAGTCGGTGGGCTCCAGCCGCGCGCGTGGTGCGCGAAAAACAAGAACGACGTCGCAACAACGTCCCTGAGACGTACGAAGAACGTCAGTCCGTAGCCTCGGCCAGCAGCTTCTGGATGCGGCTCACGCCCTCGACGAGATCCTCGTCACCGAGCGCGTACGACAGTCGCAGGTACCCCGGCGTGCCGAACGCCTCGCCCGGGACGACCGCGACCTCGGCCTCCTCCAGGATGAGCGCGGCCAGTTCGACGGTGTTCTGCGGACGCCTGCCGCGGATCTCCTTGCCGATGAGGCCCTTCACGGAGGGGTACGCGTAGAAGGCGCCCTCGGGCTCCGGGCAGAGCACGCCGTCGATCTCGTTGAGCATCCGCACGATGGTCCGGCGGCGGCGGTCGAAGGCCTCACGCATCTTGGCGACGGCCGTCAGGTCGCCCGAGACGGCGGCGATCGCGGCCACCTGGGCGACGTTCGAGACGTTCGACGTGGCGTGCGACTGGAGGTTGGTCGCGGCCTTGACGACGTCCTTCGGGCCGATGACCCAGCCCACGCGCCAGCCGGTCATCGCGTAGGTCTTGGCGACGCCGTTGACCACGATGCACTTGTCGCGCAGCTCCGGCAGGATCGCGGGGAGGGACACGGAGCGCGCGTCGCCGTAGACCAGGTGCTCGTAGATCTCGTCCGTGAGCACCCACAGGCCGTGCTCGACGGCCCAGTGGCCGATCGCCTCGGTCTCGGCCTCGCTGTACACGGAGCCGGTCGGGTTGGACGGCGACACGAAGAGGACGACCTTGGTCTTCTCCGTGCGGGCGGCCTCCAGCTGCTCGACCGAGACCCGGTAGCCCGTGGTCTCGTCCGCGACGACCTCGACCGGGACACCGCCGGCGAGGCGGATCGACTCCGGGTACGTCGTCCAGTACGGCGCCGGGACGATGACCTCGTCGCCCGGGTCGAGGATCGCGGCGAAGGCCTCGTAGATGGCCTGCTTGCCGCCGTTGGTGACCAGGATCTGGGAGGCGTCGACCTCGTAGCCAGAGTCCCGCAGCGTCTTCGCGGCGATCGCGGCCTTCAGCTCGGGCAGACCGCCCGCAGGCGTGTAGCGGTGGTACTTCGGGTTCTTGCAGGCCTCGACGGCCGCCTCGACGATGTAGTCCGGGGTCGGGAAGTCGGGCTCGCCGGCGCCGAAGCCGATCACCGGACGCCCGGCGGCCTTGAGGGCCTTGGCCTTGGCGTCCACGGCGAGGGTGGCGGACTCGGAGATCGCGCCGACTCGGGCGGAGACCCGGCGCTCGGTGGGAGAGGTAGCAGCGCTCATGACCCCATCGTTTCAGACACGAAACGCCCGCGGCACGCCGGTTTCACTTGCCGGTCGACTCAGCCTGTCTCCAAGGCACTTGCCTGAGCGAATGCGACCTCGGTGCCGTGGCAGGCCGCGACCGACCGGCCGACGGGATGGGAACAACCGTCCGGAGGTGGGCGGCGGCATGGTCGTTATCCGGGCGATCCGCCGCCGATCTTCCGCCGGGAAAGCATCCACAGGCACTTTCCGTTCGACGACCGGCCCGGGAGCACGTACACTCTCACCTCGTTGGCCTCTGCGGGCCGCGCTCACCCGGTGCACACCGAGCACTCGGGCGGATGCGGTACGTTTGGGGGGAACCAAAGGGTCGTAGCTCAATTGGTAGAGCACTGGTCTCCAAAACCAGCGGTTGGGGGTTCAAGTCCCTCCGGCCCTGCAACACACTCCTTACGCCAGGAAGTGTGCGCATGTACGTACAGCACTGCACCGCCGTGCGGCTCAGACCGGGCGCGGCACGGCCACGACCCGGAATCAGGTGAGGACGAGTGACGGACGCCGTGGGCTCCATCGACATGCCTGATGCCCAGGATGAGGCGCCGGAGTCGAAGAAGACCCGTAAGGGCGGCAAGCGCGCCAAGAAGGGCCCCTTCAAGCGCCTGGCCCTGTTCTACCGCCAGATCGTCGCGGAGCTCCGCAAGGTCGTCTGGCCGACCCGCTCTCAGCTGACGACGTATACGACCGTGGTGATCGTCTTCGTCGTCATCATGATCGGTCTGGTGACTGTGATTGACTTCGGACTCGACAAGGCCGCCAAGTACGTCTTCGGCTGAGCCGAAAGCGAAGGGCGCCGTACCCGGCGCCCCTTTCGCGTGTTCCACCGCCATGAATCCAGGAAGAAGCAGCCACCGTGTCTGACCCGAACGTGAACGACGCCATCGAGCCTCGTGGGGAAGGTGTCGAGTCCGTGGACGACGAGCTCGACATCGTCAAGGGAGCGGACGAGGTCGACGAGGACGAGGCTGCCGAAGCCAAGGCGGGGAAGCCGGCCGAGGAAACCGCCGTGCATGCCGAGGCCGAGGACGAGGACGAGAGTGAGGCCGCCGCGGAGGAGGCCGAGCCCGTCGATCCCGTCGCCGCGCTGCGCGAGGAACTGCGGACTCTGCCCGGCGAGTGGTACGTCATCCACACGTACGCCGGCTACGAGAACCGCGTGAAGACCAACCTGGAGCAGCGCGCCGTCTCGCTGAACGTCGAGGACTACATCTTCCAGGCCGAGGTGCCGCAGGAGGAGGTCGTCCAGATCAAGAACGGCGACCGCAAGACCATCCGTCAGAACAAGCTCCCCGGCTACGTCCTGGTGCGCATGGACCTGACGAACGAGTCCTGGGGCGTCGTCCGCAACACGCCCGGCGTCACCGGCTTCGTGGGCAACGCCTACGACCCGTACCCGCTGACGCTCGACGAGATCGTCAAGATGCTCGCCCCGGAGGCCGAGGAGAAGGCCGCCCGTGAGGCCGCCGAGGCCGAGGGCAGGCCGGCTCCGGCCCGCAAGGTCGAGGTCCAGGTGCTGGACTTCGAGGTCGGCGACTCGGTCACCGTCACCGACGGCCCGTTCGCCACACTCCAGGCGACCATCAACGAGATCAACCCCGACTCGAAGAAGGTCAAGGGTCTCGTCGAGATCTTCGGCCGCGAGACGCCGGTCGAGCTCAGCTTCGACCAGATCCAGAAGAACTAGTTCCACAAGAACTGGTTCCACGACCGGAACTCCCGGACTTCTGGACTTATCGCTTCCGCGCAGGTCAGGCAGGCTCTCGTAGCCGGTCTGACCTGCGCGGTTTTTGGCCGTGCATCTATACCCGTTATCGTTGCGCGGTATGCCTTCATCCGGGACGCGACCCGGGCGGAGGCGCACTCGAATCGAAAGGACCCGGAGAGCAATGCCTCCCAAGAAGAAGAAGGTCACGGGGCTCATCAAGCTCCAGATCCAGGCCGGTGCCGCGAACCCGGCTCCGCCGGTCGGCCCGGCGCTGGGTCAGCACGGCGTCAACATCATGGAGTTCTGCAAGGCCTACAACGCCGCGACCGAGTCGCAGCGCGGTTGGGTCATCCCGGTGGAGATCACGGTCTACGAGGACCGCTCCTTCACCTTCATCACCAAGACGCCGCCGGCCGCCAAGATGATCCTCAAGGCCGCGGGCGTGGAGAAGGGCTCCGGCGAGCCGCACAAGACCAAGGTCGCCAAGATCACCGAGGCGCAGGTCCGCGAGATCGCCCAGACCAAGCTGCCCGACCTCAACGCCAACGACCTGGACGCCGCCGCGAAGATCATCGCCGGTACCGCGCGTTCCATGGGCGTCACGGTCGAGGGCTGAACCCCACCTTCGTAGAACCATGCAGCTGCCGAACAGGCAGCCGCACGTGGCAGGGCCTGCTCGGCCCGTACCACGACTCCTTTCAGAACACACAGGAGCAGTTGTGAGCAAGCGCAGCAAGGCTCTCCGCGCTGCGGACGCCAAGATCGACCGGGAGAAGCTGTACGCCCCGCTCGAGGCCGTCCGTCTCGCCAAGGAGACCTCCACGACCAAGTTCGACGGCACCGTCGAGGTCGCCTTCCGCCTGGGTGTCGACCCGCGCAAGGCCGACCAGATGGTCCGTGGCACCGTGAACCTCCCGCACGGCACCGGTAAGACCGCCCGGGTCCTGGTCTTCGCGACCGGTGACCGTGCCGAGGCCGCACGCGCCGCGGGCGCCGACATCGTCGGCTCCGACGAGCTGATCGACGAGGTGTCGAAGGGGCGTCTGGACTTCGACGCCGTCGTCGCCACCCCGGACCTCATGGGCAAGGTCGGCCGCCTCGGCCGCGTGCTCGGTCCCCGTGGTCTCATGCCGAACCCCAAGACGGGCACCGTGACCCCGGACGTCACCAAGGCCGTCAACGACATCAAGGGCGGCAAGATCGAGTTCCGCGTCGACAAGCACTCGAACCTGCACTTCATCATCGGCAAGACGTCGTTCGACGACAGCAAGCTGGTGGAGAACTACGGCGCGGCGCTGGAGGAGATCCTCCGTCTGAAGCCGTCCGCCGCCAAGGGCCGCTACATCAAGAAGGCCGCCATCACCACCACGATCGGCCCCGGCATCCCGGTGGACCCCAACCGCACCCGCAACCTCCTCACCGAGGAGGACCCGGCCGCCGTCTGAGCCCTACGCTCTTTTCGGTAGTCGGTTCGCGCAGGCGTTCCGGTCAGCGAGCCCCGCAACCTTTCGAGGTGCGGGGCTCGTCCCTTTTAGCGGTGGCGACCGCATCGCTCCATGACGTAGCCCAGCGCCCTTGCCGGGCGCGTGAAGCGGGCCACACCGGGCGGGGAGAAAGTCCGGGGGACACAGGTATCCGCCTGGTATACGCTCTCGGTCTTGCTATGAATCGATCAAGCGTTCCTTGGGGGGACTCATGGGGATTTCTGTGTACGGATCCATGCGTCAGAAGGTGACGGGCGCGGCGCTCGCCGCCCTGCTGCTCAGCGGTGGAGCGGTCGCCTGTGGGAAGGAGACCGGAAGCGACTCCGCGAAGGAGGAGTCTCCGAAGATGACGCCCGCGGCGGCCGTGGCGAAGGCGGCGAAGAACACGGACGACATCACCTCTCTGAGCTACCGGATGACCGGCGAGGTCCCGGAGCAGGGGCGCATCAAGGGCGAGGCGCAGATGCGCATGAAGCCAACGATTGCCATGAGCATGAAGATGGCGGCGCTCGACCAGAGCGAGGCCAACGAGGTCGAGATCCGGCTCGTCGACAAGGCCATGTACCTCGACGGAGGCGCCGAGGCCGCGAAGGAGATGGACGGAAAGCGCTGGATCAAGTTCGACATGGACGCGCTCGGGAAGGACGCCGAAGCCATGGGCGGCGACTCGCTGGGCGCCCAGGCCGACGAGAACCCGGCCCAGCAGTCCACCTTCCTCACCGGCTCCAAGGACGTGAAGGAGGTCGGCACCGAGACCGTCGACGGCGTCGAGACCACCCACTACAAGGGCACGGTCACCCTCGACCAGTTCCGCGCGTCCCTCAAGGACGAGGACAAGGCCACCCGCGAGCAGCGCGAGAAGGCCATCAAGCAGTACGAGGACATGGGCATCGACAGCCTCACGATGGACATGTGGATCGACGACGAGGACCACACCAAGCAGTTCCGCATGAAGGGCGAGGCCGACAAGGGCCCGCTCGACATGACCATCACGTTCCTCGACTACAACAAGCCGGTGACCGTGGAGGCCCCGCCGGCCAAGGACACGATGGACCTCGGCGAGATGATGGAGGCGGCCCAGCAGGGCTGACGTCCGTCCACGGCCGTGCCCCGTCCACAGGGGCGCGGCCGAACGGATTTGCTTGACACGCCCCGTGTCATCTACGCTCACCCAGAAGCCAAAGACCGCTGGTCGTTGCCGTGGCACTCCTCGGAGGGCCCGGCGGCCGAAGGATCCGCTTGAACTGCGGACGACCCGCGCAGGTGACTGTGGAAGTGCTCCTGGACCGGTTCCGTTTCCCGATGGAATTCGTCCGGTCGAGCTACGCCCCGTGCGCCTGCGCCGGGGCGTTTCGTTTATGCCGGCCCCTTCCGAGCGGTCCTCATCACCCGGAAGGAGGCCGACGCTCTATGCCGACGCCCGACAAGGCTGCCGCGGTAGCCGAGCTCACGGACAAGTTCCGCAGCTCGAACGCCGCTGTGCTGACCGAGTACCGGGGTCTCACCGTGGCCCAGCTCAAGACGCTGCGCCGTTCGCTCGGTGAGAACTCCGAGTACGCCGTGGTGAAGAACACGCTGACCAAGATCGCGGCCAACGCGGCCGGGATCAACACGCTCGACGACCTGTTCAACGGTCCGACGGCGGTCGCCTTCGTCACCGGTGACCCGGTGGAGTCGGCCAAGGGTCTTCGTGACTTCGCCAAGGACAACCCGAACCTCGTCATCAAGGGCGGTGTCCTTGACGGCAAGGCGTTGTCCGCCGACGAGATCAAGAAGCTTGCGGACCTCGAGTCCCGCGAGGTTCTGCTCGCCAAGCTGGCGGGCGCCCTGAAGGGCAAGCAGACGCAGGCTGCTCAGGTCTTCCAGGCGCTCCCGTCGAAGCTCGTCCGCACCGTGGACGCGCTTCGTGCCAAGCAGGACGAGCAGGGCGGTGCCGAGTAATTCGGCTCGCGAAATGACCGCCGCCTGAGGCAGCCCGCCGAAGGCAACGGTCGTAGCGGGCCGAACGTACGCCCGCCAGACATGTACATCCGGCACCAGCCGAATTAGTGGAAGGAAAGCCATCGTGGCTCTCACCCAGGACGAACTGCTCGCCGAGTTCGAGGGCATGACCCTCATCCAGCTCTCCGAGTTCGTGAAGGCGTTCGAGGAGAAGTTCGACGTCACCGCCGCCGCCGCGGTCGCCGTCGCGGGCCCCGCCGCCCCGGGCGCCCCGGTCGAGGCCGCTGAGGAGCAGGACGAGTTCGACGTCATCCTCACCGGCGCCGGCGACAAGAAGATCCAGGTCATCAAGGTCGTGCGTGAGCTGACCTCGCTCGGCCTGAAGGAGGCCAAGGACCTGGTGGACGGCGCCCCGAAGCCCGTCCTCGAGAAGGTCGCCAAGGACGCCGCCGAGAAGGCCGCCGAGTCCCTCAAGGGCGCCGGCGCCTCCGTCGAGGTCAAGTAAGACCTCAGGGGTCCGTACGGATCCTGACGCCGCGCAGTTCCTCCGTGGGGCTGTAACGCAGACGCACTGAAGGGCGATCACCCAAGTGGGTGGTCGCCCTTCGGCGTTCCGGACGTTGTCGGACGGCTGCCTTGCACTGTGGGTTCCGACGAGTATGGTGATCTTCGTTGTGCCTCCGGGCACCCCGGTGACCGGCTGCGAGTGACGATCGCGGCACGCGGTTCGGGCTAGGGGGCCTTGACGAACTGCACGCAGCGCGCAATTCTCAGGACGCGTCGTCACAACGATCCGCATCCGAGGCATGGATCGACGACGAAGAGGGAAGTATCGATGTGCATCGAGGGCGTGGCTTGTCGCAGGTGTTGACGAACAACGAGGGTTTTCGAAGGTCCGCAAACCCGCACTGGACATCAGTGGGCCAAGTGGCTACACTGACCCTTTGCGCTGCCTGTTAGCTGTTTCCTGCCCGTCACCAGGAACCTGCCCTCGCCCGAGCACCGACGATTGAAGCGTCCCTGACCTGGGACTTTCCTTCTCTGTGTGTGGTCGAGGGGGCCGGTACGCGCGTAGTGAGTCCGAGCCCTCGGAAGGACCCCCTCTTGGCCGCCTCGCGCACTGCCTCGAACGCGAATATGAACAACGGCGCCAGCACCGCCCCGCTGCGCATCTCCTTTGCAAAGATCAAGGAGCCTCTCGAGGTTCCCAACCTGCTCGCGCTGCAGACCGAGAGCTTCGACTGGCTGCTCGGCAACACCGCCTGGCAGAGTCGGGTCGAGGAGGCTCTGGAGTCCGGTCAGGACGTCCCCACCAAGTCCGGTCTGGAGGAGATCTTCGAGGAGATCTCCCCGATCGAGGACTTCTCCGGGTCGATGTCGCTGACGTTCCGCGACCACCGCTTCGAGCCGTCGAAGAACTCCATCGACGAGTGCAAGGAGCGCGACTTCACCTACGCCGCGCCCCTCTTCGTCACGGCCGAGTTCACCAACAACGAGACCGGCGAGATCAAGTCCCAGACCGTCTTCATGGGCGACTTCCCGCTCATGACGAACAAGGGCACGTTCGTCATCAACGGCACCGAGCGTGTCGTGGTGTCGCAGCTGGTCCGTTCGCCCGGTGTCTACTTCGACTCCTCGATCGACAAGACGTCCGACAAGGACATCTTCTCCGCCAAGATCATCCCGTCCCGGGGTGCCTGGCTGGAGATGGAGATCGACAAGCGCGACATGGTCGGTGTCCGCATCGACCGCAAGCGCAAGCAGTCCGTGACCGTCCTCCTCAAGGCGCTCGGCTGGACCACCGAGCAGATCCTCGAGGAGTTCGGCGAGTACGAGTCCATGCGCGCCACCCTGGAGAAGGACCACACCCAGGGCCAGGACGACGCGCTGCTCGACATCTACCGCAAGCTGCGTCCGGGCGAGCCCCCCACGCGTGAGGCCGCGCAGACGCTGCTGGAGAACCTGTACTTCAACCCCAAGCGCTACGACCTCGCCAAGGTCGGCCGCTACAAGGTCAACAAGAAGCTGGGTGCGGACGCTCCGCTCGACGCGGGCGTCCTGACCGTCGAGGACGTCATCTCGACGATCAAGTACCTGGTGAAGCTGCACGCGGGCGAGATCGAGACGGTCGGCGACAACGGCACGCAGATCGTCGTCGAGACCGACGACATCGACCACTTCGGCAACCGCCGTCTGCGCAACGTCGGCGAGCTCATCCAGAACCAGGTCCGTACGGGTCTGGCGCGTATGGAGCGTGTCGTCCGCGAGCGCATGACCACGCAGGACGTCGAGGCGATCACGCCGCAGACGCTGATCAACATCCGGCCGGTCGTCGCCTCCATCAAGGAGTTCTTCGGCACCAGCCAGCTGTCGCAGTTCATGGACCAGAACAACCCGCTGTCGGGTCTCACCCACAAGCGCCGTCTGTCGGCCCTTGGTCCGGGTGGTCTCTCCCGTGAGCGGGCCGGCTTCGAGGTCCGTGACGTGCACCCGTCGCACTACGGCCGCATGTGCCCGATCGAGACCCCTGAAGGCCCGAACATCGGTCTGATCGGCTCGCTGGCCTCGTACGGCCGGGTCAACGCGTTCGGTTTCGTCGAGACCCCGTACCGCAAGGTCAACAACGGTCAGGTCACCGACGAGGTCGACTACCTCACGGCCGACGAAGAGGACCGGTACGTCATCGCGCAGGCCAACGCCACGCTGACGGACGAGCTCCGCTTCGCCGAGGCGCGCGTCCTGGTGCGCCGCCGTGGCGGTGAGGTCGACTACGTCAGTCCCGAGGACGTCGACTACATGGACGTCTCGCCGCGCCAGATGGTGTCGGTCGCGACCGCCATGATCCCCTTCCTCGAGCACGACGACGCCAACCGTGCCCTCATGGGCGCGAACATGATGCGTCAGGCCGTGCCGCTGATCAAGTCCGAGTCCCCGCTCGTCGGCACCGGCATGGAGTACCGCTCCGCCGTCGACGCCGGCGACGTGGTCAAGGCCGAGAAGGCGGGTGTGGTCCAGGAGGTCTCCGCGGACTACATCACCACGGCCAACGACGACGGCACGTACATCACGTACCGCCTGGCCAAGTTCGCCCGTTCCAACCAAGGCACCTCGGTCAACCAGAAGGTCATCGTCAACGAGGGCGACCGCGTCATCGAGGGCCAGGTCCTCGCCGACGGTCCGGCCACCCAGAACGGCGAGATGGCGCTCGGCAAGAACCTGCTGGTCGCGTTCATGCCGTGGGAGGGTCACAACTACGAGGACGCGATCATCCTGTCGCAGCGCCTCGTGCAGGACGACGTCCTCTCCTCGATCCACATCGAGGAGCACGAGGTCGACGCCCGTGACACCAAGCTCGGCCCCGAGGAGATCACCCGGGACATCCCGAACGTCTCCGAGGAGGTCCTCGCCGACCTCGACGAGCGCGGCATCATCCGCATCGGTGCCGAGGTCATCGCCGGTGACATCCTCGTCGGCAAGGTGACCCCGAAGGGTGAGACCGAGCTGACGCCGGAGGAGCGCCTGCTGCGCGCGATCTTCGGTGAGAAGGCCCGTGAGGTCCGTGACACCTCGCTGAAGGTGCCGCACGGCGAGACCGGCAAGGTCATCGGCGTCCGCGTCTTCGACCGCGAGGAGGGCGACGAGCTTCCCCCGGGTGTGAACCAGCTTGTGCGCGTGTACGTGGCGCAGAAGCGCAAGATCACCGACGGTGACAAGCTCGCCGGCCGTCACGGCAACAAGGGTGTCATCTCCAAGATCCTGCCGATCGAGGACATGCCGTTCCTGGAGGACGGCACCCCGGTCGACATCATCCTCAACCCGCTGGGTGTCCCGTCCCGAATGAACCCGGGACAGGTCCTGGAGATCCACCTCGGCTGGCTCGCCAGCCGCGGCTGGGACGTCTCCGGCCTCGCGGACGACTGGGCGCAGCGCCTGCAGGCCATCGAGGCCGACCGGGTCGACCCGGGCACGAACGTCGCGACCCCCGTCTTCGACGGTGCGCGCGAGGACGAGCTCGCGGGTCTGCTGAACCACACGATCCCGAACCGCGACGGCGAGCGCATGGTGCTCCCGTCCGGCAAGGCGCCGCTGTTCGACGGCCGCTCCGGCGAGCCGTTCCCGGAGCCGATCTCGGTCGGCTACATGTACATCCTCAAGCTGCACCACCTGGTCGACGACAAGCTGCACGCCCGCTCGACCGGCCCGTACTCGATGATCACCCAGCAGCCGCTGGGTGGTAAGGCCCAGTTCGGTGGCCAGCGGTTCGGCGAGATGGAGGTGTGGGCGCTGGAGGCCTATGGCGCCGCGTACGCCCTCCAGGAGCTGCTGACCATCAAGTCCGACGACGTCACCGGCCGCGTGAAGGTCTACGAGGCCATCGTCAAGGGCGAGAACATCCCCGAGCCCGGCATCCCCGAGTCCTTCAAGGTGCTCATCAAGGAGATGCAGTCCCTTTGCCTGAACGTGGAGGTGCTGTCCAGCGACGGTATGTCCATCGAGATGCGTGACACCGACGAGGACGTCTTCCGCGCTGCGGAGGAGCTCGGCATCGACCTGTCCCGGCGCGAGCCGAGCAGCGTCGAAGAGGTCTGACGGGAGTCCGGCGGACCTTGAGCGATCAAGGTCCGCCGGCCCCGGGACCCCCGTTTCAGACCCCAAGACTTACAACCCTGAGAGGGATTGACGCATAGTGCTCGACGTCAACTTCTTCGACGAGCTCCGGATCGGCCTGGCCACCGCTGACGACATCCGTCAGTGGAGCCACGGCGAGGTCAAGAAGCCCGAGACCATCAACTACCGCACCCTCAAGCCCGAAAAGGACGGACTCTTCTGCGAGAAGATCTTCGGCCCCACCCGGGACTGGGAGTGCTACTGCGGCAAGTACAAGCGCGTCCGCTTCAAGGGCATCATCTGTGAGCGCTGCGGCGTCGAGGTGACTCGCGCCAAGGTGCGCCGTGAGCGGATGGGCCACATCGAGCTGGCCGCTCCCGTCACGCACATCTGGTACTTCAAGGGCGTTCCCTCGCGCCTCGGCTACCTGCTCGACCTCGCTCCGAAGGACCTGGAGAAGGTCATCTACTTCGCGGCGTACATGATCACGTACGTCGACGAGGAGCGCCGTACGCGTGACCTGCCCTCCCTGGAGGCGCACGTCTCCGTCGAGCGGCAGCAGATCGAGAACCGCCGGGACGCCGACCTGGAGGCCCGCGCCAAGAAGCTCGAGACCGACCTGGCCGAGCTGGAGGCCGAGGGCGCCAAGGCCGACGTGCGCCGCAAGGTGCGCGAGGGCGCCGAGCGTGAGATGAAGCAGCTGCGCGACCGTGCGCAGCGCGAGATCGACCGCCTCGACGAGGTCTGGACCCGGTTCAAGAACCTCAAGGTCCAGGACCTGGAGGGCGACGAGCTCCTCTACCGCGAGCTGCGTGACCGCTTCGGCACGTACTTCGACGGTTCGATGGGCGCCGCGGCGCTGCAGAAGCGCCTGGAGTCCTTCGACCTGGACGAGGAGGCCGAGCGCCTCCGCGAGATCATCCGTACCGGCAAGGGCCAGAAGAAGACCCGTGCGCTCAAGCGCCTGAAGGTCGTCTCCGCGTTCCTGCAGACCAGCAACAGCCCCAAGGGCATGGTGCTCGACTGCGTGCCGGTCATCCCGCCGGACCTGCGTCCGATGGTGCAGCTGGACGGTGGCCGCTTCGCGACCTCCGACCTGAACGACCTGTACCGCCGTGTCATCAACCGCAACAACCGTCTGAAGAGGCTCCTGGACCTCGGTGCCCCGGAGATCATCGTCAACAACGAGAAGCGCATGCTTCAGGAGGCTGTTGACGCCCTCTTCGACAACGGCCGCCGCGGCCGTCCGGTCACCGGTCCCGGTAACCGTCCGCTGAAGTCCCTCAGCGACATGCTGAAGGGTAAGCAGGGTCGTTTCCGTCAGAACCTGCTCGGTAAGCGCGTCGACTACTCGGCCCGTTCCGTGATCGTCGTCGGTCCGCAGCTGAAGCTGCACCAGTGCGGTCTGCCCAAGGCGATGGCGCTGGAGCTCTTCAAGCCGTTCGTGATGAAGCGCCTGGTGGACCTGAACCACGCGCAGAACATCAAGAGCGCCAAGCGCATGGTCGAGCGCGGCCGTACGGTCGTGTACGACGTGCTGGAAGAGGTCATCGCGGAGCACCCGGTTCTGCTGAACCGTGCGCCCACGCTGCACCGCCTCGGCATCCAGGCCTTCGAGCCGCAGCTGGTCGAGGGCAAGGCCATCCAGATCCACCCGCTCGTCTGCACCGCGTTCAACGCGGACTTCGACGGTGACCAGATGGCCGTGCACCTGCCGCTGTCCGCGGAGGCGCAGGCCGAGGCCCGCATCCTGATGCTGTCCTCGAACAACATCCTCAAGCCCGCCGACGGCCGTCCGGTGACGATGCCGACCCAGGACATGGTCCTCGGTCTGTTCTTCCTCACCACCGACGGCGAGATGCGGGAGGTCAAGGGCGAGGAGCGTTCGTTCTCGTCCGTGGCCGAGGCGATCATGGCGTTCGACGCCGGCGAGCTCTCGCTGCAGTCGCGCGTGGACATCCGCTTCCCGGTGGGCACCATCCCGCCGCGCGGCTGGACCCCGCCGGTTCAGGAGGAGGGCGAGCCGGAGTGGCAGCAGGGTGACAGCTTCCGGCTGAACACCACGCTGGGCCGCGCGCTCTTCAACGAGCTGCTGCCCGAGGACTACCCGTTCGTCGACTACGAGGTCGGCAAGAAGCAGCTCTCCGAGATCGTCAACGACCTCGCCGAGCGCTACCCCAAGGTCATCGTGGCGGCGACGCTCGACAACCTGAAGGCGGCCGGCTTCTTCTGGGCGACCCGTTCCGGTGTCACCGTGGCCATCTCCGACGTCGTCGTCCCCGAGGCGAAGAAGGAGATCGTCGCCAAGTGGGAGGCCGCGGACGAGAAGATCCAGAAGCAGTACGAGCGCGGTCTGATCACCAAGGACGAGCGCACCCAGGAGCTCATCGGGATCTGGACCAACGCGACCAACGAGGTCGCCGAGGCCATGAACGAGAACTTCCCGAAGACCAACCCCATCTTCATGATGGTGAACTCGGGTGCCCGAGGAAACATGATGCAGATGCGCCAGATCGCCGGTATGCGCGGTCTGGTGTCGAACGCCAAGAACGAGACCATCCCGCGGCCCATCAAGGCGTCGTTCCGTGAGGGTCTGTCCGTGCTGGAGTACTTCATCTCCACGCACGGTGCCCGTAAGGGTCTGGCGGACACCGCTCTGCGTACCGCCGACTCGGGTTACCTCACCCGTCGTCTGGTCGACGTGTCGCAGGACGTCATCATCCGCGAGGAGGACTGCGGCACCGAGCGCGGTCTGAAGCTGAAGATCGCCGAGCGCGGTGCCGACGGCACGCTGCGCAAGACCGATGATGTCGAGACCAGCGTCTACGCCCGCATGCTCGCCGAGGACGTCGTCATCGACGGCAAGGTGATCGCGCCGGCCAACGTGGACCTCGGCGACGTGCTCATCGACCAGCTGGTGCACCACGGGATCGAGCAGGTCAAGACCCGTTCGATCCTGACCTGTGAGTCTCAGGTCGGCACCTGTGCCATGTGCTACGGCCGCTCGCTGGCCACCGGCAAGCTGGTCGACATCGGTGAGGCGGTCGGCATCATCGCCGCCCAGTCCATCGGTGAGCCCGGTACCCAGCTGACGATGCGTACCTTCCACACCGGTGGTGTGGCCGGTGACGACATCACCCAGGGTCTGCCCCGTGTCGTCGAGCTCTTCGAGGCCCGTACCCCGAAGGGTGTCGCCCCGATCTCCGAGGCCTCCGGCCGCGTGCGGATCGAGGAGACCGAGAAGACCAAGAAGCTCGTCGTCACCCCGGACGACGGCAGCGACGAGACGGCGTTCCCGATCTCGAAGCGTGCCAAGGTCCTGGTCCGTGAGGGCGACCACGTCGAGGTGGGCCAGCAGCTCACCGTGGGTGCCACCAACCCGCACGACGTGCTGCGCATCCTGGGTCAGCGTGCCGTCCAGGTCCACCTGGTCGGCGAGGTCCAGAAGGTCTACAACTCGCAGGGCGTGTCGATCCACGACAAGCACATCGAGATCATCATCCGGCAGATGCTGCGCCGTGTGACGATCATCGAGTCCGGCGACGCCGAGCTGCTGCCCGGCGAGCTCGTGGAGCGCTCGAAGTTCGAGACCGAGAACCGTCGCGTGGTCCAGGAAGGCGGCCACCCGGCCTCCGGCCGTCCGCAGCTGATGGGTATCACCAAGGCCTCGCTGGCGACCGAGTCGTGGCTTTCGGCGGCGTCCTTCCAGGAGACGACCAGGGTCCTCACGGACGCGGCGATCAACGCCAAGTCCGACTCCCTGATCGGCCTCAAGGAGAACGTCATCATCGGTAAGCTCATCCCGGCCGGTACGGGTCTGTCCCGCTACCGCAACATCCGGGTCGAGCCGACCGAGGAGGCCAAGGCCGCGATGTACTCGGCCGTGGGCTACGACGACATCGACTACTCGCCGTTCGGCACGGGCTCCGGCCAGGCCGTGCCGCTGGAGGACTACGACTACGGTCCGTACAACCAGTAAGGCGTACGTCTGAAGCACTGAAGGGCGGTCACCCTGTGGGGTGGCCGCCCTTCGGCGTGTGTGAAGGCTGTCAGCGGGGCTCTCCTCGACGAACTGCACACCGCCGTTGGTCGGACGCCGCGCCCGCGTGTTCGTCGGCCAGCGGCTCGGAGCGCCGCCCGACGGGGGCGAGCGCGTACGGCACGGGGCCACGACCTCAGCCCGGCACACCTATCCGATCCAAGTCCGTGCACGGGGCCCCAAGTGCTCGATGCGGCTCGTGGGCCAGATGTCATCGTTCGTTGGCCCGCGATGCCTGAGGAGTTGGCTGAGCAGGTCCATCTGGGCACGGATCATGCGGAGTTGGTCCTCGCGCAGGCCGTCGGTCGCGGATGGGGCGTGGGGTGGGCGCTCATCGTCGCGATCCCCATCGCGGCGGGGCCGGCGTCCCCCGGCCCCACCTGCGCGAACCCCCGTAACAGAAGATCGCCGGCAGTGGATTCGAAGATCAGGTGCGGCATGGGGTCTTGACATGTTCCGCATGGTGATGCGGGCGGCGCCCATTTGTTTTGACCGCAGCGAATGAGGTAGGTACGCTCAGACCTTGTGCCTGGGGTGTGCCCTGGCTCTCGTGCGTGCCATCAACCGCATGGCGAGCCGTCATCGGCCACCGTAATCTGCGCCCTTTTCGCCTTGCGGCGGGAGTCTGCGGGATTCGACACACCCGACCGCGTGGGTCGGCGACGTTCCAGGTTAGCTGTACCTTTCGGCACACAGAAACCGGAGAAGTAGTGCCTACGATCCAGCAGCTGGTCCGCAAGGGCCGGCAGGACAAGGTCGAGAAGAACAAGACACCCGCACTTGAGGGTTCTCCTCAGCGTCGGGGCGTCTGCACGCGTGTGTTCACGACCACCCCGAAGAAGCCGAACTCGGCCCTGCGTAAGGTCGCGCGTGTGCGTCTGACCAGCGGGATCGAGGTCACCGCCTACATTCCGGGTGAGGGTCACAACCTGCAGGAGCACTCCATCGTGCTCGTGCGCGGTGGCCGTGTGAAGGACCTGCCGGGTGTTCGCTACAAGATCATCCGCGGTTCGCTCGACACCCAGGGTGTCAAGAACCGCAAGCAGGCCCGCAGCCGTTACGGCGCCAAGAAGGAGAAGTAAGAATGCCTCGTAAGGGCCCCGCCCCGAAGCGCCCGGTCATCATCGACCCGGTTTACGGCTCCCCTGTGGTGACCTCCCTGATCAACAAGGTGCTGCTGAACGGCAAGCGCTCCACCGCCGAGCGCATCGTCTACGGCGCCATGGAGGGCCTGCGCGAGAAGACCGGCAACGACCCGGTCATCACGCTCAAGCGCGCTCTTGAGAACATCAAGCCGACCCTTGAGGTCAAGTCCCGCCGTGTCGGTGGTGCGACCTACCAGGTCCCGATCGAGGTCAAGCCCGGTCGTGCCAACACGCTCGCCCTGCGCTGGCTGGTCGGTTACTCCCGCGCCCGTCGCGAGAAGACCATGACCGAGCGTCTGCTCAACGAACTCCTCGACGCCTCCAACGGCCTCGGTGCCGCGGTGAAGAAGCGCGAGGACACCCACAAGATGGCCGAGTCCAACAAGGCCTTCGCGCACTACCGCTGGTAGTCGCAGACCCCATCGAGACCGAGAGAAGACTGAAGCCTTATGGCTACCACTTCACTTGACCTGGCCAAGGTCCGCAACATCGGGATCATGGCCCACATCGACGCGGGCAAGACGACCACCACCGAGCGGATCCTCTTCTACACCGGCGTCAGCTACAAGATCGGTGAAGTCCACGACGGCGCTGCCACCATGGACTGGATGGAGCAGGAGCAGGAGCGTGGCATCACGATCACCTCTGCTGCCACCACCTGTCACTGGCCGCTCGAGGACAACGACTACACGATCAACATCATCGACACCCCGGGGCACGTCGACTTCACGGTCGAGGTGGAGCGCTCGCTGCGCGTCCTCGACGGTGCCGTCACGGTGTTCGACGGTGTCGCCGGTGTGGAGCCGCAGTCCGAGACGGTGTGGCGTCAGGCCGACCGTTACGGCGTGCCGCGCATCTGCTTCGTGAACAAGCTGGACCGCACCGGTGCCGAGTTCCACCGCTGCGTCGACATGATCTCGGACCGCCTTGGTGCGCAGCCGCTGGTCATGCAGCTTCCGATCGGTGCCGAGGCCGACTTCAAGGGCGTCGTGGACCTGGTCCGCATGAAGGCGCTCGTGTGGTCCGCCGAGGCCGCCAAGGGCGAGATGTACGACGTCGTCGACATCCCGGCCACGCACACCGAGGCTGCCGAGGAGTACCGCGGCAAGCTGATCGAGGGCGTCGCCGAGAACGACGAAGAGATCATGGAGCTGTACCTGGAGGGCCAGGAGCCCACCGAGGAGCAGCTGTACGCCGCGATCCGTCGCATCACCATCGCGTCCGGCAAGTCCAGCGACACCACGGTCACCCCGGTGTTCTGTGGCACCGCGTTCAAGAACAAGGGCGTCCAGCCCCTGCTCGACGCGGTCGTGCGCTACCTGCCGACCCCGCTCGACGTCGAGGCCATCGAGGGCCACGACGTGAAGGACCCCGAGCTGGTCGTCAAGCGCAAGCCGTCCGAGGACGAGCCGCTGTCCGCGCTGGCGTTCAAGATCATGAGCGACCCGCACCTCGGCAAGCTCACCTTCGTCCGGGTCTACTCGGGCCGCCTGGAGTCCGGCACCGCCGTGCTGAACTCCGTCAAGGGCAAGAAGGAGCGCATCGGCAAGATCTACCGCATGCACGCCAACAAGCGTGAGGAGATCGACTCGGTGGGCGCCGGCGACATCGTCGCCGTCATGGGCCTGAAGCAGACCACCACCGGTGAGACGCTGAGCGACGACAAGAACCCGGTCATCCTGGAGTCCATGGACTTCCCGGCGCCGGTGATCCAGGTCGCCATCGAGCCCAAGTCCAAGGGTGACCAGGAGAAGCTGGGTGTCGCCATCCAGCGTCTCGCGGAGGAGGACCCCTCCTTCCAGGTTCACTCCGACGAGGAGACCGGCCAGACCATCATCGGTGGTATGGGCGAGCTGCACCTCGAGGTGCTGGTCGACCGTATGCGCCGTGAGTTCAAGGTCGAGGCCAACGTCGGCAAGCCGCAGGTCGCGTACCGCGAGACGATCCGCAAGGCCGTCGAGCGCGTCGACTACACGCACAAGAAGCAGACTGGTGGTACCGGCCAGTTCGCCAAGGTGCAGATCGCGATCGAGCCGATCGAGGGCGGCGACGCCTCGTACGAGTTCGTGAACAAGGTGACCGGTGGTCGTATCCCGAAGGAGTACATCCCTTCGGTCGACGCCGGTGCGCAGGAGGCCATGCAGTTCGGCATCCTCGCGGGCTACGAGATGACCGGCGTGCGCGTCACGCTGATCGACGGTGGCTACCACGAGGTCGACTCCTCCGAGCTGGCGTTCAAGATCGCCGGTTCGCAGGCCTTCAAGGAGGCCGCGCGCAAGGCCAGCCCCGTGCTGCTGGAGCCGATGATGGCCGTTGAGGTCACCACGCCCGAGGACTACATGGGCGAGGTCATCGGCGACATCAACTCCCGTCGTGGCCAGATCCAGGCCATGGAGGAGCGTGCCGGTGCCCGCGTCGTGAAGGGCCTGGTTCCGCTGTCGGAGATGTTCGGCTACGTCGGCGACCTCCGCAGCAAGACGTCGGGTCGCGCGAGCTACTCGATGCAGTTCGACTCCTACGCCGAGGTTCCGCGGAACGTCGCCGAGGAGATCATCGCGAAGGCCAAGGGCGAGTAACGCACCCCGTTCACACGCCGTAGGCTTGACTCCGGAGCCTTGAGGGGCATTCACCCGCATTCGTGGGGGAGTGCCCCGGGGCCCGGGCTTTCCAGCAAAGATCACCTGGCGCCGATGAGTAAGGCGTACCAGAACCACTCCACAGGAGGACCCCAGTGGCGAAGGCGAAGTTCGAGCGGACTAAGCCGCACGTCAACATCGGCACCATCGGTCACATCGACCACGGTAAGACGACCCTCACGGCCGCCATTACCAAGGTGCTGCACGACGCGTACCCGGACCTGAACGAGGCCTCGGCCTTCGACCAGATCGACAAGGCTCCCGAAGAGCGCCAGCGCGGTATCACCATCTCCATCGCGCACGTCGAGTACCAGACGGAGACCCGTCACTACGCCCACGTCGACTGCCCCGGTCACGCGGACTACATCAAGAACATGATCACCGGTGCTGCCCAGATGGACGGCGCCATCCTCGTGGTCGCCGCCACCGACGGCCCGATGCCGCAGACCAAGGAGCACGTGCTCCTGGCCCGCCAGGTCGGCGTTCCGTACATCGTCGTCGCCCTGAACAAGGCCGACATGGTGGACGACGAGGAGATCCTGGAGCTCGTCGAGCTCGAGGTCCGCGAGCTGCTCTCCGAGTACGAGTTCCCGGGCGACGACCTGCCGGTCGTCAAGGTCTCGGCGCTCAAGGCCCTTGAGGGCGACAAGGAGTGGGGCAACTCCGTCCTCGAGCTGATGAAGGCCGTGGACGAGAACATCCCGCAGCCCGAGCGTGACGTCGACAAGCCGTTCCTGATGCCGATCGAGGACGTCTTCACGATCACCGGTCGCGGTACGGTCGTCACCGGCCGTATCGAGCGTGGTGTCCTCAAGGTCAACGAGACCGTTGACATCGTGGGCATCAAGCAGGAGAAGACCACCACCACGGTCACCGGCATCGAGATGTTCCGCAAGCTGCTCGACGAGGGCCAGGCCGGTGAGAACGTCGGTCTGCTGCTCCGCGGCATCAAGCGCGAGGACGTCGAGCGCGGCCAGGTCATCATCAAGCCGGGCTCGGTCACCCCGCACACCGAGTTCGAGGCGCAGGCCTACATCCTGTCCAAGGACGAGGGTGGCCGCCACACGCCGTTCTTCAACAACTACCGCCCGCAGTTCTACTTCCGTACGACGGACGTGACCGGCGTCGTGACCCTCCCCGAGGGCACCGAGATGGTCATGCCGGGTGACAACACCGAGATGAAGGTGGAGCTCATCCAGCCCGTCGCCATGGAGGAGGGCCTCAAGTTCGCCATCCGTGAGGGTGGCCGGACCGTGGGCGCCGGCCAGGTCACCAAGATCAACAAGTAAGTTCGCTTGCTTGACGGTCGGTTGACCTGAAACGCCTGAAAGGGCCCGTACGACTTCGGTCGTACGGGCCCTTTCGCTGTCGGGCCTTTTCGCTGTTACGAAAGTATTCGGCGCGTTCGGCCCGTTGTTCCCACCGTGCACTCCCCTCACCATTTGTCATGCCGCTGAGCACATACCGACCGAGGGGTGAGGCATGTCTGGAGGCGTCAGCCGTAGAGCCGTTCTCGGAGCGGGGGCAGGTGCGGGGGCGAAGCTGGCGACGCTGCCCTCGTTGTCAGGGGTCGCCTGGGCGGAGGGGGCCGCTCCGCAACTGACGGATCCGGGAGCGTACATCTCCTTCTCGCCGAGGACGGGCGCCTTCTCGCTCGTCGGCGCCCCGGTCGTCGTCAGCCCCGAGGACCACCCCGGAGTCGTACGGGTCGCGGGAGACCTCCGCGATGACATCGAGCGGGTGACGGGTGTGCGGCCCGGCGGCTCGATCGCGCGCGAGGCGGTTCTGGTCGGGACGATCGGCCGCAGTCCTCTCATCGACGGGTTGATCACCACTGGAAAGCTGGACGTGACCGGTGTGCGGGGCAAGTGGGAGACCTCCCTGCAGACCGTCGTCGAGCACCCGATGCCCGGGGTTGAGCGCGCACTTGTCATCGCGGGCAGCGATCCGCGCGGCACGATCTTCGGGGCGTACGACGTCTCGTACGGCATCGGGGTCTCGCCCTGGTACTGGTGGGACGACGTACCGCCGGTCCACCGGGACGAGGTGTACGTACTGCTGGGACGGTTCAGCCAGGGGACGCCGGCCGCGAAGTACCGGGGCGTGTTCATCAACGACGAGAACCCGGCGCTGGGGACGTGGGTGCCGAGGTACTTCGGTCCGGGGAAGGCGCCCGGCCACCCCGGGGGCTTCAACGCGGACTTCTGGGCCAAGGTCTTCGAGGTGCTGCTGCGGCTGAAGGGGAACTACCTCTGGCCCGCGGTGTGGGGGAGGGCCTTCGCCGAGGACGATCCGGAGAACCACGCGCGGGCGAAGGAATACGGGATTGTCATGGGCACGTCTCACGAGGCGCCCATGATGCGGGGCATCGAGGAGTGGAACCGGCACGCGGTCCCCGCGGTGAGGGATTCCTCGGGCGCCATCGTGAAGCCGGGGAGCGACCCGTACGGCGGCACGGGCGAGTGGTCGTACCGGCGCAACTCCCAAGCCATCCAGGCGTACTGGCGTGACGGCGTCCGGCGCATGGTCGAGCAGGACTTCGAGGGCGTGGTCACGCTCGGGATGCGGGGGAACGGGGACACCAGCCTCCCGGACGGCGACGGCATCGAGCTCATGCAGGAGATCATCGCGGCCCAGCGGGAGATCATCGCGGAGGTCACCGGGCGGCCCGCGGAGGAGACCCCACAGGTGTGGACGCTCTACAAGGAGGTCCAGCGCTACTGGGACCGCGGACTGCGCGCGCCCGACGACGTGACGGTGGTCCTGACGGACGACAACTGGGGCAACATCCGCAAGCACCCGGACCCGGGGGAGCCGCGAGCCGGTGGCTACGGCCTGTACTACCACTTCGACTACGTCGGCGTGGGCCGCAACTACAAGTGGGTCGACACGGCCAACCTCGCCAACCTCTGGGACCAGCTCCACCAGGCGCACGCGTACGGCAACCACGGGCTGTGGGTGACGAACGTGGGCGATCTGAAGGGCAACGAGCTGCCGACCGAGTTCTTCCTGAACTACGCCTGGAACCCAGGGCGTTGGGGGCTGGAGGACCTTGAGGAGTGGGAACGGGGCTACGCGCGGCAGAACTTCGGTTCGGCGGAGGCGGAGGGCATCGCCGCCCTCCTCGCCGAGTACGGACAGCTCCAGGCCCGCCGCAAGCCGGAGCTGCTGAACCGCCGGATCACACTGAACCCGGCGAAGGACCCGGCGGAGGACGAGTCGGCGGTCGTGTACGACGACCAGGAGACGCCCTTCTCTTTCGGTCACCGTGAGCTGGAGCGGGTCACGGAGGAGTGGCGGAAGCTGGCGAGGACGGCGGACCGGATCGCGCGCCGGCTTCCCGAGGGGGTGCAGGACGCGTGGTTCGAGCTGGTCGGCTACCAGGTGCAGGCGACCGCGAACGTGTACGCGCTGCGGGAGGCCGAGTTCACGAACCTGCTGTACGCGGCCCAGGGCCGGGCCGCCACGAACGACCGCGCGGCCGAGGCGGAGGCCGGCCTGGAGCGTGACTTCGCCCTGGCCCGCCGCTTCAACACCCAGGTGGCGGGCGGCAAATGGGACGGCTTCCAGACGCAGCCGCACATCGGCTACGGGGACGTGGAGCGGTACGGACCGAACGCGGGGTGGCAGCAGCCGGAGAAGGACAACGTGGCGCTGCCGGACGAGATCTTCCCCAAGGTGAAGCGGATCGAGGTCCCGTCCGGGGCTGAGCTGGGGGTTGCGGTCGACGGTTCCCTGGACTCGGGGGAGTGGTGGCCTGGAGGTGCGTCGGGAGATGCGTCGGGAGATGCGTCGGGCGCGGCTGTGCTTCCGGTGTTCAGTCCGTACCAGACCCGCCCGAACCAGTACATCGAGGTGTTCAACCGGGGTCGTACGCCCTTCGAGTACCGGATCGAGCCGACGGTGCCGTGGCTGCGGGCCGACCGCACGCGCGGCCGGGTCGAGCAGCAGGTGCGGGTGGTGCTGGAGGTGGACTGGGCGCGGGTGCCGGAGGGCCGTACGGAGGGTTCGGTGGTGGTGCGTGGTGCCGGGGCCTCGGTGACGGTGGGGGTCGTGGCGGACAAACCGTCGCCTCGGGGGGTGCGGGGCTTTGTGGAGGCGGGTGGGTATGTGGCGGTTGACGCGGAGCACTGCGTGCGGGCGGTCGGGGGGAGCGGCGTCCGCTGGCAGCGGGTCGACCGCATCGGCCGTACGGGAGCGGGGATGACCCCGTGGCCGGTGACGGCGGCGCGCCGGACGCCGGGCCGGTCGGCGTCACCGCGCCTGGAGTACGAGGTGACGCTGCTGTCGGCGGGCGAGGTGACGGTCTGGTCGTACCTCTCCCCTCGGAACCCGGCGCTGGTGACGGGCGGCCTGCGGTATGGGGTGTCCTTCGACGACGGTGAGCCGCAGGTCGTCGACATCAACGCGGTCACGGGTGCCGACGACGGCGTGATGAACAAGCAGTGGGCGCGCAACACGTCGGACAACGTGAACGTGACGGCGACGAGGCACGCGATCGGGCGGGCCGGTGTGCACCGCCTGAAGTTCTGGATGGTCGATCCGACGGTGGTGCTGCAGCGGCTGGTGATCGACACGGGCGGGCTCACGCCGACGTATCTGGGGCCGCTGGAGAGCCACCGCATCCGTTGATCCACTTGTGAGAAGGGGCCCGCACATGAGGCACGCGGGGCGGGCACTGTGGCGCGGCCTGGACGCGGGCCCCTTCTCTCGGCTGCCCTACGCGGCTTCGAAGATCTCTTCGGCCGTCGGAGCCGTGACCGCGCGGGCGAGCCAGTGGCGCATGATCTGCGTGTCTCCGCATTCGGTGATGCGTTCACGGGCCTGGTCAGGAACGTCGAGGCCGCGCTGCTCCAGGACGAGCAGGATGTCCTCCGCGCGGCCCTGGGCGCGGCCTTCCTCCCGGATCTCTTCCGAGATCGGCGAGGAGAAGAACGAAAGGTCCTTGCGCACCAGGTCCCTCCAAGTTTCCAGGGCGGCCGGATTGCAGGCCATGCCCTTTGCGATGAGTTCGGTCAGGATGTCCACGCCGGAGACCGCCATGCGGACCCCGGAGGTCTCCACAAAGAACTGCGGGAGCGGTGCCGCGCCATGGCCGACCACGTCTTTCCCGGGGCTCTGCCCCGGCATGCCGGGGCTACTCATCCGTGAAGATCTCGTCGGCGGAGGGGGCGATGATGGCCCGCCGGTGCCAGCGGCGCAGGGTCTCGGGATCGTCGCAGCTGGTGATGCGTTCGCGGACGGCTTCGGGGACGTCGATGCCGCGCACCTCAAAGACGTCCAGGATGTCCTGGGCGGCACGTCGCGTCTCGCCCTCGGCTCGGCCTTCGTCGCGGATTTCCTCGGAGAGGGGCGACTTGTAGAAAGAGAGGTCCACGGCCACCAGTTTCCTCCAGATTTCTGCGGCTGGGTGCTTGCCCAGGCCTTGGGCAATGAGTTCGATGATCGGGTTGGCGAGGGCCGCGGGGGTGTCCCGCAGCACGTTGGTCATTGCTTTGAGTATGACCTCGGCTTTCGGATTCGTGGCGTGGGTGATCGCTGACAGTGTCGCGAGCGCGAGGTCTTTGCGGACCTCGGCCGGGTTGGTGATCACCGGCATGTTGTGCGGTCCCGCGACCATTGGGCGCAGGGTGAGCAAGGGCCACTGACGCGGGCCGAAGCTGACCTCGCGCGCAGCCCATTCGGCAGTGGCGCGGTCCTGGCAGACGACCAGCAGCAACGGCTGCAGCCGGTACTTGTTCAGCAAGTACGACGCGTAGTACGCCCAGCTCGCGTGCTTGTTCGGGTCCTTCTTGCCCTGGGCCTCGATGGCGAGGAGAAACGGCTCGTCGTCCTCCGTCTCCAGCCGCAGCAGCGTGTCGAGTCGGCGTTCGAGCGGGCGGGTCTCGGTGAGGTCATTGGGCAGGACGGTGAACGAGGTGGGCTGGGGGATGTTGACGCCGAGCACGTCGGAGAGCCGGGAAAAGAGGTCCGGGTGCTCCTGGAAGATGCGGTGCATCGCCTCGTGGGGCGAGCTGACCATACGGGTTCCTGTTGGTGAGGTAATGCGGGATGGGTATTGCCTCTGGCACATGCCAAAGTCGATCTATGGGTGAGCCTAGGGGCGCAACACGGCCTGATAGCAGCTCAGTTGGTGATGTTCACCCGGAGGGGTGAGTGCGGCCGTGAGTCGGCCTCGCGCGGCAGTCGCGGCAGCAGCCGGGTTCGGGGGCGCGGAAGGCGCGGTCGCAGCCGTCGCAGTTGCGGAGGGGGTGCAGGACGGCTGGTGGC
>NZ_VMNX01000011.1 GCF_009377235.1 Streptomyces acidicola
CTCCCGTACAAGCTCCTCCCCCACACCGGCTCGACACCTCCCCGCGGGGCTGACGCCCCGATGCGCACGCCGAGACCACGCAAGGAGGCCGATGATGGACAGGACGCACCGGGCGTTCCGCCGCGTCGCGGCGATGGCCTGCGCCGTCGCGCTCGTGCTGCCGCTCACCGCCTGCGACGCCCTGACCCCCGGCAGCGCGGCCGTGGTGCCGGGGCCCCGCAGCGTGCCGTCCTCGACCGCCGTGCCGGACGAGGACATCACCTTGCGTCTGCAGTTCGCCGACGCTCCAGTGATGGTCGACGCGCTGATCGCCGCGTTCGAGAAGGACCACCCCTCCATCAGGGTCGAGCCGCACTACAAGACGTTCCCGGACTACGTGCAGAACCTGAAGCTCACCATGACCTCGGACACCGCGCCCGACATCGCGCAGTACGCGGTCGGGATGAACGACCTCGCAGCGGACGGCCAGATTCTCGATCTTGCGCCCTATCGGGAGGCGTACGGCTGGGACGACGCCATTCCCCCGGTCAGTCTCGACCAGCTCACCGCTGGGCGGAGGAGTGAGGCCACTGGCGGGCGTGCCCTGTTCGGGGTCCCGGCGGGCCTGTCGATAACGGGCATCTACTACAACAAGAAACTGGCCGAGCGGGCCGGGATCGGCTCTCCGCCCAGGACTCTGGCGGAGTTCGAGGACCAGCTCGCCGCGGCCAAGGAGGCGGGCCTGACACCGCTCGGCGTCGGCGCGCTCGACTCCGGCGGCATTCACCTTTGGGCCGCGCTCCTCAACCAGACCATGCCCACGGACGACTACTGGGACTGGGTCAACGGCACCAAGGGCGCCACCATCGAGACACCAGCCGGGATCACCGCCAGCGAACTCGTCGTCGAGTGGGGCCGCAAGAGCTACTACAACAAGTCGGCCAACGGCACCGCACAGATCGACTCCACCGCCCGGTTCACCAAGGGCGACAGCGTCTTCCTCATCAACGGCAACTGGGCGGCCGGACAGTTGGCAACCACCATGGGAGACAACGTCGGCTTCTTCCCGATGCCGGGCGTACAGGCCTCCGACCCCACGGTGGCCTCAGGATTCAGCGTCTCCTACGCCGTCTCGTCCCGGAGCGAACACCCTGAGGCGGCAGGCGCGTTCCTCGACTTCCTGACCTCGCCAGAGGCCGGGCAGATCATCAGCGACAACGGCTTCCTGCCGCCCAACCCCGAGGCCGTGGCCAAGCCGGACGGCGTTCTCGCCGACATCGCGGAGGGCCACCGGCGGGCCGTCGCCGACGACGGGATCACGACGTTCCCCGACTTCGCCGCCCCCGCCATGCTCGACCGGCTGCGCTCCGGTATCCAGAAGCTCATCGCGGACCGCGTGAAGCCGGCGGACTACCTCGACTCGCTTCAGGACCAGTGGGAGGAACACCATGCGCGGTAGGCCACCGGTCCAGCCCGTGAGCTCCCGCAGGCGCAGTCCGTATCGCGGCTACGTGTACGTGCTGCCCGCCTTCGCCGTCTACCTCACGTTCGCGGTGCTGCCCGCCCTGCACACGGCGTACCTGTCGCTCTTCGACTGGGATGGCGTCACGCTGGGCGACTGGGTAGGCCTCGGCAACTACCGGGAGATTCTCCGGGACTCCGTCCTGCGGCGGTCCGTGTTCAACGCTCTGGTGCTGGTGGTGTTCTTCTCCTTCGTGCCTATCGTGCTCGGGCTGACGATGACCGGCCTGCTGGGCCGTTACCGGCGGCCGGGCATGGGGACGTACCGGTTCCTGTTCATGCTGCCGCAGGTCGTTCCGCTCGTCGCGGTGGGCGTGACCTGGCGCTGGCTGTACGGGGACGACGGGCTGGTGAACCAGGCGTTCCGCGTGGTCGGCCTGGACGGCGTGACGCGGGCGTGGCTGGGCGACTTCGGCGCCGCGCTGATCGCCGTGGGCCTCGTGGGTACGTGGGTGCTCAGCGGGCTGTGCATGATGCTCTTCCTGAGCGGTGTGCAGAAGGTCGATCCCAGCCTGTACGAGGCGGCCCGGATCGACGGGGCGGGTCCCGTCCGGGAGTTCGTCTCCGTCACCCTGCCCCACCTGCGCGGCGAACTCGCCGTCGCCCTGACCGTGACCACGGTGGCCGCGCTCGCCAGCTTCGACATCGTGTACGTGACGACCAACGGCGGCCCCGGCGAGCAGACCACGGTCCCCGGCCTGCTCGTGTACCGGCTGGCGTTCTCCGAGGGCGAGGTCGGGCTCGCCGCGGCCCTGGCGGTCGTCCTCGGCTGTGTGATACTCGCGATCGTCTACCTCGTGAACCGTCTGTCGAGGTCACAGTCATGAACACAGCGACGCGATCGGAACGCTGGTCGGGTTACGCGCTCCTGACGGTCATGGCGATCGCCGTCGTGATCCCGTTCCTCAGCGTGTTCCTCGCCTCACTGCAGCCCGCGGGGACGCCGGTGGTGGGTCTGACCTGGCCGGAGCGGTGGAGCTGGGAGAACTACGAACAGGCGTGGTCGGTGGCCGGCTTCTCCGCCCTCATCCGCCACAGCCTCACCATCGCGGCCGGTGTCGTCCCCGCCTCCCTGGTCCTCGCCGCACTGGCCGGCTACGCGCTGGGGACCATGAGGCTCCCGGGCGGCAACGCGGTCGCGACGTTCTTCATCGCCGGCCTGACCATCCCGGTCGAACTGATCGTGGTTCCTCTCTACTTCGACCTGCGGGGCTTCGGTCTGACCAACTCGTACCTGGGCGTGATCCTGGTGGAGATCGCGCTGTTCATGCCGTTCAGCGTGTTCTGGATGCGCACCCACTTCCGGTCCACCCCCGCGTCGCTGGTGGAGGCGGCGCGTATCGACGGCGCCTCGTCGGCCACGATCCTGCTGAGGATCCTGCTCCCGCTGGCCCGCCCGTCCCTGATGACGCTCGGTCTGCTGGTGTTCATGTGGTCGTGGAACCAGTTCCTGCTGGTGCTGGTCCTCATCCAGGACACCACCAAGCACACGGCACCCGCCGGGCTCGGCTTCTTCGTCGGTCAGAACAGCACGGACATCCCCACGCTGGCCGCGGGGACGATCATCGTGATGCTCCCCATCCTGATCCTCTTCGTGATCTTCCAGCGCAGCTTCATCGCGGGACTGCTCCAGGGAGCGATGAAGGGCTGACCCCGCACACGGCCTGCACGCACGGAGGTGCTCCTGGATGGAGGTGGGCGGTGCTCACTTGTCGGTGGGGTTCCAGGGGCCGGCGAACTCGGCGAGGGCCCGGTTCAGGATCTCTGGGCGTCCTGAGGTGTGGGCCAGTTCGCGGAGGCCGTCGACGAGGCCGACGGGCGGTGTGAATCCGAGGTCCCGTCTGGCGGCGGTGATGTCGAACCAGTGCGGGTGCGTGAGTTCGTTCACCAGGAAGCGGCTGAGCGTGTGTGTACGGGCGGAGCCGGTGAAACGGGCGACCGCCTCCTGGACGGTGGCGGCGCCGTGCGCGAGGGCCGGCGGGACGGAGTGCCATGCGGCGCGGATTCCGGTCGCCGCCAGGTAGAGGGTGGCCATGCCGGCGAGCGGGCAGGGCTCGCCCTGGGCGATGAAGTAGGCGCGCCCGTTGACGGGCCCTCCCCGGTGGAGGCGGTCGAGGGCGAGCAGGTGGGCGTGGGCGGCCGTGCGCAGGTGGGTGGTGTCGACGAGGTTGGTTCCCCTCCCCGGCATGATCAGGTGGCGGCCGCGGGCCGCACGGGTCAGGGCGGGCAGGAAGTGCGGGTCGTCGGGCCCCCAGATGAGGTGGGGGCGAAGGGAGACGGTGGCCAGGTCGGAGCTGTCCGCCCGCAGGACGAGCGCTTCGGCGCGCGCCTTGCTCAGCGGATAGGCGGCCAGGTGTCGCTCGGGGTAGGGGGCGCGTTCGTCGGCGTTCTCCAGGCCGCCGGTGCGGAAGACGACGCTGGCGGTCGAGGTGTACACGAGGGTGCGGACACCGTGGGCGCGGCACTGGTCGAGGATGTTGCGTGTGCCGTCCACGTTGGTCGTCCAGTACGGTCGCAGAGGGCCGCTGACTCCGGCCAGGGCCGCGTTGTGGATGACGGCGTCACATCCGGTGACCGCCTTCCCGACCGCGTCCGCGTCGGCGAGGTCGCCCAGGTGCTGGCGGACGCCGAGCCGGTCCAGGGCGGTGCTGGGGCGGCGGCTGAGGGAGGCGGTCTCGGTGCCGCGCCCGACGAGTTGACGGCAGATCTCCGCACCGAGGAACCCGCTGCCACCTGTGACGAGAACCCTTTGCGGTCGGGCTCCTTGTGGCCCACATCCTTGTGGGCCGGCTCCTTGTGGTCCAACTGGTCCGGTCATCGCACCCGCTTCAGTCGTCCGGCGGCCCACGCGGCGAGTCGCTCCCGGTCGATCTTGGAGTTGTGCCGGATGTCGGTCGGGAAGCCCGGGTGGACGAGTACGGCTCCGACGTGGTGTCCGTCCGGATGCCGTCGCAGCGTCAGGTGCAGTTCGCGCAGGACGTCTTGTGGGTCGCCGCCGTCGCGGTTCAGTTCTACGCACAGCACCGCCTCTTGGTGTCCGAGGGCTCCGACGCCCACCAGTGCCGTGCGCCGGACGCCCGGCGTGCTGTCGGCCGTCGTCTCGACGCCCTCGGTCGGCAGGGCGAATCCGGCGCCGGTCACCTGCTGGGACTTACGGCCGTGGAACCACAGCCGACCGTCCTCGTCGAGCCGCCCCAGATCGCCAGTGCGGTGGAGCAGGCCCCCGGAGGCCTGGACCTTGGTTGCGGCCGTCGCCTCGGGGCGGGCGTGGTACGCGGGGCTGACGTTGGGTCCGGCGACGGCGATCTCGCCCACGCCGGAGCGATCCTCGTCCAGGATGCGCGCCTGAACCGCGGGCAGGGGACGGCCGAGGCAGGTCCCGGCTCGTACCGTCCGGCCGACGGCGCCTGCCGCGCACCGCAGTTCGGGAGCGCTGATCGCGCTGACCGGCAGGCACTCCGTGGCTCCGTACACGCTGAGCACCTCGGCGTCCGGCCGCAGTACCGCGTGCAGGGCATCGGCGAGCCCGGCGCGCAGCGGCGCTCCGAAGGAGACGACGCGGTCGACCGAGGGCAGGGTCAGCCGACGGCGGACACAGTGCTCGGCGAGCAGCCCCAGTACGGCCGGCGACGCCGCGACCACCGAGGCCTGGTGCTCCAGCAGAGGTCTCAGCAGGCGTTCGGGCGGTGTGCGCGCCGGGGAGCGGTGGCTGACGGCGGGCGCGAGTGTCGTCAGGCCCAGCGCCGGGCCGAGGAGGACGAAGGGCAGGAAGCCGGCGAGCAGAACGTCGCCCGGTCGTGGTGCGAGGACCGGGCCGAGGGCGTCGAGCTGACCGGTCAGGGTGCTGTAGCGGTACTCCGCCCCCTTGGGCACCCCGGTGGAGCCGGAAGTGAAGGCGATCATCGCCAGGTCCCCCGGGGGCGGTTCCTCCAGCTCCCAGGCCGGTCCGTCCGTGTCCGGCACCGTCACGGGCAGCCCGCGTCCGAGCCCGGGAACAGCCCGGCCGGTGACCAGGGGAAGGCGTACGTGCCCGCGGGCCCAGCCCAGCACGCGGCGTGCCAGATGCGCCAGGGGCTCACCGACGAACGCCTCCGGCGCCACCTCGTCGAGGCACGCGCGCAGCTGGGGCCGGGGCAGCCCCGGATCCACCAGGACCGGCACGGCGCCGACGGCGAACAGCCCGTAGACGAGGGTGAGCAGCTCGTACGGGTCCCGCGTCATCGTCACGGCCTTGTGCCCGCGGCGGAGCCCGGCGTCATGGAACGCCTCGGCCGTGCGGCGGCAGCCTTCGTGGAGCTGAGCGAAGCTGATGACGTGGCCGGATCCGTCGCTACGGCCCCGCACCAGCGCCGTTGCTCGTGGCCGTTGCTCGACCAGGCGCGCCATGCGCGCGTAGAGGCCAGGACTGTCCACGGCGTCACGCCCGAAGCAGGAAGTCGCGGACGTGCCGGTCGAGTTCCCCGGCGGCGTCCTCCATCACGAAGTGGCCGGCGTTCCGGTAGCGGTGTACGCGGGCCTGCGGAAACCGGCGGGTCCATTCGTCCAGCACGGGGGGCGTGAACACGGGGTCCCGCATACCCCAGCCGATGAACGTCGGCAGACCGGCAAGGCCGCCGCCGACGAGGCCGCCGCCGACGTCAGCAGGTCCGGCCTCGGCAGGTCCGGCCTCAGCGGCTCCGGCCCCGGCAGGTTCGAGCAGTCGCCATGCCGGGTCGTCGCCGCCCCGGGGAATGCACCGGATGAACTCCACGACGGTGCGGCGGTTCTGTGCGTCGGCGAAGGGCAGCAGGTACGCCAGCCGCTCGGCCGAGCCGAGCCGTCGTACGACTCCGAGCCGTACGGCGGCGCGGGGAAAGACGTTGGTGGCCCGCGCGAGGGCGGCGACAGGGGCACTGTCCCTGATCCACCTCAGATACACCGGTAGCCGGTAGCCGACGGGCCACGGGAAGGCCACGCTGTTGAGGACGACCAGCCGTGCCACCACGCCGGGGTGGCGCAGCGCCCACGCGATGCCGATCGGGCCGCCCCAGTCGTGCACCACCAGGGTCCATCGGTGGGCGGGCACCCCCTGGCTGCCGGTGAGGTGGTGGAACAGGTGGTCCAGACACGCGATGTGCAGTTCAAGGCGGTCCACGGGCCCCAGCGCTCCGGGGGAGCCGGTCCCCTGCGGTACCCCGGAGCGGGGGGACAGGCCGAGTCCCGCAAGGTCGGGGGCGATGCAGCGGAAGTTTGGTGACAGGGTGCCCAGCAAACTCCGCCAGATGTAGCTCCAGGACGGGTTGCCGTGCAGGAACAGCACCGGGTCGCCGGAGCCGGCATCGACGTAGTGCTGCTCCGTGACGGGAACCTGTCGCCAGTGGCTGGGGCCGGGGTAACCGGGAAGGGCTCGCGCCGACCGCGTCGGCGGGGCGGCGCCGTGGCGGCGCGTTCCCCTGTCCCCCATGCTCACAGCCGGATCACCGCCAGCCCCACGCTGAACCCGCTGGCCATGCCGATCAGCGCGACGGTGTCACCCGGCTCGACGCGGTCGCTCTCCAGCGCGGAGACCAGTTGCAGCGGCAGCGACGCGGACGCCGCGTTGCCGTGCTCGGCCACGGTGGGCAGACAGCGGTCGGGCGGCAGACCGAGTTGCTCGATCGTCTCGTGGAACTGCGGCATGGAGATCTGGTGGAAGGCGACGAACGCGCTCCGGCGCACCAACTCCAGCTCCGCGGCGGCGCGTTCGAGCACCAGGGGCAGGATGCCGATGGCGGCGTCGCGCAACCGGTCGTCGTTGAGGCGCACATAGGTGGGTTCCGGGCTGGTGGGGCGGTAGTGCATGGTGCCGCCCGCCTCCACGACACAGCGGTCCCAGGCGGTGGAATCGGCGGTGAAGGCCGTGGTGAGCACCCCCGGTCCGTCGTCGGTGGCGGGGACCGCCGTCAGCAGTACGGCGGCGCCCGCGTCGGAGAGCGTGTATCCGGGCAGGGCCCGCAGGAAGGCGTCGTGATCGGGCACGGTCCAGCGGGTGGTCATGGTGGGCGCTTCACCGGAGGTGATCAGTACGGTCCGGTAGCGGCCGGATTCGATGAACGCGGCGGCGACCTCCAAGCCGTTGAGCACGCTGTTGCAGGCGTTCTTCACATCGAACACCGGGCAGCCGGCGCCCAGTTTGGCGGCCACGATGTGCGCGGTGGCCGGTTCGATGAGGTCCTGGGTGCAGGAGGTGAACAGCACGAGATCGATGTCGTCGATGCCCAGCCCGGCGGCGGCCAGGGCTTTCGCGGCTGCCGCGACGGCGAGGTCGGAGGCCTGTTCCCGGTCACCTCTCTCGTGGACCCCGCGCACCCCGGTGAGGTCCTCCAGCAGGCCGGACGGTGGCACATAAGGACTGCCCAGGGCGGCGATGCGCGCCCGGGCGTCCTCCATGGTGCGGTACGCGGGGGGTAGATGGACGGCGGTGGTCACCAACTGGGCACGTACGGCGGAAAGCACGCGGATCACGGTAGGGCCGACGGTGCCAACTCGCCCCTCTTGCACGGCTTTTCACCTCAACGACGGAAGAGGTGATCAAAGAGGCGAATAGCTGCTTGCCTCCTGCTTGGGCACGCTTTGGGGGACCGGGCTTTTGACGAGGCCCCTGACGGGCCTTTCACGGGGCCGTTGACCGGGCCTTTGAGGGGACTTCACCTGGGGTTCGCAGCCGGTCGACCACTGCGTACGTGAACGAGCAAGAGGGGGAGTGTCCATGGGGCAGGGTGACGAGGCCGTCGCCGTTGTCGGTGTGGGTTGCCGACTGCCGGGCGGGCTGACGGATCTGGCCGGGCTGTGGGACGTGTTGTCGCGCGGCGAGGACATGATCGGCGAGATGCCGGAGGACCGTATGCAGCGGGCGCGCGTCGTGGACCCGGGGCCCGCGCGCGCCAACCGGAGTTACACGGCGGCCGGAGGGTTCCTCCCGGACGTCGCGGGCTTCGACGCGGGGTACTTCGGCATCGCACCGGCGGAAGCCATCCGCATGGACCCGCAGCAGCGGCTGCTGCTGGAGATGGCCGTCGAAGCGTTGGACGACGCCGGTGTTCCCGCACAGGCGCTGGCCGGTTCGTCGGCCTCGGTGTTCGTCGGCGTCTCCGAAGCTTCCTATCTGCGGCTCCAGGCCCAGGCGACGGCCGAGCTGAGCCCGTACGTGGTGAGCGGCGGAACCCTGTCGGTCATCGCCAACCGTCTGTCGTACTGTCTGGATCTGCGCGGCCCGAGCATGGTGGTCGACACCGCATGCTCGTCCGCGCTGGTGGCGCTGGACCGTGCCTGCCGGTCTCTGCTGGACGGCACCAGCCGCCTCGCGTTCGCCGGCGGTGTGCACGTGCTCACCGGGCCGGAGGGCTTCTACGGGTTCTCGGCCGCGTCGATGCTGTCGCGGCGCGGCCGGTGCGCGGCCTTCTCCGCCGACGCGGACGGTTTCGTGCGGGCCGAGGGCGGGGGCGTCGTGGTCCTCAAACGGCTGGCCGACGCGGTGGCCGACGGTGACCGCATCCACGCGGTGATCGCCGGCAGCGGCACCAACAGCGACGGCCGCACCATGGGCCTGGCGCTGCCCAACTCCGAGGCGCAGGAAGCGCTGCTGCGCGACGTGTACGAGCGCGCCGGAGTGGTCCCCGACGACCTGGTGTACTTCGAGGCGCACGGCACCGGGACCCCTGCCGGGGACCCGGCCGAGGCCCGGTCCGTCGGCCGGGCGCTGGGGCAGCGCCGCACCACCGGCCCGCTGCCGATCGGCTCGGTGAAGTCGAACCTCGGGCATCTGGAGCCGGCCTCCGGGATGGCGGGACTGTTCAAGGCACTGCTCGTGCTTCGGCACGGCACGGCCCCGGCGACCCTGCACGCCCTCCCCCTGAATCCGCAGATCGACTTCGGCGGGCTGGGGCTGGCCCCGACGGTCGAGCCCGTCAAACTACCCCTGCGGCCCGGAGCCGCCGTCGGCATCAACTCCTTCGGCTTCGGCGGCGCGAACGCCCATGTCGTACTGACCGCGCCCCCCACCCCGCCACTCGCCGGGCCCGCACCCACCGGCAGGCTGCCCGTGCTGATCTCCGCGCGTTCGGCGAACGCGCTCAGCGAACTGGCCACGCGAATGTCCGCACGTCTCAGGGACGCCGCCCCCGACGAGTTCTACGACCTGGCGCACACCTCCACCCGGCGCCGCAGCGCCCACCCGCACCGCGCCGCCGTCCTGGCCGACAGCCCGGACCGGGCGGCCGACGAACTGGACGCGCTGTTCGCCGGTACACCGGCCGCCGGAGCGAGCGGCTCGGCAGCGGAACACGGCGCCGTGGTGTACGCGTTCACCGGCAACGGCTCCCAGTGGCCCGGCATGGCCGCCGATCTGCCGGCCGCCGAACCCGCATTCCGTTCCGCCGTCGAGGAGGCGGACGCCGCGCTCGCCCCGCACCTGGGCTGGTCGGTGGCCGGGGAACTCGCCCACCCCGATCCGGCGCGCTTCAGCCGTACCGAGGTCGCCCAGCCCGCCCTCTTCGCCGTCCAGGTGGGACTCGCCGCCCTGCTCCGCGCGAACGGGGTGCGCCCGGCGGCGGTCCTCGGGCACAGTGTCGGCGAGGTCGCGGCCGCGTACGTCGCCGGAGCTCTCACTCTCGCGCAGGCCGCGCACGTGATCGCCGAGCGCAGCTCAGCCCAGGCCGCCACCGCGGGAACCGGCCGGATGGCGGCCGTCGGACTGTCCGAGCAGGCGGCCCGTGACGTACTGGCTCGCTACGACGGCGCCCTGGAGCTGGCGGCCGTCAACAGCGACCGGGACATCACCGTCGCCGGGGACCCACGGGCGCTGGCCGCTCTCGGAGCCGAACTGAGCGCCAGGGACGTCTTCTTCCGCGAGCTGGACCTCGACCACGCCTTCCACAGCCGTGCGATGGATCCCCTCGCCGGGCCCCTGCGTACGGCCCTGGCCGGACTCACGCCCTCGGCTGCCCGTATCCCCTTCGTCTCGACCGTCACCGGCGCCCCGCTCTCCGGCGAGCAGCTGACGGCCGACTACTGGTGGCGCAACGTGCGCGAGCCGGTCCGCTTCGCCGAAGCGGCGGCCCATGCCCTCGGCGGGACACCCGGCGTGGTGGTGGAGATCGGCCCCCACCCGGTGCTGCGCCCGTACCTGCGCCGTACCGGCGCCGCTCATGTGCCCACCCTGCAACGGGACTCCACCGGTCCCCGGGACATGGCCGCGGCCGTGACGGCGGTGATCTCGGCGGGCGCCGACCTCGACTGGGCCGCCCGCTTCCCCCACCCCGCCCGGGTGGCCGACCTGCCCTCGTATCCCTGGCAGCGCCGACGGTACTGGCACGGCGAGGCCTGCGACTGGGAGCGGACCAGCGGCACCGGCCGGACGGAACACCCGCTGCTCGGCGAGCGGTTGCCCGGCCCGCATCCGACGTGGGAGACCACGGTCGAACCCCAGCTGGTGTCCTGGCTCGGCGACCACCGCGTCGACGGGGCGGTGGTGATGCCCGCGGCCGGTTACGTCGAGATGGCCCTGGCCGCCGGACGGCGGGCCCTGCACTCACCCGTCGAGGTGCGCCATCTGGAGATCACCCGGCCACTGCCCCTGCCCTGGCCCGACCCCGGCGACACGCGAGTGCAGACCAGCGTGCAGCCGGACAGCGGCGCTCTGGCCATCAGTACCAGCGAGCGGCGAGGCGAGGAGTGCCACCCGGTGGCCCGCGCCCAGGTGCGTACCCTGCTCGGCCGTCCTCCGGCACGGGTCGACCTGGACGCGACACGCCGTCGCTGTCCCCACCCGGTCGACAGCGCGGCCCACTACGAGGAGTGCCGACGAGCCGGACTTGCCTACGGTCCGGCCTTCCAGCTCCTGCGGAACCTGCACGTCGGCGACGGTGAAGTGCTCGCCACGTACACGTACGACGACCCGGACGCGGCCTACGAGGTGTGGCCGGCAGTGCTGGACGCCGCGTTCCAGGCAGGCGCTCCCCTGCTGCGGAACCGGACCGCCACAGGTGATTCCTACCTGCCCTGCGGTCTGGGAAGCGTTCGCGTCTGGCGGGCGCCGGGCCCCTCGGGGGTCGTCCGGGTGCGCCAGGGTGCCGTGATCGATCCCGAGGTCTGCTGGGACATCGTGATCACCGACGAGGACGGCACCGTCGTCGTCGAGATCGACCGCCTCCGCATGCGGCGGATGCCGGGCGACCGTACACCTCTGAGCGTCCAGCAGACCGTCCTGCGAGCCGCCCCCGGCCCCGGTGACCACGGCGACGCCGCCGCCGTTCCTGTACCCGCCGACCTCGTCGAAGCCGCTCACGGTCGGATCACACAGCTGCGACAGGCGTGGCAGGCATCCGGCTGTGATCACTTCGCCGCGGCTGCCGACCGCGCGATCGCGCACCGCTGGGCGACGGCCCTGGCCGGCCTGCTGGGTGAACCCGCCCGGCCGTTCACCACCGGGGATCTCGTCGCGGCAGGCCTGCTGCACCGGCACCGCCGCCTGCTCAAGGTCATGCTTCCCCTGCTTGAGCAGCAGGGCGTGGTCAGCGGCCTCCCCGACGGAAGGTGGGAGCTGACCGGGACAGCGCGACGCGACGCGGAGCTGTCGGCCGCGCTGCTCACCGATCACCCGGCCTTCGCGGCCGACGCGAGCCTGCTCACCCGCCAACTGCACCACCTGCCCGGCCTGCTGACCGGCGCCACCGGTCCTCTCCAGTTGCCGTCGGCCGACCCGACACGCCATCAGCACTTCTACGACCTCAGTCCCCGGAGCCGCTTCGGCAACCTGACGGTCCGGTGTGTACTGGAGGAGATCATCCGGCACTGGCCGGCCGACCGACCGCTGCGTGTACTGGAGATCGGCGCGGGCACGGGTGGTCTCACCGCTGCCGTCCTCCCGGTGCTGCCGGCCGACCGCACCCGCTACACCTTCACCGACGTCTCGGCCGCCGTCCTCGGCCCCGCCGAACACCGGTTCAGCGCCTACGACTTCGTCGACTACCGCACGTTCAGCCTGGACACCGGGACCGACGGGAAGGAGCTGCCCGAGGCCGGGTTCGACGTCGTCCTGGCCGCAGGCGCCCTGCATACCGCCGCCGATCTGACCGAGGGCCTCCGCCGGGCCAGGCGGCTACTGGCTCCCGGCGGCCGGCTGCTCGCCGTCGAGTCGCACGATCCGGCCCGCCTCGCCGCGGTCTTCGGGAGCCTCGACAGCTTCTGGCGCCGCAGCGACCACGCACTACGCCCCGACGGTCTCCTGCTGCGGCGCGATCAGTGGCCGCCGCTACTGGAACGGTGCGGCTTCACCGGTGTGGTCCGCACCGGGCCCGACACCGATGCCGGGACGGCCGACCTGTCCGACCTGTCCGTCCTGGTGGCCGGCGTGGACGACCGTACGGCCCCGCCGCCCCAGGCCCTCGCGGCACCGGCCCCCGGAACCGTGTGGAGGGTCGGTGCCGAGGCCCCGTCCGAAGAGCCGCTGGCCCGGGCCCTGGCCGAAGTGCTGGGCGGCGCCACGGTCACCGATCTGGAGGGGCTCAGCGGACCGGCCGAACCCGGAGCGGAGGAAGTGGCCACCGTGCTGGTGCTCGGGGAACCCGAGGAGCACCCCGACCGCATCGTCGGGCAGACCACCCGCAGAGCAGCCGCACTGCGTGCTCTCGCCGCAAGCAGCGCACGTCTGCCGGGCGGCACCCGCGCCTCCGTCTGGCTGGTCACCCGTCCCAGCGGCCTGCTGCCCGCCCCCGAACGCCCGGCCCACCCCGGCGACGCTCCTGTGTGGGGCGCCGCGCGCACCCTGGCGAACGAATGGCCCGACCTGACGGTGCGCCGGATCAGCCTCGACCGCTGTGACGACCCGCCCTCCGACGCCCGGCGCCTCGCGCAGGAACTGCTCAGCCCTTGCGACGAGGACGAGATCGTACTCACCCGCGGCGGCCGTTTCGTCGCCCGCGAAACCGGCCGCCCCGCGCACGAACCGGCAGCCACGGCACAAGCAGTCACTGCCCCGGCCCACTCCTTCGCCTTGGCAGTCCGCGACCCCGGCCTGTCCTACCGGCTCCTCTGGCAGCAGCGCCCCGCTCCCCGCCCCGGTCCGGGCCAGATCGTCATCGAGGTCAAGGCTGCGGCCCTGAACTACCGCGACACCATGCGGGCCAACGGCCTGCTGCCCGCCGAGGCAGTCGAGGGCACCCCCACGGAACACGGGCTGGGCATGGAGTGCGCGGGCGTCGTCACCGACATCGGACCGGGGACCACCACGTGGGCACCCGGCGACCGGGTCTTCGGCCTGGCGGCCGCGGCGCTCGCCTCGCACGCCGTCGCCGACGCGGGGGCGGTCGGCCGTGTCCCGGACGGCATGAGCTTCGCGGAGGCGGCCACCCTGCCCGTCGTCTTCGCCACCGTCCACTACAGCCTCGCCCAGTTGGCGCGGCTCGCTCCCGGAGAGACCCTCCTGGTGCACGGCGGTGCCGGCGGCGTCGGTCTGGCCGCCCTGCAGTACGCCCGCCGGCACGGAGCGCAGGTGATCGCCACGGCGGGCAGTGACGCCAAGCGTGATCTGCTGGCCGCTCTCGGCGTCGAACACGTCCTGGACTCCCGCTCGCTGGACTTCGTGCCCCGCGTTCGCGAACTGACCGGCGGCCGGGGCGTCCACGTCGTGGTGAACTCGCTCAGCGGTGAGGCGGGCGACCGCAGTCTGGAACTGCTGCGCCCCGGCGGACGGTTCATCGAGCTCGGCAAGCGGGACATGTTCGAGAACCGGCCTCTGCCCCGGCGTCCCTTCCTGGACCACATCGCCTACTTCGGCGTCGACATCACCAGGCCCCTGGCCGACCCCGACGCCGCGAAGGAACTCCTGAGGGAGATCGTCGGCCTCGTACACGCCGGGGACTACCGGCCGTTGCCGCACGTCGTCCATCCCGCGGCCCGCGTGGAGGAGGCGTTCCGGCTGCTTCAGCACTCCCATCACACCGGCAAAGTCGTCGTCGCCTTCGATCCGTTGGACGAACCCGTCCCCGTGCGTCACACACGGGTACCCGCGGCACTGGACCCCGACGGTACGTATCTGGTCACCGGTGGTCTGGGCGGCTTCGGTGCGGCCACCGCCGCCTGGCTGGCCGACCAAGGTGCCCGCCACCTGGCTCTGGTCGGCCGCCGCGGGGCCGAAGCTCCCGAAGCGGCCGCGTTCGTCGACCGGCTCACGCGGCGCGGCATCACCGCCACCCCCTACGCCGCCGACGTCACCGACGAGGCCGCCGTACGCCGGGTGTTCGCTGCCGTGGACGCCACCGGGCACCCGCTGCGCGGGGTGGTCCACGGCGCCATGCACCTCGACGACGCCCCCCTCAGCGACCTGACGGACGACCGTTTCGCGGCCGTACTCTCCCCGAAGGCAGCCGGCGCCGCCGTCCTGCACCGGCTCACCGCCGACCGCGATCTGGACCTGTTCCTGCTCCACTCCTCCGTCACGGCGTGCGTGGGCAACGTGTCCCAAGCCCCCTACGTCGCGGGAAACAGCTACCTCGAGGCCCTGGCCCGCGCCCGCCGGCACGCGGACCGCCCCGGCACGGCCATCGCCTGGGGCGCCATCGACGGAACCGGCTACGTCGCGCGCAACGATCTGGGCGATGCCCTGTCGGCCCTCGGAATCGACCCCGTGGCCCCCGACGTGCTGCTTCCCGTCGCTGCCGGCGTCCTGGCCGAGGGTGCCGCCGTCGCCGCGATCGGGCGCTTCCGCTGGAGCCGGGCACGCCATCTGCTCCCCGCGATGGCCGCGCCACGCTTCACGCATCTCGTCCCCGCCCGGCCCGACGCCTCGGACGACACCCCGGGCGATGTGCTGCGCGCGCTGAACGCCTTGCCTCCTGACGAGGCCGCACATGCCATCACCGGCATCCTCGCCGGGTTCCTTGCCACGGTCCTGCGCACCGAAGTCGCCGAACTCACTCCGGACCGCCCGCTGGCAGAGTTCGGCATCGACTCCCTCATGGGCGCCGAGTTCCTGGTGCGCGCCCGCGAGTACTTCGACGTCCGCCTCTCGCCGACCGAACTCCTCGGCAACTCGGGCAACCTCACCCAGCTCGCCCGCCTCATCCGGCAACGTCTGGAGCAGGCCGTACCGGCGCCACGGAAGGAGACAGAGGCGTCAGAGCAGGGCGGCCGACCGACAGCCGGTCTCACGGCAACAGCCACCGCGTAAGCCGACGAGACCGAAGCCGATCACAGTCGCGAGGCCCTGGGCGGGGCATCCACCCGCCCAGGGCCGCCAGAACGGCTTCCGTCGGCTCGCTCGGGGTGGCTCATCCCGCCAGGACGACCGACAGGGCCGCGGCGACGATCGTGACGGCGGTCAGAGCGACCATCACCGTCCTCACCGCCCTCACCTGTCGGCCTGCGCGAGACGCCGGAACAGTCCCAGTGGCATCGTCCGGGGCACGGGCAGACGTTTCGCGACGGTCGGCACCTGTCGGGCCACGGCGTCGGCGTCCCGCAGTTGCACGCACCACGCGCAGGTGTCCTCATCAAGGCCGGCAAGCCACTGAGCGGGGCCCGTGTCGGGGCTGTCGCCGAAGAAGTCCATGACCGTTCAACGACCCAACCGCGGCCAGGCTGTCACAGGTCACCCGTTCGCCACACCGCTCGGACGTCACCGCGCTCCGGCGCGGGGTTGTGGCCCACCCGAACGGCCCGCCCGTGGATGCCGCTTCCGGCCGTGCCGGTGACGATTGCCGGTACGTGATCGCGATGGGCCAGGCCGACTGGACGGGAGGTGCGGAACATGCCGGCACCGACGTCGAGGGCACGTCTCATGGGCGAACTCTCGGCCGAGTTCGCCGGCACCATGATCCTCATTCTCTTCGGGTGCGGTGCCGTCGCGCAGGTCATCGCCGGCGGCGCACTGACCCACGGTGCACTGGGTGGCCACGACAGCATCGCCTGGGGCTGGGGGCTCGGCGTCGTCATGGGCATCTATGTGGCGGCCCGGCTCAGCGGCGCCCACCTCAACCCAGCGGTCACCCTCGCGCTCGCGGCCTTCAAGGGCTTCCCCTGGTACAAGGTCCTGCCGTACTCCCTGGCCCAGACAGCGGGCGCCTTCGTAGCCGCACTGCTGGTGCGCTGGAACTACACCGAGGTGCTGGCGAAGGCCGACCCCCACCACACCGACAAGACGCAGATCGTGTTCTCCACACTGCCGGGCAACGGCGTCCTCCCCATCAGCCAACTGGGCGCCCTGCGCGACCAGATCATCGGCACCGCCGTGCTGGTGCTGCTGATCTTCGCGGTCACCGATCTGCTGAACACGCCGCCGCAGGCGAATCTCGCCCCGTTCATCATCGGCCTGATCGTCGTCGTCATCGGCATGGGGTGGGGGACGGACGCCGGTTACGCGATCAACCCGGCCCGTGACCTCGGGCCCCGGCTGGCGTCGTTCCTGACGGGCTATGGGGGCGCCTGGCGTGACCAGTACGGCGACCTCTACTTCTGGGTGCCGATCGTCGGGCCCCTCATCGGGGGCCTGGTCGGTGCGCTGCTCTACCGCTTGCTGATCAGCCGTTACCTGCCGGTCACCGAGCAGGAACCGGGCCAAGTGCCCGCGCCGGACGAGTGAAAGGAAAGGGGCCGCCATGCCCGAGTTCGTCGGTGCGGTGGACCAAGGCACCACCAGCACCCGTTTCATGATCTTCGATCACGACGGCCGGGAGGTCGCACACCACCAGCTCGAACACAAACAGATCTTCCCGCGCTCCGGCTGGGTCGAGCACGACCCCGTGGAGATCTGGGAACGCGCGAACTCCACGATGCAGAACGCCGTCCGCCTGGGCGGCCTGTCCGCCGCCGACCTGGCGGCCATCGGCATCACCAACCAGCGGGAGACCACGGTCATCTGGGATCCCAGAACCGGTGAGCCGTACTACAACGCGATCGTCTGGCAGGACACCCGCACCGACTCCATAGCGGCCGCGCTGGAGCGGGAACACGGCGACCTCATCCGGCGCAGGACGGGGCTCCCGCCGGCGACGTACTTCTCCGGCGGCAAGATCAAGTGGATCCTGGAGAACGTCGACGGTGTCCGGGAGGCCGCCGAGAGGGGGCGGGCCGTCTTCGGGAACACCGACGCCTGGGTCCTGTGGAACCTCACCGGCGGTCCGAACGGCGGCATCCACGCCACGGACGTCACCAACGCCAGCCGCACCATGCTGATGAATCTCGAAACCCTCGACTGGGACGACGAGCTGCTCGACGTCTTCGGCATTCCGCGCGCCATGCTCCCGGCCATCAACCCGTCCTCGCACCCGGAGGCGTTCGGGATCACCCGCACCAGCCGTCCGCTGCGCACCGCGGTACCCATCACCGGGGTCCTCGGGGACCAGCAGGCGGCCACGGTCGGCCAGGTCTGCTTCCGCCCGGGCGAGGCCAAGAACACCTACGGCACCGGCAACTTCCTGATCCTCAACACGGGCACGGAGATCGTCCGTTCCAGCAGCGGCCTGCTGACCACGCTGGCGTACCAGTTCGCAGGCGCCCCCGCGGTGTACGCACTGGAGGGGTCCATGGCGGTCACCGGGTCCGCCGTGCAGTGGCTCCGTGACCAGTTGCGGATCATCTCCTCCGCCTCAGAGATCGAGGCTCTGGCCCGGCAGGTGGAGGACACTGGGGGCATCTACTTCGTACCGGCCTTCTCGGGTCTGTTCGCGCCGTACTGGCGCTCCGATGCCCGGGGCGCGATCGTCGGCCTTGCCCGGTACCACACCAACGCACACCTCGCCCGCGCGACCCTGGAGGCCATCTGCTACCAGAGCCGCGACGTCGCCGAAGCGATGGAGCGGGACTCCGGGGTGGCCCTCGACGTGCTGCACGTCGACGGCGGCGTCACCGCCAACGACCTGTGCATGCAGCTCCAGGCCGACATCCTCGGCGTACCGGTCAGCCGCCCGGTCGTCGCCGAGACCACCGCGCTCGGCGCCGCGTACGCGGCGGGACTCGCCACCGGTTTCTGGGGGGACACCGACGAACTCCGCTTGCACTGGCACGAGTCGAAACGGTGGGAACCCCAGTGGAACGACGATGAGCGGGAGAAGGGCTACGCGGGCTGGAAGAAGGCCGTGGAGCGCAGCCTCGACTGGGTGGACGTCGAATAATCGGTAACCCCACAACGCACCGCGGTCGTTCAGCGGTGCGCTGTGGGGTGTGGCCGCCGGTGCGGCACTGAGAGGCTCAGCCCGCGGTGTCCCGTTCCCAGCGGTAGAAGCACCGTGCCATCGCGTCCTTGGGGCTCCGCCACGTCTCCGGGTCGTAGGCGGAGACGAACGGGGCGAGCCGTTCGCTGACGCCGCGGAACTCCGGATGGCCGGCCAGCTTGGCGATGGTGGGTGCGGGGTCACGCTCGCTCTCGATGAGATGCAGGTACACATCACCGAACTCGAAGAGGCTGCGCCGGGTGACTCCCACGAGGTGGGGCAGTTCGCCGCTGTCCGACTCGGAGAAGACCTCGGCGATGTCCGGTGCCGCGCCGGGAGCCATGCGGGCGACGATCAGGGTGTGGTGCATCGGGGTCCCCTTCAGTCGGTGAGGACCGCGGCGCTGCGGCGTTCGTCCGCGGCCCGTTCGATCCGGTCGCGGATGAGGGCCATCTGTTCGCGGGAGTTGCGGTTGATGATCTCTGTCATCCCGGTGTCGTCGACGGGTGCGTCCGGCTTCATCGTGAAGTCCTGGATCCAGTCCATCCGGGTGCCGTGGGGTGTCTCGGTGTACTCCCAGCGGATCTTCATGTACTCGAAGGGACCGGTCTCGACGCGATGGGCCCAGACGGTCCGCGTCATACGGTCCGCGACGCGTTCGGACACCCAGCTCCACACCCGGCCCTGGTCGTCGGGGAACATGGTGAGCCGGAAGGTGGTGCGGTGGCCGTCCCGGCTGAGCACCTCGACGGAGGCGTACTCGCTGAACAGCCGCGGCCAGTTCTGGATGTCGTTGGTCATGTCCCAGACCAGGTCCAGGGGTGCCGCGATGGTGATCTCGTTCTCGGTGTGGGCTGCCATGTCATGCTCCCTTCATCAGGACGCCGTTCACCACGGCGAGGAAGTCCGCGGGCGTCTTGCAGCGCTCCATCTGCTCGGGCAGGCCCATGCCGTGGCGCTTCTCCAACTCGGCCACGATGCCCAGCAGGCCGAGGGAGTCCAGGCCGAAGGTGTCCCAGCCGGAGCCGGACTCCTCTTCGAGAATGAGGGGGTCGACGCTCACTCCGGCGGTGCGCTTCATCAGCTCGGCCAGATCGTCGATGGTCACCTGGTGGTCCACTTGGTCGGTCATACGGATGCACTCCTTCATTCGGGGGGCGGAACGGAGCCCTGGCGCAGGACGAGCGCCGAGTTGAAGCCCATGAGTCCGCGGCTGAGAACCAGTGCCGTGCGCAGCTCGGCAGGGCGGGCACGGCCGACCACGAGGTCCACGTGGTGGCAGATGTCGAAGACGTTGGGTGTGGGCGGAATCGTTCCCTGCTCCATGGCGAGCACCGCGGTCGCCACGTCGAGCACCGGTGCCGCGCAGTAGGCGCGCCCCATTCCCGTCTTGGGCGCGGTGACCGGCACGCGCCGTGCGTGCGGGCCGAGTGCGTCGGTGAGGGCCAGCGCCTCCGCCTCGTCGGCCTCGGGCACTCCGAGGGCGTCCGCGAACACGACGTCCACGTCCTCCGGGCGGCAGTCGGCCTCCGTCAGTGCGGTGCTGATCGCCCGGGCCAGCCCGGACCGGGAGTCCTCCCAGCGGGAGGCGCCGGTGAACGTCGCCGCATGGCCGGCCAGTGTCGCTCGTGGGTCGGCCCCGCGTTCGCGCGCCGCCTCCTCGTCCTCCACCACGAGCATCGCTCCGCCCTCGGCGGGCACGAACCCGCAGGCGGCAGTGGTGAAGGGCCGGTAGGCGCGTTGCGGATCGTCGTTCCGGCTCAGCTCGGGGTAACCCAGCTGGCAGACGATCGAGTACGGAGCCAGCGGGGCCTCGGTGGCGCCGACGACGATCGCGTCGGTGCCGCGCCGTACGGCCTGGGCGGCGTGTGCCAGGGCGTCCAGGCCGCCGGCTTCGTCGCCGGCCACGACACCGCAGGGGCCCTTGAAGCCGTTGCGGATGGAGATCTGACCGGTGCTGGCCGCGTAGAACCAGGCGATCGACTGGTAGGGGCCGACGTGGCGCGGTCCCTGCCCCCACAGTTTCTGGAGTTCGCGCTGGCCGAACTCGCCGCCGCCGGAGCCCGCGGCGGTGAACACGCCCACGGAGAAGGGCGAGTCCATGTCGGCGCGCCCGAAACCCGCGTCGTTCAGCGCGAGTTCGGTCGCCGCCATCGCGAAGTGCGTGAACCGGTCGGTCTGGACGAGGAAGGTCCCCTCGATCAGGGCGTCCGCGTCGAAGTCACGTACCTCGCCCGCGATCCGCAGGGGGAGGTGTTCGCAGCCTTCCTTGCCGAGGGGAGCGAGGCTACTGCCGCCTTCCTTGACCGTCTTCCAGAAGACGTCGGTACCGATTCCGTGCGGTGTCACCACACCGAGTCCGGTGACGACCGCATGCCTGGGGCGTTTCCTGTTCACTGCCGCCTCCCCTCAGGGCCCCTCAGTACGACCGCGGACTGGAACCCGCCGAAGCCGCTGCCCACCGACAGCACATGGCGCAGCTTCCGCTCCCGTGCCACACGGGGCACGTAGTCCAGGTCGCATTCGGGGTCCGGGGTCTCGTAGTTGGCGGTGGGCGGTACCGCCTGGTGGGACAGGGCGAGTACGCAGGCCGCGACCTCGATGGAGCCGATCGCACCGAGCGAGTGGCCCACCATGGATTTGATCGAGCTCATGGGTATCGCGTAGGCGTGGTCGCCCAGTGACCGCTTGACCGCCGCGGTCTCATGACGGTCGTTCTGCTTGGTGCCGGAGCCGTGCGCGTTGACGTAGTCGATGTCCGTGCCGCCCAGGCCCGCCTGGGCGAGGGCGCCGTCGATCGCCCGCGACATCTCCAGGCCCTCCTTGGTGAGCCCGGTCATGTGGTAGGCGTTGCCGTACGTCGCGTAGCCGGCGATCTCGCAGTACACCTCCGCGCCGCGGGCACGCGCGTGTCCGAGTTCCTCCAGGACGAGCACGGCGCCGCCTTCCCCCATGACGAACCCGTCGCGATGGGCGTCGAAGGGGCGCGAGGCGTGTGCGGCGTCGTCGTTGTTCGGAGAGGTCGCCTTGATGGCGTCGAAACACGCCATCGTGATCGGCGAGATCGGTGAGTCCGAGGCGCCCGCGAGACATACGTCGGCACGGCCCTCGGCGATGGCGTGGTACGCGTATCCCACCGCGTCGAGTCCGGATGTGCACCCCGTGGAGACGGTCTGCACCGGCCCGTGGACGCCGAACTCCTCGGCGACGGCGGAGGCGAGGGTGCTCGGGGTGAAGGCCCGGTGCAGTGACGGCTCCGCCCGCCGGTCGTCGACGTCCCATCGCGCGCCGTTCGCGCTGACGAGGACGTAGTCGTGTTCGAGTCGCGTGGTGCCCCCCACCGCGCTCCCCAGGCTGGCTCCCATCCGCCAGGGGTCCGACTGCTGGAGGTCGAGGCCCGCGTCGCGGACCGCCTCTCTGGCGGCGACCAGCGCGAACTGTATGTACCGGTCGCAGCGCCCGGTGGTCTCGTCGTCCAGGCCGTGTGCCGCCGGGTCGAAATCGCACTCGGCCGCGATCTGTGAGCGCAGGCCCACCGGGTCGAAGAGGGAGATCCGGCGCGTCGCCGTACGCCCATTGGAGAGCAGGTCCCAGAACTGGGATATGCCGATTCCGCCCGGGGCGACGACACCTACGCCGGTGACGGCGACCCGCCGGTTCATGACACCACCTCGGGCTGCGCGGTCCCTTCCGTCTCCTCCGTGTCGACATGCCCGAGTTCCGGCCGAGGGGCCAGCGGGCCCAGGTGGAAGACCATGCGCGCCTCGCTGTCGCCGACGTTGCGGAAGCGGTGCCGCGTGTTCAGCGGGATCAGCAGCCCCTGGCCGGGCCGGAGGGCGTGGGGCTCTCCCTCCAGGTCCACTTCGAAGGTGCCGTGGGTGACGTACACGAACTCCTCGGAGTACGGGTGGTAGTGCTCGGCGATGCGTTCCCCGGGCTGCACGATGGCCACGCCCATGAATCCACTGGTCGACCCCACCGTGGTGGGTGTGAGGAGGGCGCGGATGTCGCCGCCGCGCCGGCGGTTGGGCGCGATGCCGCTGAGGTCGACGATGCGTGCGTGCTGTTCTGCCATGTCGGTCTCCGGAGCAGGATGCGAAGGTGGGGGCAAAGGTGGGGGACGGGATGCGGCGTTCGGACGGCAGCCGGGTCAGGAGGCCGACGCCCGGCGGTCGGTGACGTGCTTCATCCGGGCGTGCGTGAGGAGCCGCGGCAGCATCCGGTCGTCCGCCAGGGTCTCGTCGATACCGAGTGCTCCCGCATCCAGCATTCGCCCTGCCTCGGCGATGACGGCGGACGTGCGCAGAGCCAGCGCGGCGCCGGGCGCGTCCTCCGGTTCGCCGTCCATGTCGACAAGCCGGACGACGAGGTCGTCGCGGTGGAAGACGGTGCAGGCGAGGACCTGACCGGCCGGGTCGCCCGTGGCGGCCACGTCCTGCTGCGACAGGAGCAGGGCCAGTGCCTGGCCGCTGCCGGGCCTCGCCGGGTAGTAGAACGCGCACCGCCGCACGTCCGGGCCCTCCCGGCGACCGGACTCCACGTGATGGACGGCCGGGACCGCGGCCCGGGTGAAGAACAGCCGGGCGGACTGCGGGTCGCGGAGGTCCCGTTCCTGTTCCAGATACGGGTCGAGGGCCTCCTCGACGGCGCGTACTTCGGGCTGCCGGGCGACGTGCCGCAGCGCGGCCTGCAGCTCGCCCTGTACCTCGACCGCTCTGACGACACGGTTGCCGTGCATGAACAGTGAGGTGCGGAGCAGCCTGGTGGTCTCGTCCACCCGGGCCTCGGGCGAGGCGTAACCGGAAAGGATCTCCGCGACCTTGGACTCAGTGCCGGGTTTGACGGTGAAGGTCAGCGCCTGCCGGACCGTGTTGCCGCCCACGCGCGGCGCGGACTGCAGCCGTTCCCGGGCCACCGCACGCGACTTGTGCTTCTTGCCGAAGGTCTCGCGCAGGACGGTGTAACGCATCGACCGGGTGTCGCGGACACAGCCCTGCAGGGGCTTGACCATCTCCAGATGGTCCTCACTGTTGACCCACGCGAGGAAGGGCGGTGCGCTCTCCCATTCGCTGGTGATGAGCCACTGGGTGGGGTTCTCCAGTGACTGGCAGAGCTGGTCGCTGATGTGCCCGGGCACCGCGGCGACCTGCTCGCACATGTGCTCGTAGGCGTCGAGGAACTCCTGCTGTGTTCCGTCATGGATGTCCAGCATCAGCACGACCCGCACTCGGGACCCGTCGAACGCGGTGGTGGACACGCCGTCCGGGATCATCGACACGGCTGGGGAGACTGCCATCCGGAGCACCTCTTCCTGTGGAACGGGGCGGACCGTCGCACCACGTGAGGGTGCGTATCGGCCGCATGGCAACGATCGTGTGTCGTGCCGTGCGGCACCGCGAACCAGGCGGGCCATGCGGGTGAACGTCCAGGCCCTCCGCCTCATGCGGCGCGGATATGCCCCGGGCATCGCCCTCTACAGCCCGTCAGCCCCCAGCCCGTCAGCCCCCAGCCCATCGGTCGATGCGCGTGGCGGCGCCGAACAGGGCCGCGCTACGCCACCACAGCCTGTTCTTCCCCTTGCCCGGTGATCGCCGCTGCCGCCTGCTGCACGACGGTACGGGTGTCCGCCTGGCGCACCACCCACGTCGTCATGGCCGGCGACAGTCCCGTCAGCGGTCGCCAGGGCCAGTCGGGGAGCTGGCGGCCGGCGGTGTACGAGCCGACCACGACCGCCTCGGCCTCGGCGGCCTCGGCACAGGCGCGGGCGTGCTCGACGTAGTGGGTGAAGAGCCACTGCGGGCGGATGTCGGAGGCGAGAGCGGCGGCCATGAGGCTGTCCTGCTGAGTCGGCACCTGGTCGCGGGAGTGGACGAGGACGCGCAGTCCGTCCAGGTCGGCCAGGGTGTAGCGGGGGCGGGCAGCGAGGGGGTGGGATGGTCGGACGGCGACGCCGAGGGTTCGGCCCACAGCCGGCGCGAGACGTGTTCGGCGGGCGGGGCCTGGTGGACGATGCCGATGTCGAGGCGGCCCTGGCGCAGCAGGCGCAGTTGCTCACTGCTTCCGGCTTCGCGGTACGCGGGCTCGCAGTGCGGCACCTCGGCGCGCAGCTGGTGCACCGTGGCGAGCAGCCAGTCGTCGCGGATACCCGGTGGTACGCCGAAGAGGATTTCCAGCACAGTTGGGTCATGACGTTCTCTGGCGCCAGGTACATGCCCGGAATCGAGCTGTCCAGGGTCTTGTACGAGGAGGCGGTACGCCCGCTCCTGGGGGAAGTCCTTCCGGGGCTGCGGTACGCGGCTGCCCGGGTCGGTAGCGGGTCTGAGGTGCTGGGCTTCGACACACCGCGGTCGGCAGATCACGAATGGGGCCCGCGGCTGCAGATCTTCCTGACTGCCCAGGACCACGCCCAGCACGGGGCGGATATCCGTCGCATGCTGGCCGAGCGGCTGCCGAAGCAGGTGCGGGGTTGGCCCACCCACTTCCAGGAGAGGGACGATCCGCTGGATCCGGTCGGTCGCATGCAGTTGACCGATGGCCCGGTCAGCCACCGCGTGGACGTGTACGACGTGGACGGATGGCTGGCCGAGCAGCTCGGACTGCGTACCGCCGAGACGGACTTGAGCGTTCGTGAATGGCTGGCCATGCCGCAGCAGCGGCTCGCCGAGACCACCGGTGGCGCGGTGTTCCACGATGAGCTCGGCACGCTCACCGACCGCCGGCGCAGGCTGGAGTGGTACCCGGAGCAGGTGTGGCGGTACCTGTTGGCGTGTCAGTGGCAGCGTGTCTCGCAGGAAGAGGCGTTCGTGGGGCGCTGCGCGGAGGTCGGTGACGACATCGGTTCGGCTGTTGTGGCCGCCCGCCTGGTGCGGGACCTGATGCGCCTGTGCCTGCTGCTTGAGCGCCGCTACGCCCCCTACGGCAAGTGGCTCGGCAGCGCGTTCGGCCGACTGCCGGTGGCGGAGTCGCTCACCCCGGCGCTGCGCGGTGTGCTGACGGCAACGGACTACCCGACCCGGGAAGCGCACCTGTGCGATGCCTACGAGGCCGTCGCTTCGCTGCAGAACACATCCGGACTGATCACGCCGATGGACCCGAAACGTCGCCGCTACCACTCGCGTCCTTTCCTGGTCCTGCATGCCGAGCGCTTCGCACAGGCACTCGCGCGCACCGTCACCGACCCGGACCTTTGCACGCTGCCACTGGTGGGAAGCGTGGATCAGTGGGCGGACAGTACCGACCTGCTCACCCGGCCCCACGTCATTCGGGCCACGACGAGAGCGGTCGGACGAACCGTGACAGGCTCCAGCGCCATCGGCGTGGTTTCGTGAGTGGGAAGGGGCAAGGGGCGCGTCATGGGGCTGTCCGGGATTGGTGGAGCGACCGTGGCTGAGGATTCCGGTGCGCGGGGCGGGTGTCTGGCGTGTGACCTCACGATGGGGAATGTTCCGCTGCCGGGCGGAAACGTGCTGCGGACCGAGTCCTGGGTTGTCGAGCACTGCGTCGGACCGCTCGGTCCGGGGACCGTTGTGGTCAAGCCGGCTCGACATGTGGTGCACGTGGCCGAGTTGACGGCGCAGGAGTCCAGCGAGCTGGGGCCTCTGCTGCAGAGGGTGAGCGCTGCCGTCACCGAGGTGATGGCCCCGGAGCAGGTGTACGTGTGCCTGTGGTCGCATGCCGGCGGGGTTCCCGGCCACATCCACTTCGTCGTGCAGCCCGTCGGAAAGGACGACCTGGCCCGGTTCGACGCCTTCGGTCCCGCATTGCAGGTGGCGATGGGTGAAGCGGAGTATTTCCCCGGGGCGGCGGAGGTGGAGCGGGTGTGTGAACGGCTGAGGGAAGCCCTCGGCTGAACAGCTCCCGCTGAGTCGTCCCTCGCGGCCGTCAACCTCTGTGCGAAGCCCGGCGGGTGAGTACAGGGGGCGGCCCGCGTGTGCGGCAACGGCGGTGGTGCCTCGTTGTCCCAGTCCTGCTCACGGCGGTGTCGGTTCGGTGGGATCAGCTGTCCTCTGTTTGCCCGTGGGCTGCTCGCCGGGGAGCCAGTGGAGGGCGAACCAGAGCTCCATCCGGACATTGAGGTCCTGAAGGTCGGCGTCGAGCAGTTCGGCTGACTTGGCGATGCGTCGGCGCACGGTGTTGCGATGGAGTTGGAGAGCGGCGGCTGTGCGGTCCCAGTTGCCGTGGTGGGCAAGCCAGGTGCGCAGGGTTTCCAGCAGGACGGCGGGGCCGGGCGCGGGGGCTTCTGCGAAGGGGGCGAAGCGGGCCTGCGCGAGTGCCGCTGCGTCGCCCGGGCTGACCAGGGAGTGCATGGTCAGGTCCTGGGTGCGGTGCTGTGCCGAGGACGTGCCGGTGGCCACGGCATGGCGCAACATGCGATCGGCCTGTCTGTCGGCGATCGCCAGATCGGCGGCGGCGACGGGCGAGCTGATGCCGAGGGTCCAGCCGAGGCGTGCGACCGAGGCGAGGTCGGGCAGCGGGGAACCGGGGCTGCTGGGGACGAGTGCGCGCAGGCTGGTGCCGTCGATGTCGAGGTAGGGCGTGGTCAGGACCGTGCCGAGGGCGGCCAGTTGGACAGGGTCGCCGCCGGGGCGCGCCGTTGCCCCTGGGCCAGGTCTGGTGATGCGGCCGTGGACCACGACCCAGTTGTCCGCAGCCCGTGCGTCCGGCGACAGGAGCCGGGCCACGTCGACGGGGTGCTGGCCGAGCATCAGGCGGACCAGGGCCGCGGCGCCACGGGTGTCGGTACCCAGGGCGTGCCGGGGGGTGGTGAGCAGCGACAACAGGACCAGCGCGGTGCCGATCACGGAGCGGTGCACGGCGGTGGGCGTGGAGGCGGCTGCGACGCCGAGGACGAACGGGCCGTCGGCGATCTCTGCGGGGAGGGTGTGCACCGTGAGGTGGAACTCGGCGTGATGCTCGGCTGCCGCTGTCGGCAGCTGCGGCCGTCCTTCGGCGGAGCGGGATCGTACGTGGGCCGTGGTGCGCGCGGCGAGGGCGCGCAGTTGCACTGCGGCGGGCGCCTCCGGCCGGGTGCCGGCGGCGAGGAGTTCGCCGCCGAGCGGGTTCAGGAGGACGACCCAGGCACCGAGACGCGTGGCGAGCTGCTGCAGGACCGCCTTCAGTGCGTCGGGACGGGCCGCGGCCGTGGCGAGGGCGGCCTGCGCCTCGGCGATCTGGCGCAGTTCCTGGTGCCGTGCCTCGGCCATGGCCGCGTGGGCGGCATGGTTGACGGCGACGAACGGCGTCCCGGGCGGGATCCGCAGCAAGGGAAGCCCGTGCCGGTCGCAGGCCGTGACCAGGGCGGACGGGACCTCGTCGTGCACCGGGGCGACACCGAAGCCGAGCGCCGCGATGCCCGCCCGGACGACGCGTTGTACGTAGGTGTCGACGCCCTCGGTGGTCTCCGGGAGGCGGACACCGGCGATGAGCAGGAGTTCGCCGCCGAGCAGGTAGGGGGCCGGGTCTTCCAGCTCCGTGGTGCCGATCGTGCCGACGAGGCGGTCTTCCGTGGGCCCTGCGACCTGCTGCAGGCCCAGGGCGGCGTCGGCGAGCAGGGTGCTCAGTGGGACGGCGGGGGTGCCTGACGGGGGTGGAGTGGGGCTGGTCGGCGCTGGGGGCGCGCTGGTCGGCGGCATGAGCGATTCCTCGGATCGACGCGTTCCGCAGGCGGGATGATTCATCCCTTGGCGGTCACGATATGAGACAGATCCGACAGTGTGGTGTCAAGGCCCGGCGGCCTACGGTGGTCGAACCCCACCGGGCACCGGACACCGGGCACACACCTTCCGCACCGGCACCAGCGTCCCCACTCGTCCCCACCGTGGCCGAGCCCGCCTGTCACCCCGAGTAGCAAGCCGCCGCCTTACCCGGTCCTGCGCGCAGCCGCTCCCCTCACACGAGTCACAGAGCACACGAGCATCCCGGTACCGCGTTCCCCGGCGCGGGCCGCCAAGGACCTAGGACCGGAGGACGTCATGAGCGTCGACTACGCAGTGATCATCGGATATCTGCTCGGTATCGCCGCCGTCGGATGGTGGGGCAAGAGACGCGCCCGTTCCACCAGCGACTTCCTCGTCGCCGGACGGCGCCTCGGCCCCGGCATGTACACCGGCACGATGGCCGCCGTGGTCATCGGCGGTGCCTCCACCATCGGCGGTGTGCGCCTCGGCTACACCTACGGGCTGTCCGGCGCCTGGATGGTCTTCGCCATCGGCTTCGGACTGCTGGCACTGAGCATCGGCTTCTCCGCGCGCATCGCCCGTCTGCGGGTCTACACCGTCGCCGACATGCTGTCCCTTCGCTACGGCGACTCGGCCAGCATCATCTCCGGCCTGGTGATGTGGATCTACACCCTGATGCTGGCCGTCACCTCCACCATCGCCTACGCCACCGTGTTCGACGTCCTCTTCGACGTGCCCCGCTGGGCCGCCGTCATCATCGGCGGCACCATCGTGGTCGGGTACTCCGCCCTCGGCGGCATGTGGTCGATCACCCTCACCGACATGGTGCAGTTCGTGGTCAAGAGCATCGGCGTTCTCGTGGTCCTGCTGCCGGCAGCGGTCGTCAAGGCGGGCGGCTTCGCGCAGCTCTCCGCCCAACTGCCCGACAGCTACCTGTCGTTCGGCTCCATCGGCGGCGAGAGCATCTTCACCTACGTACTGATCTACACGTTCGGCATGCTGATCGGTCAGGACATCTGGCAGCGCGTCTTCACCGCCCGCAGCGACAAGGTCGCTTCCTGGGGCGGCACCGTCGCCGGCCTGTACTGCCTGGTCTACGCACTGGCCGGCGCCGTGATCGGCATGGCCACCAAAATCCTCCACCCCGACCTCGCCGACGCGGACAGCGCCTTCGCGACCATCGTCAAGAGCACCCTGCCCACCGGCGTCAAAGGCCTGGTGCTGGCCGCCGCCCTGTCCGCGATGATGTCCACCGCCAGCGGCGCCCTGATCGCCTCCGCCACGGTCGTCAACAACGACATCTGGCACCGACTGCGCGCCCTCGGCGGACGCACCGCACACCCGCGGACCGGTGACGACCACGACGAGGTCGCCTCCAACCGGGCCGCCATCATCATCCTCGGCGTGGTGTCCATCGCTCTCGCCTGCCTGCTCGACGACGTTCTCGCAGCGCTCACCGTCGCCTACAACCTGTTGGTCGGCGGCCTGTTGGTGCCCATTCTCGGCGGCCTGCTCTGGAAGCGCGGCAACCTGCCCGGGGCGCTCGCGGCGATGACCGCCGGCAGCGTCACCGTCATCGCCCTGATGGCCGCCGAGGGCATGCTTGCGAACGAACCCATCTACTACGGCCTCGCCGTCAGCCTGGTCGCCTACGTCGCGGTCAGCCTCACCACCCGGCCGACCGAAACACATGTCCTGGAGCAGTGGCGTCGCCGCCTCGCCGGGCAGGCCACCACCGATCTCGACGACAGTCCGACCACGCAGTCCAAGACAGCCGTCACCTCCCTCTGACACACCGACAGGAGCCGAGTTCCATGGCCACCAGCGCCACGACCGCTGACAACGCCCCAGCCCCCACCCTCGCCGCGGCCAGGCCCGTCCCGGCCGAGCCCGCCCCGGCCGAGCCCGCCCCGGACGGACAACAGCACCACGGCGACGAAGAGCAGCGCCTACGCCGCGAACTGGCAGCCGTCTACCGGCTCGTAGCGCACTTCCGTATGACCGACCTGATCTTCACCCACATCTCGCTGCGGCTGCCCGGCCCCGACCACCACTTCCTCATCAACCCCTACGGGCTGCTCTTCGAGGAAATCACCGCCTCGAACCTCGTCAAGATCGACCTGGCCGGCAACCCCGTCGAGCCGACCCCGTACCCGGTCAATCCCGCCGGGTTCGTCATCCACAGCGCGATCCACGCCGCCCGCTCCGATGCCCACTGCGTGCTGCACACCCACACCAAGGCCGGCTGTGCCGTCGCCGCCCAACGGGACGGACTCCTGCCGGTCAACCAGATGTCCATGGAGTTCCACAACCGAGTCGGCTACCACTACTACGAGGGCGTCGCCCTCAACCTCGACGAACAGCAGCGCCTCGTCGCCGACATCGGTGTTCACCCCGCGCTCATCCTGCGCAACCACGGCCTGCTCACCGTCGGCGAGACCGCCGCCCAGGCCTTCCTGCGCATGTACTACCTGGAGAAGGCTTGCGAGATCCAGGTCGCCGCACAAACCGGCGGTACCCCACTCACGCTGCCGCCCGGCGACGTGTGCGAGCGCACGGCTCGCCAACTGCGCGGCGAGGAACACGGATCCGACCTCCAGGACGACCAGGCATACGACCTGGCCTGGCAGGCCCTGCTCCGCCTGGTGGAACGCATCGCCCCCGACTACGCAGACTGATCGAGGCGGTGACGGCGGAAACGTCCCGCACAACTTCCGGTCGCGGGGCCCTGTCCAGCCGAGGTCGAGACTCGTGGGTCGGGTCAGCCCGACGGCCATGGGAGTGGATACTGGCCGTATATACCGGTACGGATCAGGAGCATGGCCAGTGACCAGCGACAATCGCATAGGGCCACCCAGTTTTGGAAGCGAACGCGAGACGCTGCGGGCGTTCCTCGACTTCCACCGAGCGACCCTCGCCATGAAGTGCGAAGGGCTGACCGACGAGGAACTGCGGCAGCAGTCGATGCCACCGTCCACGCTTTCGCTGCTCGGACTCGTGCGGCACATGGCGGAGGTGGAACGTGCCTGGTTCCGCCGCGTGTTCGAGGACAACGACGCGCCCATGGTCTGGTCCGAGGAGATCGACTTCCAGGCGGCGTACGACGCGAGCGCATCGACCAGGGCCGAGGCGTTCACGGCCTGGGAGGCCGAGGTGGCGAACTCGCGCCGTATCGAGCGGGAGGCCGAGTCCCTGGATCTGGCCGGATACCAGCCGAGATGGGCCGAGGAGGTGTCGTTGCGGATGGTCATGGTGCACGTGCTTCTGGAGTACGGCCGCCACAACGGGCACGCGGACTTTCTGCGTGAAGGGGTCGACGGGACCGTGGGCGCCTGATCCGCAGGGTCGTCCACCACTCTCCTAAAGCAGGTGTCGCAGGTTCGAATCCTGCCGGGGGCACAGAGAAACACCAGGTCAGAGCTTGGTTGGGAGTGACGGATGCCCTCCGTGGAGATCGGCGGAGGGCATTCTTACATCAGATGGGAACGCGCTGGGAACGTGCCGTCAGGCGGGCCGTCCACCTGGGTTCATCGCTGGGAACGGCGGGCGCGGCTGGTGGCTCCTTCTGCTTTCCTGCTCGCGGCACCAGGGCGACCTGAGCTTCGTCCTCGGCGTTCTCGAACTGGGGCAGCACCGAGGTGTAGGGATCGGCGGTCAGGGAGTAGCTGCTGCCCCTAGGAGAGCTTGGATCTTCTTCATGTGGATGCGGACGGCCAGGGAGAGTGTGGCAGCGCAGTGTCGGAGATCGTGGAACCGGACGGGCGGCAGGTCAAGCTTCTCCAGAAGAGGATCCGACGGCGCAGTCGGGACGTAGACCGACCGCATCGGCGGCGTCGCGTCAACTGACTGGCGCATCCGGCGGTTTCGTTGAGCGGGCAACCAACCCGGGTCGTTGAACGGGCAGCCAACCCGGGGAGGTGTGTGCCCAGATGCGAGCCCACCAGAGCCGGACCACAATGGCCGTAAGGGGCTCCCGCAGCAGGGGAGTTACTGGGTGTCATCTCGGGCCGCGCCGGACGACGCGGAGTCTTCACCTTCGGTGACCAATGGCAGCAAGCAGCGCCTTCGATATGAGAGAGCAGCGCCATGAATCGTCCTCTGAGAACACATTCCGTCCTGCCTCGGTGGCCAAGCTACCGCGGTGTTTCCCACCTGGTGGGAGCCAGCCCCAGCGGGGCGGTGACCGTTTATGTCGACCCCAGCCTCGGGCCGCAGGGCATGCAGAACGCGACCGACCTCCTGAGCGACGCCGACCGCGTGTTCAACCTGAACAACACCATCTTCAACACCACCGGCGCGCCGGTCAGCGCCATCGTCTTCGCCCTCGGCGGCGTCGCCGACGGCTCCGGCGGCGCGGACCACGACGGCTGCACCTTCCAAAGCGGCGGCGCCATCGAGGTGGACGCCTCCTTCGGCAACCCCGCCCGGGTATCGGGGCTGTTCGAGGCCGAGCTGAGCGAGTGTGCGATGAACGGCCAGCTGTGCGGGCTGAGCACCGGCGAAGCCCTCTCCCGCTGGTGCGCCGCCGTCGCAAGCAACAACGCCCTGGTCGATTTCGCCACCGCCCCGGACTGGGCCGAGCACGGGGCGCGCAACTTCGTCGACCGGACCGACCCGACCGACCGCAACCCGCTGAGCACCGGCTGCGGGATGGCCTTCATCTCCTGCCTCATCAGCCAGGGCCACAAGCTCCCGCAGATCGCACAGGAGATGGTCCCCCTCGGGGACACCGGCACCCTCGCGGAGCTCTACGCCAGGCTGACCGGAGGACCCCAAAGCCAGGCATGGCCCGACTTCGAGCAGGCCATCAAAGGACTACCCGACGGCGTCACCAGCGACGACCCCTTCGGAGCCTTCCCAACCGCCATCTGAAGGCCCAGGCCTGACATGCCTGACCCTTCGGGTTCCAGGACTCCGATGACGGTGATCTGCCCGTCCCGTTCCCTGACGATGTCGCGGGCGGCGTGTTCCTGAACCCCATCCCGGGGCGTCTCGACATCTACGGTGCCGGCCACACGCACACCGCTGCGGTCACCGTGGAGGTGTGGGACGGGGAGCCGCCCGGGCAGGATCCTTCGCGGTGGGATGAACAGGCTGAGGCCGGCTTCGAGTCGACCAGCGGTGAAGTGGCCGTGTGGTCCAAGCTCGCGGGCCGATGACGTGATCACGCTTGGCGAGTCGGGGGGGTGCGGGTGAACTGCGCTGGGCGCAGCGAGGCCGCGGCACTCTCCGAGCAGGAAGGTACTGGCGAAGGCGTGCGGTGCAGAGTCGGCTCCCCTACTGCCGCACGCTCCACAGGCCGTCCGGAACAAGATCAGCACGCACCCGAACACCTTGCCAACCAAGATCGCCATGAGCATGACCGCGCCGACCCGCGGCTCACCTCATTCTGAAACGATCAGTCAAGAGTGCCGGCTGGCAGCTCACACTGACCCAATATGGTTGCGCTCGAGGCTGCCGGGTCGGAGTCGGACAGGCCACCGTTCTCGGAATCGTCGAAGAGGTCACGGAGTTCCTTCCGGTCTCCTCCACGGGCCACTTGAAGATCGCCGAGGGGCTGATGGGTATCCCGGTCGACGACACCTCGGTGGTCGGCTTCACCGCCGTCATCCAGGTCGGCGCGATCGCCGCGGTGCTGGTGTACTTCTCCAAGGACATCGTGCGGATCGTCTCCGCCTGGGGCCGCGGCATCGTCGACCGGGAGGAGCGCCACCACCACGACTACAAGTTCGCCTGGTGGGTCATCAACGCCACCATCCCGATCGTCGTCGTGGGCCTGGCCGCCAAACCGCTCGTCGAGGGGCCGCTTGCCTCACTGTGGGTGGTGGCCGGTTCGCTCATCGTCGGGTCCGATGCGATGTGGGCGGCCGACCAGATGGGCCGGCACAAGCGCGGTGAGGACGACACCGGCTTCAAGGACGCGATGCTGGTCGGCAGCTCGCAGATCCTCGCGCTGCTCTTCCCCGGCTTCTCCCGCTCCGGCGCGACGATGTCCACCGCGCTCATCCTGGACCTGGACCGGGTCGCGGCCACCCGCCTGTCGTTCTTCCTCGGCATCCCGGCACTCACCGGCGCCGGACTGTACGAGCTGAAGGACGCCGTGGGCGCCGGGGTCGGCGGCGCGCCGCTCGTCATCGGAACCGCCGTCTCCCCTGAACGCCGCCGGGCGCAGCTCCGAGGACGCCGCCCGATTCCAGGCGCTGTTCACTGCCGCCCGGACCGCGGACTGGACGGAGTTCCTGGCCGACTGCGGCAAGTTCGAGGCGGAGCTGGCCAAGGAGATCCGCATCGCCAAGTTCACCCTGGCCGAACTGGAGGAAGAGGAGCAGTCGCTGGAGCGGCTGCGACGCCGGCACCGCGACCTGACCGCGCGCGATGTGTTCGGTGCTCCGGAGGCGGCCGAAGCCGCACGGCGCCTCAAGCAGTGCACCGCCGCCTGTGAGGACTACGCCGAACGCGTCTTCCGCGCCCTGCACCAGGCCCCGGAGGGGGAGTAGTGAGCGCGCACACGGCACCGGCCCGGCAGATGTGGCCGCTGTACGCGGCCGGGTTCACCACCGCCTTCGGCGCCCACGACATCGCCGCCAACCTCGGCGGCTTCTCCGAAGACGCCGTCACTTCCCTGCTCGTCCTCGGCGGATTGCTCGCCCTGTACGACGGGGCCGAGGTGATCCTCCAGCCGGTCTTCGGCATCCTCGCCGACAAGATCGGCGCCCGCCCGGTGCTGCTGGGCGGGCTGGTCGCCTTCGCCGCCGCCTCCGCCGTGTACGCCGTCGCGGACAGCCCCGGCTGGCTGTGGGCAGCCCGCCTCGGCCAGGGCGCCGCGGCCTCCGCCTTCTCCCCCTCGGCCTCCGCACTCGTCGCCCGGCTCAACCCAGCGGCCAAGCACGGCCGCGCGTTCGGCTCCTACGGCTTCTACAAGTCCATCGGCTACACCCTCGGTCCGCTGCTCGGCGGGGTCCTGGTGTGGGCCGGTGGCCTACGCCTGCTCTTCGCGGTCCTGGCCATGCTCGGTGCGGCGGTCGCCATCTGGGCCGCGCTCGCCGTCCCTGCCGTACCGCCACTGCCCAAAGCCCGGCAGACGGTGCTCGACCTGGCCCGGCGCCTGGCCGACCCGGCCTTCCTGGCCCCCACCGCGGCCCTGGCTGCGGCGACCGGCGCCCTGTCGGTCGGTGTCGGCTTCCTGCCCGTCTCCGGGCGGGCCACCGGACTGGGCACAGTAGCCACCGGGGCCGCCGTCTCGGTGCTCGCCGCCTGCGCGGCCCTCGTCCAGCCGAGGGCCGGACGCGCGTTGGACGACGGACGCCTCACCGCCCGCGGCGGCATCGCGGCGGGTCTGCTGCTCACCACCGCCGGACTGGGGTGCGCCATGCTGCCCGGCCTCACCGGGGTGCTCCTGGGCGCTGCCCTGATCGGCGCCGGAACCGGCCTGATCACCCCGCTCGGCTTCGCCGCCCTCGCGGCCACCACCCCCCAAGAACGCCTCGGCCAGACCATGGGCGCCGCCGAACCCGGACGCGAACTCGGTGACGCGGGCGGCCCGCTGCTCGTGGCCGCCGTCGCCGCGTCGACCACCCTCACCCACGGCTACGCGGCGCTCGCCGTCCTCCTCGCGTCGGGCGCGGCACTCGCACTCGCCCACCGCAGCACCGCGCCTGCGACGCCCGAGACGGAGACGTGACCGGAAGAGAAACCGCGACGGCCGCTCCCTCGCTCCCCTGCTTCCCAGCGTCCGGGCCGACATCGCCCCACTGCTGGGCCACTGGGGCTACCTGGCGGTCGCCGCCCTGGTGTTCGCCGGGGACTTGAGGGTCCCCGTCCCCGGCCAAACCGTCATGATCATCGCCGCCGTCTTCGCGGGCGCCGGCCGGTTCAATATCGTCGCGGTGGCCGCCATGCCATCGTCTCCGCCGTCTCGGGCGACAACGTCGGGGACGCCGTCGCCCTCGTCGACGTCGACCAGGTGCAGCCAGGCAGACCCTGGAGATCATCGCTCGCCAGGGCCCTGCCCGCTCTCCCCGGCGATGGGCTCAGTTCCGGTCCGGGTAGAGACTCCCGCGCCTCGGCTCATTCCGGTTCGGCCGCCGTCAGGTCGCGTTGCAACAGCAGTGTGTCGATCCACCGTCCGTGCTTGCGGCCGACGGCGGTCAGGCGGCCTGCCTCCGTGAAGCCGCAGCGACGGTGCAGTGCGGCTGAGGCGTCGCTGCCCGTGTCGGCTATGACGGCGATCATCTGGCACACTCCGGCCCGGGCTGCGCCGGCGATCACCTCGTGTAGTAGAGCGTTGCCCAGGCCACGGCCGGTAGCACTCGGGGCGAGATAGATCGTGTCCTCCACCGTGTGGCAGTAGGCGGGTTTGGCCCGCCAGGGAGCCGCGTACGCGAAACCGGCCACCTGGCCGGAGAGTTCGGCGACGACGAACGGCAGACCGCGGCCGGTGAGGTCGTCCAGTCGACGCTCCCAGTCGGCGACACCCGGAACGGTTGTCTCGAATGTCGCGACGGTGTGGAGAACGTAGTGCGCGTAGATGTCGGCCACTGCCTCCTGGTCCCGAGGAGTAGCCGGGCGGATGACCGCCTCGGCATCTGCCATGCCTGCCACGACCAGCTCATTTCTCTATAGCGGAAACAGATGCCATTATAGAGCAATGCTTGATCTGTTGGCGCTGGGCAGGCGCGTCCAGGGACTGCGGCACGACCGGGGACTGACCCTCCAGCAACTGGCGAACACCGCCGATGTGAGTGTGAGCATGCTGTCCTCGGTCGAGCGCGGGCAGAAGGCCCCGACGATCACAGTGCTCGCCCGCATCGCCGAAGGACTCCGAGTCCCTCTTCCCGAACTCGTCGCCCAGTCCGCCGACAGCCGTGCCATCGTGCGACGAGCGGCCGACCAGGACACGGTCCACGAGCCTGGCGGGTGGCACCGGACGGTCCTCTCCCCCGTCGTGCCCGGAGTGAACTTCGAATGGATCCGCACCACTCTGCCGCCCGGCTGCGACGCCAGCGCGTTCCCCGCCTACGCTCCGGGCTCCCACGAGTTCATCGCCGTGGAGTCCGGGACGCTCCGGCTCACCCTCGGAGACGAGGCACTCGTTCTCGACGCGGGTGACTCCGCCTACTTCGCCGCCGACGTCACACACGGTTACGCCAACCCGGGCCCGGAGCCGTGCACTTACCACGTTGCCGCGCTCATCATGCGGCCCCGCTCACCACAGCAGCGCAACCGCCAGTCACCGTGATGCCGGGGGCGTGCCGTACGGCCCGGCTAAAGCTCGAACTCCAGGTGCTCCAGGTCGCTGAACTCAACCTCCAGCCCTTGGGCTCGGCGGCCGCTGTCGCGGAAGTACACCTCGCCCAGTGCCTCGGCGGCGATGTCGCGCAGCGCCTGCTCGCCGGCCCCGGCTTCCTGGGCCTCGAAGAGGCGGGCGGCGTGCTGCGGGGGCAGTGCCACGGTGAGGTGGCGGAGCCGGGGGTCGTCGGTGGTGCCCGGGGCGGCGGTGTAGCCGAAACGGGCGCGGGTGTCGATGACGATGCCGCCGGTCGTGGCCGCGGTCTGCTTGGCTTGCGCGCGGATCTGCGGCTGCCACCGCTTGTACACCTCGCGCTCCAGGCGCTCGGCGAGGTCCCGGCGCGGCTTTTTGATCTGGTCCTTCACATACCGCTCCACGGTCCGCTGGGAGACACGCAACAACTGGGCCACCTGCTTGGTGCCCTTGAGCTGTCTGACCAGGTACCGCATCCGGGCACCCGCCGACTTCGGAGCGGGGCGCGTGAACGCCGCCCGCACCGCCTTGTCGAGCCCATCCCCGACCGTGACCATCGGCTCCCCTACTCCCCGTCGTCCTTGGCGGTGACCTCGCCCGTCTTGACGTAGCGCGCGAGGTTCAGGGCCCGGTCGTACTTCTCCCGTACTTCCTCGGCCCACAGAGTGGTCCGGGTGCCCTCGTGCTTGACCATCCCCGGCGACACCCCCAGGCGGAAGCTTCCAGGCACCGTCTTGCCGTCGGCGTCGTACGGGAGGACGTCCAGCGGGGAGGGCCCGTCGGCGGCGTACACGGCGCAGTCCGACAGGACCGCCACCGGATACCGGCCGGTGGCCGCGGCCAGGTTGAGCATCTTGCGGTGCATGTTGACCCGGGCCCGGGAGATGACGGCCGCGCGGATGTCGGGCCGCCACGTTGGCCTGGAGAGGGCCGGCCAGGCCTGGCCGGGCTTCCAGCCGCCGCCGCGCGCCCGCTCCCGCAGCTTGCCGATGCCGCCCTTCACGGTCGCCTTGATCGCGTCCAGGACGATCGCCATCTCCGGGTCGCGCTGTTTGTAGTCGTCCATCACCCGCAGGAACTCCGCCGGAGGCAGCTTCTCGCCCACGCCCAGGTCGCCCATGGTGTCGACGTAGGCGTTGCGCAGCCGCTTGTACCAGCCGTCCAGGAACTTGCCCTTGTCCTGGCGCACCCAGGCCTCGACCGGGGCGACGTCGTAGCCGAGCTCCACCGCGTACGCCACGGTCGGCGTCGCGTACCAGGCCGGCCCCTCCGGGCGCTCGCCGGTCGGTGTGAACGGGCTGGGCAGCAGGGCCCCTTCGAGCTGCCGCCACTGTTTGGCGACCAGCACCCGGGAGAGGTCGACGTGGGAAAGGTCGACCAACCACGCCCCGGGCAGCGTCGGATCGAACGGCGGGTCGGTCACGTGAACCGGCGGCTGCGCGAGGCCCACGACAGCGCCGTTCGCCGCCGCGCCGAAGGCGAGGTTGACGTCGATGCCGACCACGAAGCGCATCATGCACTCGGCGTCGGTGAGCTCCCGCGCCCAGTCGTACGCCTCCTCGAACAGCATCTCCGCCGGGCCCCGCTGGTGGAAGCGCGGCAGATCGCTCAGCAGCGGGTGCCCGTCCGGGGCCTCGCACGGCGCGCAGTCCATCGCCCGCTCGCCGAGCGATCCGGGACGGTGTTCCTTGTGCCGCCTTCCGTCCTCGTCGGGCCGGCTTGCCCGGGTGGGCGGGTTCAGCGCGGTCATCAGCTCCAGGCCGGTCACGGCGGTGGAGCCGCGCGGCGTCATCACCCGGGCCGCGTACGTGCCGAGCAGCCGGGCGAGTTCGGCCGGCGGAAGCTTCGCCGCGTCGCCCCAGGTCCGTGTGTCCAGCGCGGACCACGACGGGACGCACAGCTGCACGCAACTCCGCTCTCGTCCCTGCGCGGGCCGGTAGATCCGCGCCCACGGCCCCAACCCTCGCTTCGTCAGCTGCCAGTCCGCGCGGTCGAGCTGCTTGAGGACCTTGTGGCCGTCCGGGAGGCGCCCGGCGAGCCGCTCGGACTCCGACAGCGTGACCGGCAGTCCATAGCGCTCCAACGCGGCCTCGGTGAGGACGAGGAGTGGGTCACCGTCCTTCCCGGAGCCGTTCAGCCGCTCCGCCCCCAGCTGCGCCTCCGTCAGCGTCCAGTCCACCAGTGAGGGAAGGGACTTGGCGGGCACGTCCAGGATCAGGCCGCCCACGCAGTACGCCACCACCCGGCGGTCGGCGTCGGCGTCGATGACGGCGAGCGGACCATTGGCGAACCGCGTGTCGAGGGCGGCCGCCGGAGTGGTCTGCTGAGGGGCGGCGCTCCTCGCCCGGGGGCGGCGCGATGTCGATGACGGCCTCGGCCCCGCCTCGGCACGCGACGCACTGTCCGGCACCGAGGCGGGGACGGAGACCGAGACCGGGACGGGGACGGGGACCGGGTGCATGGCGCTGCTCTGGGGATCGGACTTGACCGCGGCCTCATGTGCCTGGCCGACGGAGGGAGTTGGCGCTTCTGACGACGCCTCCGCAGACGGGGCGGGGCCGCTGGCCGTCTCAGGCACCGGCGCCGTGTCCTGCGCGGGAGGGGTGGTGTCGGTGTCAGCGGGGTAGAGCGCCGCGAGTTGCTTCAACAGGCGCGCGTACGCGTCGCGCTCCGGGGGCCTCGGCTCGGTCCTGCCCGCCTCCCAGCCGCTGACGGTCGCTCGCCGTACCTTCAGGGCGGTGGCCACCTCGTCCAGCGTCAGCCCGTGTGCCTGACGCAGCCGTTTGCGCTCGGCAGGCGCCGGCAACGGGGATCGGGACGCGACCAGCGCGTCGACCGCGTCGAACAAGTCGGACATGGAGCACCTCCTGGCTCACAGCCTACTCCATGAACCGTACGGATTCCGTACGGTGGAACATTCATTCTGCGTACGAAACGCGGCCACAACCGTCGCGCAGTCCGAGGGGACGAGGTGGCGGCATGTGATGTACGAGCCGCTCGTCCGTTGCCGATCGCCGTGCGGCAGGATGGGTTTATGAGCGTCGTCAAGATCAACGTACTCACCGTCCCCGCCGAGCAGCGGGAGACGCTGGAGAAGCGGTTCGCGTCCCGTGCCCACGCCGTGGAGAGCTCCGACGGCTTCGAGTGGTTCGAGCTCCTCCGTCCCGTCGAGGGCACCGACAACTACCTCGTCTACACACGGTGGCGTGACGAGGCATCCTTCCAGGCCTGGCTGGAGGGTCCGATGAAGGCAGCCCACCAGGGCGGTGACGCCGAGGCCGGCGAGCGGCCCAAGCCGGCGGCGAGCGGGTCCACCCTGTGGTCCTTCGAGGTCGTGCAGCAGGCGACTCCGACCAACTCGTAGGCGGGTCGTCACGGGCGACAGGGCCAGAGGCCCTGTCGGCTCCGCGGGGACGGCATACGTTCGATCAGTTGGTCCGGTGGAAAACCACTTCCGGATACTCCGGCGACGGCCGGTCCAGCAGCGGCCGGCTGACGCCCTTGAGGTGAAGGTCGAAGAAGGCCGCCACGTAGCGCCGGGTGATCTGCTGCGACCTGTCGCCCGACAGGGGCTCCTCCGGCGGCAGGAGCCCCAACTGGTCGGCGAGGACCGGAATGTCGGTGAACGTAAAGTGCCCCGAACCAGACACGGCCAGCCAGCGCTTCCAGCCGTCGAGGTTCGGCCAGTCACGTACCCAGGAGGTGTCCTCGACCCCGGCGCCCAGCACCATGAAGGGTCGGCCACCGAGACCGCCCGTCGGCACCGGGTCGAAGAAGGAGCCGTCCAGGTTGACCCCGGCACGCATCCGCTGGTCGCCCATCATGGCGGACGCGGCGGAGGCACCGCCGATGGAGTGACCCGCCATGCCGATCCGCGCGGGGTCGATCATGCGGGCGTATCGCCAGGCCGGGAAGCGGTCGGTCAACTGGTCGAGCACGAAAGAGACATCCCGGGCACGGCCGCGGGCGACGGCCCCGTACCCGAGTTCGGGAAGCTTGTCGCAGGCGACGCAGGTGAGAAGCCGGTTGCCCGGGAATGTCGTGCCCACCGACTCGTAGGCGTGGTCCACGGCGGCCACCACGTACCCTCGGCCGGCCAGTTCCTCGGCGAGCGAGGTGAGTGTCGAGCGGTTGACGGTGAATCCGGGCGACAGCACGACCAGTGGAAACTTCCCCCGTAGGGGGGTGGCGCCGGGGCGGGCGTGGGTGCGAGTGCCGCTGAGGGTCTCGGCCGGCACCACCTCGGCCACATCCCGGTCCTCCAGGAAGGCGCGGGCCTCGCCAGTGGTCATGTACGGCGCCGTCGGGCCGCGGCCGGAGCGGGCGGGGTAGTACAGCGACACCATCAGCTCGCGAGCGCCGGCCTCGGACACCCACGGGTCGGGGCGGTCGGTATCGACCAGATGCAGGGTGTCCCGCCCCACCGCCAGCGGCCCTGTGGGGCGCGGCAGTTCGAGGCGGACGCGGTCGCTCTCACCGGCAGTGGACACGCCGGCCGGTGCCGGTACGGGGTGGGCCGTCCCCGTACCGAGGAGTGCGAGGGACAGACCGAGTAACGCGGCGGTGGCGCCGCGGGGCAAACGATTCATGCAGGTGAGGCTAGGCAACAGGAACCCCCTTCACGTCCTGCGGCGAGCTGATCCATGATCGGCCCACGGGCCGATCCGGGGGGCGTGATGTCATGCGGTGGACTGACGAACTCCACGCGACGACGCCCACGCCGGCCGTCAGGAAGCACGCCTGTGCCAGGCCGGCCCCCGGGAAGGCGGGGACGTCCTGGTCTTCTTCGCGTCCGAGTGCGCGGCCGCCCACGCCTGCGGGCCTCGCGGCTCGTGCGTCACACGGCGCAGTCGACGTACAGGGCGTGCGGGATCTTGAGGTAGTTGGCCCAGTGGAACTCGCCGTACGCGGCGACGCCCTCGGCGGAGACCCGGGGGTGGACCCAGGTGACGGTGGTGAAGCCCGCCTCGTGCAGGGCATCCTCGTAGGCTCGCCGCGACCAGCGGTAAGGGAGGAGAGGGAACTCCTCGAATCCGGGCACCTTCATCACCGCCGGGGCCTCGGCGCCGTCCCGGGCGGCCGGGCCGATGGCGAAGTCGATGCCGTAGTGCGCGTACCAACCGGGTTCGACGGCGACATCGGGGTTGAGCGTGGCGAAGACGAACCGGCCGCCGTTCGGTCGGAGGGCGCGGCGCGCGGTGCGGCAGAAGCCGGCCAGCGCCTGCCGGGTGGGTGCGTAGCACAGTACGTACACGGAGGACACCAGGTCGAAGCGGCCGTCGAGTTGGGGGTCGCCCTCGGCAGGTGGGGCGGTGGCTTCGCGTGACAGGTAGGTGATGTCGAGGTCCGCCGCGGCCGCGCGGCGCCGGGCGAAGTCGAGCATGCCGTCGGAGCTGTCGATGCCGGTGGCCGTCGAGGCACCGAGCTCTCGCAGTCTGCGGGTGTAGAGACCGCTGCCGCAGCCCAGGTCCAGAACGGCCCTGCCCGTGATGTCGCCGAGGAGGGTGAACAGGGTGTGGGACTCGATGTGTTCACGGAAGGGCAGTGCGGTGGCCATGCGTTCGTAGGCCTCGGCGAGGCTGTCGAAGTCCGTGCCGTGGTCCTCGTCCATGGTGTGGTCCTCCTGCTCACGGCCGACGGTCCGCCCCCAGGGGGCGTCGGGCAGGGTGGCACGGTCATGGTAGCGCCGGAGGCGCGCCAACTTCCCTTGCAGGCAGGACAGTTGTCTGCGATGACCGGGAACCCGCCTCCGGGTCAGAGTGGGGCGCCGCCGAACTGGATCTCGTTCCCGTCGGGATCGACGTACGCGGCCTTGCGCACGCCGTTCGGGTAGGTCTCCCGCTTCGTGGGCTTCAGGCCACGATCGGCCGCCTGGGCGACGAAGGTGTCCAAGTCGTCGACGAATACGGTGTGCATGGCGTGGCCGGCGTGTTCCGGTCGGTGTTCGATGAACACCGACCGGTGTTCCGCGAGTTCCCACACGGCTTCCGTGTCGCTCGCTACGAACGTGGGTGGGGAGCCGAGCAGGACTTCGTACCACGCCAGCGCGGCCGCGTAGTCGGCGACGGGGATGCCTGCGTACAGGTCGAGGGCCATGCCGCCACATTAGTCCCGCGGTCGCGCCCAAGGTCCCGCGGACAGCGAGTCCGGCAGGAGAACGCCGATCAGTCGATCATCGCGGTGGCTTCGACCTCGACCAGATGCTCGGGGATGTCCAGTGCCGCGACGCCCAGCAGCGTGACCGGCGGGACCGGGGTGCCCCCCAGCTTCTCGGACGCCCGGGAGATCCCCTCCAGGAGGGCGGGCATCTTGTCGGGGGTCCAGTCGACGACGTAGGCGGTCAGTTTCGCCACGTCGTCGAAGGAGCCGCCGACCCCGGCCAGGGCGGTGCCGATGTTGAGGTAGCACTGCTCGACCTGAGCAGCGAGGTCACCTTCGCCGACCGTGACCCCATCGGCGTCCCAGGCGACCTGCCCGGCGATGAAGACCAGCTTCGAACCGGTCGCGATCGACACCTGCCGGTACACGTCGATCTTCGGCAGTCCGTCGGGGTTTACGAGGGTGATGGCCATGTTGTTCGCCTTCTTGCCAGGAGAGTCCACGGGCTCACTTCCAGCAAACCAGGACTCCCGTGCTCTCTTGTGGTTACTTGGGAACCGTAGGAGAGTGAGCGCTGACATGGAAGAACGCACTTTTCAGTGACTGGGGAACCTAATGGTGACCAAGCAGTTCAGCGGCTCGCCCGAAGACGCGGATCTGAGGCGCGCGGACTCTCTGGCGCGGGAGATCTTCTCGGACGTCGCCAACAAGTGGGCGCTGCTGATCATCGAAGCCATGGGGGAACACACCCTGCGTTTCAGCGAGCTGCGCAATGAGATCGAGGGCATCAGCCACAAGATGCTCACCCAGAACCTGCGCATGCTGGAGCGCAACGGCCTGGTCGACCGGACCGTGCACCCCACCGTGCCGCCGCGGGTCGAGTACGCCCTCACCGAGGCGGGCCGAGGCCTGCGCCGGACGGTCGACAGCATGTGCGACTGGACCCACCAGTACCTCGGTGACATCGAGGACTCCCGCCGCCGCTTCGACACCTGACAGGCCCTGACAGGACCTGCCAGGGCCCAGGGAGGGAGCGCCACGGGCGGGCGGTGGGGGTGCGCTGCACGCCCACCGGATCGCCGGGCAACACACGAGGGCCCGCCCCGCGCAATGCGGAACGGGCCCTCGAATCGGAGCGCCGGGCAGGCCTTGCACCTGCATTTCCCCGCAGGAAGCGGGGCGTCTTTCCTTGGACCACCAACGCACGACCAGATACCGGGAGTTCCGGCGACCGGCTCATGATCCAGTCTAGCCCACGCCAGGCAGTGCCCAGCCCACGGCCGGCAGCGCCGAAGCCACCTCCCATGTGATCGATTGATCGGTATCATGAACGCATCGCGCGCAACCGATCGCGCGAGCCGCCGCGGGTGGCGCGGCAGGGGCGGACGAGAGCGGTGGGGACATGCGGGAGACGGCGCAGAAGCGGCAGGCCCGGATCGCGGAGGTGGTGCGGGACAGGGGCGTCGCACGCATCACCGATCTCGCCGACGAACTAGGCGTCTCCATCGTGACCGTGCGGCGGGACGTCGAGGACCTGGCCCGGCGCGGAGAGGTGCGCCGCGGGCACGGGGTGGCCCGTTCGCTGCGGCCGGTGGCCGAGGAGGTCGCCGCCGGGGGTGACGCCGTCGCCATGATCGTTCGCGAGACCAACACCTACCTCACCGAGGCCGTGCAGGGCGCGCGGGAGGCCGCGGAGAAGGCCGGCCTGCGGCTGGCACTGCACATCGCCCCAGGTGACGACGGGGCCGAGCGCGAGGCGGTGCGCCAGGCACTGGACGCCGGGGCGCGCGGGCTGCTGCTGTCGCCGCACTGGCGCACCCGGGCCGAGGCCGAGGCCGACCACTCATGGATGGCCGCCCTGGACGTCCCCACGGTGCTGGTGGAGCGGCGTCCCGCACGGACCAGCGGGATCTACTCGCTGGACTGTGTGCGCTCGGACCACGCGTACGGCGTGCATCTGGCGCTCGGGCACCTGGTCGGGCTCGGGCACCGGCGGATCGTTCTGGCGGCGCGCGACGACAGCCCCACCGCGCGGGTCATCCGGGCCGAGTTCGCCGAGCAGACCGCCGCCCGGGGACTCTCCGACGGGTGCCGCACGATTCTCAGCTCGCGCACCGCGGGCCCCGACCCGCGCGTCGCCGACCCACGGGCGGTCGACCTGGCAGAGGTCGTCGAGGAAAGCGGGGCCACGGCGGTGCTGATCCACAGCGACGTGGACGCACTGGTGCTCGTACAGCGGCTGCAGGCGGCGGGCATCGACGTGCCGGGACGCTGTTCGGTGGTCGCGTACAACGACGTGGTCGCAGACATGGGGCCGGTCCCTCTGACGGCCGTCGCCCCGCCCAAGGCTGAGCTCGGCCGGAGCGGGGTCGAGCTGCTGCTGCGCCGGCTCGACATGGGGCGTGGCGGACTGCGGCCCGGCGCCACCCGGCACGTGGAGCTGCTGCCTGACCTCGTGATCAGGGAGTCCACGGCCCCGGCGGCAGCCGTCTGATCGGTTCCGGCCGGGTTCCCGGGGCTCAATGGGCTCCAGGGGGCCAGGTCCCTCAGAGTGTTGTTCGTTTGACCGTTTAAGTTTCTTCTGTTCGATCTATTGACGCTTTTTTCTGCGCCGCTCAGGATGCCCGTAACCCAGCAACGACGCGGGAGGGGCTCATGCGAAGTAGTCGCAAGGCCGGAGCGGCACTGTTCACGATTCTCGCCGTCCTGATGACGGGCTGCTCCGCCTCGGACAGCAGCACCAGCGCCAGGAACGGCCCGGTCCATCTCACGTTCTGGTCGGCGCTGCGCGGCACCCAGGAGGTCGTCGACGAGTACAACCGCATCCAGAACAAGGTGAGGGTCGACTACCAGCAGGTCCCCTCGGGTCCTCAGGGCGGCTGGGCCAAGCTCAGCAACGCCGCCCGCGCCGGCAACGCGCCCGACGTCGCCACCATGGAGTACCCCCAGCTGCCCGGCTACGCCATCGACGGCGTGCCCCGCGACATCACCGATCTCCTGCCCGACTCGGCGCGCCGGAAGATCCTCCCGCAGGCGCTGGACCTCACCACCCTCGACGGACGCACGTACGCCGTGCCCGTGGACATCGAGCCGATGATGTTCTTCTACCGCAAGGACGTGTTCACCAAGTACGACATCCCCGTCCCGAAGACCTGGACCGAGTTCGAGAGCGCGGCGCGCCAGCTCAAGAAGGCCCAGCCCCGTTCCCGTATCGCCAGCTTCTTCACCAACGGCTCGCAGCACATGGCCGGGTTCTCCTGGCAGGCCGGCGGCCAGTGGTTCAGGACATCCGGCGACGCCTGGCAGATCTCCCTGGCCGACGCCCCGACCCGCAAGGTCGCCGCGTACTGGCAGGGCCTGGTGGACCAGGACCTGGTGCGGGTGGAGCCGGTGGACAGTCAGCAGTGGCGGGCGCATCTGCAGAACGGAGAGACCGTCGGCTACATGGCGGGCGCCTGGGCGGCGGGCTCGTTGATGAACTCCACCCCCAGCGGCAAGGGCAAGTGGGCCATCGCACCCCTCCCCCAGTGGGACCCGGCCAAGCCGTCCCTCGGTACCCAGGGCGGATCGACCTTCGCCGTCACCAAGGACAGCAACCATCCCAAGGAGGCGCTGGAGTTCATCACGTGGATGGTCACCAGCCCGGACGCCCTGCGCGCCAAGCTCTCCAGCGGCATCAGCAGCGCGTTCCCCGTGGTGCCTGAACTGGTTCCCGTCGCCCGCAAGGAGATGGACACCAGCTACTACTCGGGCCAGGACATCTTCGGCCTCTTCCAGCAGTCCGCCCAGCTGATCTCCCCCCGGTGGAAGTGGGGGCCGCGCATGACCTCCACCATCACCTCCGTCGAGGACGGCTTCGCGAAGGCCGGAGCCGGCCGCGGCAGCATCGTCGAGGCGCTCCGTGAAGGGGAACGCAGGACGCTGCCCGACCTCAAGAGCCTCGGCCTGTCGGTCACTACCAACTGAGGTGCACCCGTGAGCACAGTGATCTCACCAGGGCGACGCACGGCCACGACAGCGTCGTCCGCGAAACCCGCCCGTCCCCGTAGAGCCGGACGCCGACAGCAGGTGCTCGCCTGCGTCACGCTCATGGCCCCGTTCACGGCACTCCTCATCGCCGTGTTCCTCGTACCCGTCGGCTACGCCATCGGCCTCAGCCTTTTCGGCGAGGACCACAAGGGGCTGGGCTTCGGCGGCGGCACCACCGTCTTCACCGGGCTGCGCAGCTACCTCGCCGTGCTGCAGGACCCCAGCTTCGTGTCCGGGTTCGGCGCCATCGCCCTCTACTGCGTGATCTTCGTACCGGTCGTCGTGATCGGCGCGCTCGCGCTCGCCCTGCTCCTCGACTCCGGACTCGTCCGGCTGCGGCGCACCGCGCAGATGCTGCTGTACCTGCCGCACGCCGTACCCGGCATCATCGCCGCCGTCATCTGGCTGTACCTCTACACCCCCGGCCTCAGCCCGGTCATCAAGCTCCTCGCCCAGGGTGACATCACCGTCGACTTCCTGGGGATGAACACCGTGCTGCCGTCGATCGTCAACATCGCCCTGTGGAGCGGCCTCGGATACAACATGGTGATCTTCTACGCCGCACTCCAGGCAGTGCCGCGCGAGGTGATCGAGGCGGCACGGATCGACGGCGCCGGCGGCTTCCGCACCGCGCTCATGGTCAAGGTGCCCATCATCAAGGGATCCGTTCTGATGGTGTGCATGTTCGCCCTGATCGGCGCGCTCCAGCTGTTCACCGAGCCCATGCTGATGAACCAGGCCACGCCGATGGTCAACTCCCGCTTCACCCCGAACATGTACATCTACGACGCGGCCTTCCGCCGCAACAACTACGGACTGGCCTCCGCGGCCTCCGTCATCCTCCTCATCGTCACCTGCGCTCTGTCGTACGCCGTGACTCGCTGGACCGGCCGCAAGGAACGGAGCGCGCGATGACCACACACCAGCTGATGCCCACGAAGGGGCTGACGGCCACCAACAGATCGACGTTCGCGAGCAGGCTCACGAGCCGTGCCGCCGCCAACACCATCGTCCTCATCGCGGCGCTCTACACGCTGCTGCCCGGTCTGTGGCTGCTGCTGGCCGCCACCAAGAACTCCGACGCGCTCTTCAGCAGCGACATCCTCTCCTTCGGGGACTTCTCGCTCTGGCGCAACCTCACCGACCTGTTCGCCATGGAGGAGGGCATCTACGGGCGGTGGTACGTCAACAGCCTGCTGTACGCGGTCGTCGGCGCCCTCGTCGGCTCGCTGATCAGCGTCTCCGCCGGGTACGCCTTCGACAAGTACGAGTTCCGGCACAAGGAAAAGCTGTTCGGTCTCGTCCTCACCGGCGTCATGGTCCCGCAAACCGTGCTGGCCCTCCCGCTCTACCTGGTGGCCTCCGGAGTCGGCATGGTCAACACGTTCTGGGCGGTTTTCATCCCGGTCCTGTTCAACCCCTTCGGCGTGTACCTCGCCCGACTGCTCAGCAGCGGCTACGTACCCAACGAGGTGCTGGAGGCCTCCCGGGTGGACGGCGCGGGCGAACTGCAGACGTATATCCGTGTCAGCCTGCGCATGCTCGGCCCCGGATTCGTCACCGTCTTCCTCTTCCAGCTCACCGCCATCTGGAACAACTTCTTCCTGCCCATGGTGATGCTCTCCGACCAGGACCTCTATCCACTCAGCCTCGGGCTCTACACCTGGAACAGTTCCGCCACCGTCTCACCCGAGTACTACCCGCTCGTCGTCATCGGCTCGCTGCTCGCCGTGGTGCCGCTGATCGTCGCGTTCATCACTCTGCAGCGCTACTGGAAGTCAGGTCTCACCGCAGGGAGCGTCAAGTGACCCACCCCGACCTCCGGCCCCACACACGCCCGCGCGCCGTGCTCGCCATGGCGCGGAAGACCGCGCAACAGGTCCTCGACACGGACGTACGGGCCCGGCTGGCCGCCCTCACCGACATCGACCCGAACCTCGTCCTGGACGATCTCACCACCCCCACCGCACACCGCGCGCTCGCCGACGCCGAACTGCTCATCACCGGCTGGGGCTGCCCGCCCATCGACGCGGCGGCACTGGACGCCGCACCCCGGCTGCGCGCGGTCGTGCACACCGCCGGGACCGTACGCCACCACATCACCGCCGCGTGCTGGGAGCGCGGACTCACGGTGTCCTCCGCGGCCGTGGCCAACGCCGTACCGGTCGCCGAGTACACCCTCGCCATGATCCTGCTCGCCAACAAACGGGTCCTCGACACCGCCCGTCTCTACCGCCTCGAACGCCGCCGCACCGACTGGAACGAACGGCACCCGGAGGCGGGCAACTACCGCAGGACCGTGGGCATTCTGAGTGCCTCGATCATCGGACGCCGCGTCATCGACCTGCTCCGCCCGCACGACCTGACGGTGCTGCTCCACGACCCCTACGTCAGTGACACCGAGGCCCGTGACCTCGGGGCGCAGCCGGTCTCCCTTCCGGAGCTGTTCACTGCCAGCGATGTCCTGAGCGTCCACACACCGCTGCTGCCCGAGACGCGGGGCCTGGTCAGCCGCGAGTTCCTGGGAAGGATGCGTACGGGCAGCACGCTGATCAACACCGCGCGCGGGGCCGTCGTCGACCAGGCCGCCCTCACCGACGAGGTGGTGTCCGGGCGGCTCCACGCGATCCTGGACGTCACCGAGCCGGAGGTACTGCCTGCCGACTCGCCGCTGTGGGACTGCCCGGGTGCCCTCATCACCCCGCACATCGCCGGCTCGAAGGGCGGGGAACTGCGCCGCCTGGCCGACCTGGCGCTGGCCGAGGTCGAGTCGTACGCCCTCGGCCGCCCCTTCGCCCATCCCGTCCGGCCCGAACACCTGGCCCGCCTCGCCTGAGCCCCGACGAAACGAACAGGAGACGTGGCCCCACCCATGCTTGAACACCCCCTCCCCACGGCCCCCGAGGAAGACCGCACCCTCAGCCCGCACACCGGATACACCCGCGCCCACTGGGAAGCCACCGCCGACCAGCTGCTGACCGCCGCCCTCCGCTACGCCACCCCCGGCCACGCCCTGATCGACCTGCCCGGACCGCCCTCGAAGTCGGGGGTGCGCTCCGACGGCCTGGAGGGGTTCGCGCGTACGTTCCTGCTCGCCGCGTTCCGCACGGCCGGTGCGTCCGGCAAGGACCCGCACGGCTTCCTGGAGCGCTACACCGCCGGCCTGGTGCGCGGCACCCGCTCCCCCGGCCGGGACGACGCCGAGTCCTGGCCGGAGATCGGGCACCACGGCATCCAGGGCCAGCCGATGGTGGAGTCCGCCTCCGTGGCGCTGGCGCTGCGGCTGACCGCGCCCTGGACCTGGGACACCCTGCCCGCTGCCGACCAGGACCGTGTGGAACGGTGGCTGCGCGGCGCGCTCAGGCACACGCCCGCCCCCAACAACTGGTACCTCTTCCCGTTGACCGTCGCGGGCTTCCTGGAATCCGTCGGGCGCGGCGACGCCGAGACACGGCACGCGATCGAGCGCGGGCTCGCCCTGCTGGACGGCTGGTACCAGGGGCAGGGCTGGTACTCCGACGGTGACGGCCGGTCCTTCGACCACTACAACGGCTGGGCCCTCCACTTCTACCCGCTGCTCCACGCCCACCTCGTGGGGGACCAGGCGCTGCTCGACCGGCTCGGCCCGCGGCTGCGGGAGTTCCTCGACGGCTTCGCGTTGCTCTTCGACGCGAACGGCGCGCCCATCCACCACGGGCGCTCCCTGACGTACCGCTTCGCCGCCGTCACCGCCGTGGCCCTCGGTGCCCTCACCGGCCAGACCCCGCTCGCCCCCGGCGTCACCCGGCGGATCCTCAGCGGGGCGCTGCGCCACTTCCTCGACCGCTCCGCGCTGACCTCGGACGGCGTGCTCAGCCTGGGCTGGTACGGCCCGCACGAGGCGACCCTCCAGCGCTACTCCGGGCCCGGCTCCCCGTACTGGGCCTCCAAGGGCTTCCTCGGCCTGCTCCTCCCGCCCGAGGACCCGGTGTGGACCGCGACCGAGGAGAACGCGCCCGTCGAGGGGCCCGACAGCACGCTCGCCCTCCCGGCTCCCGGGCTGCTGATCCAGACCACTGGCCGGGACGGCCTGGCGCGCCTGCACAACCACGGCAGCTTCAAGCGGGACCTCCGGGAACCGGAGCGCGCCCCCGGCAACCCGCTCTACGCCCGTCTCGCGTACTCCACGCGCACCGGCCCGACCAGCGCCGCCAACACCCCGGACAACGACATCGCGCTCCAGGCGCGTGGAACCCGCAGTGCCCGGCTGCGCATCACCCCCCTCGCCGCCGGCCCCGACTGGCTCGCCTCATGGCACAGGCCGGTCTTCCCCGAGGGCGGTCCCGCCCTCCCCTCGGCCCGGATCGAGAGCCTCACACTGGCCCGCGGCCGTCTCGAACTGCGAGTGCACCGCACGGTGGGCGTACCGGCCGGAACGCCGATCCACCACAGCGGTTGGGCCGTCGCCCTCGCGCCGGGCGCGGCCGCCGAAACCGAACAGACCGCGGAGGTACGGCTCGACGGACCGGAGGTGACCAGTCAGCTGTTCGGCCTGTACGGCTGGCAGACGCAGCGCGCGGTCCGCGCACCGCAGGGCACGGCCTACGGACCCTGGGCCCTCGTTCCCGAACTCACCGGAACCGTGGGGGCGGACCCGGCCGGCACGGTGTTCGCCGCGCTGGCCTCCCTCACCGGCGAACCCGGCGCGTCCCCGCTCACCGGGCTGGCCACCGCCGAGGTGAGCGGCCTCACCGTCGTCGTCCGCTGGGCCGACGGAGGCCGTACGGTCGTGGACTTCGGCACCGAGGTGCCCTCGGTCACCGAGGAGGCGGTGTGAAGGGCGTGATGCCGCGCCTCGGCCTGTGCTCCGTCACCCTCCGCCACGTGGACGTGGCCGGGGTCCTCGCGGCGGCGGTCGAGGCGGGCCTGGACTGTGTCGAGTGGGGCGCCGACATCCACGTACCGGCGGGGGACGAGGCCGCCGCCTCCCGGGTCCGGGCCGCCACCGAGGAAGCGGGCCTCGCGGTCGCCTCCTACGGTTCGTACTACCGGGCCGGGAGCACCGACCCCGCGTCGTTCGACGGCGTCCTGCGTTCCGCCGTGCTGCTGGGGGCGCCCCGGATACGGATCTGGGCGGGGGCGACGGGCACCGACGAGACCTCACCCGAGGGACGGACGGCGGTCATCGAGGACACCCGCCGGGCGGCGAAACTGGCGGCCGAAGCGGGCGTCCAGCTCGCCTACGAGTTCCACCGCAACACCCTCACCGACGGAGCCGACCGCACCCTGCGGCTGCTCAACGCGGTGGACCACCCCGACGTCCGCACCTACTGGCAGCCACCGCTCGACCTTCCCGACGCGGAGGCCATCGCCGGTCTCGACACCGTGATCGACCGGGTTGCCGCCGTGCACGCCTTCTCCTGGTGGCCCGGCACCACCCGCCACCCGCTCTCCACCCGCGCCGAACTGTGGCGTGCGGTTCTCGCCCGCCTGCGGACGCGGCGCCGGCCGCTGGACGTCCTTCTCGAGTTCGTCCCCGAGAACGACGAGAAGGTCCTCGCCCGCGAGGCCAGGACCCTGAGGTCCCTGGCCGCCGAAGACGGAGCGGGCGAGGGCTCGGAGTGAACGGGTGACGGAGCTTTCCGGCTCCGTCACCCTTACCGGCTACTCTCCGGCGCGCGGCACGTCCCAGCGGGCGAGGTCTCTCAGCCAGGCATTCGCCGTACCGTCCGACGGTGCCCGCCAGTCGCCGCGGGGCGACAGGGAACCACCGGCCAGGACCTTCGGCCCGTTCGGCATGGCCGAGCGCTTGAACTGCGCGAACCCGAAGAAGCGGCGGCAGAAGTACTCCAGCCAGTGCCAGATCTCCGGCAGGTCGTACGCCACCCGCTCGGCCTCGGGGAACCCGGGCGGCCAGGCGCCGGCGTCCCGGTCGTGCCAGGCGTGCCAGGCCAGGAAGGCGATCTTCGACGGCCGCAGTCCGTGGCGCAGTACGTGGAAGAGGGTGAAGTCGTGCAGCGCGTACGGGCCGATCTTGGACTCGGTGGACTGCAGTTCCTCGCCCGGTACGAGCTCCGGGCTGATCTCGGTGTCGAGGATCGCGGCCAGCGTCTCGTTGGTCTCCTCGCTGAACTGGCCGCTGCTGATGACCCATCGGATGAGGTGCTGGATGAGCGTCTTCGGCACGCCGGAGTTGACGTTGTAGTGGCTCATCTGGTCGCCGACGCCGTAGGTGCACCAGCCGAGCGCGAGTTCGGACAGGTCACCGGTGCCGAGCACGATGCCCCCGCGCTGGTTGGCCAGCCGGAACAGGTAGTCGGTGCGCAGCCCGGCCTGCACGTTCTCGAAGGTCACGTCGTACACCGGCTCACCGGACGAGAACGGGTGCTCCATCTCCTGGAGCATGAGCCGGGCGGTCGGCGTGATGTCCAGTTCGGCCGCGGTGACACCGAGCGCGCGCATCAGCTTGTGGGCGTTGCCCTTGGTGTGCTCGCCAGTCGCGAAACCAGGCAGTGTGAAGGCCAGGATGTCGCTGCGGGGGCGGCCCGCACGGTCCATGGCACGGGCGGCGACGATCAGCGCGTGTGTGGAGTCGAGGCCGCCCGACACACCGATGACGATCTTCGGACCGCCGATCGCCGCCAGTCGCTGCTGCAGGCCCGCGACCTGGATGTTGTAGGCCTCGTAGCAGTCCTGGGCGAGGCGGGCGGGGTCGGCCGGCACGAACGGGAACCGCTCGATACGGCGGCGCAGTCCGAGGTCGGTGGCGGGCGGGTCGAGCCGGAACGGCACGTACCGGAAGCCGCTGGTGCGGGCGGCGTGGACACGGCGGTTGTCGTCGAAGGTTCCCATCCGCTGGCGGGCCTGCCGCAGCAGGTCGAGGTCGATGTCGGCCACGGCGTACTGATCGCCCTGCGGGAACCTGTCGGTCTCGGCCAGCAGGACGCCGTTCTCGTAGATCATGGTCTGGCCGTCCCAGGACAGGTCGGTGGTCGACTCGCCCAGACCGGCCGCCGCGTACACGTAGGCGCCGAGGTAGCGTGCGGACGCCGAGCGGCACAGCAGCCGCCGGTCCTCGGCCCGCCCGACCGTGATCGGGCTGCCCGAGAGGTTGACGAGTACGGTCGCTCCGGCCAGCGCCGCCTCCGCGCTCGGGGGCACCGGCACCCACATGTCCTCGCAGATCTCCGCGTGCAGCACCAGGCCGGGGACGTCCTCGGCCGCGAAGAGCAGGTCTGTGCCGAACGGCACGGTCGCGCCGCCGACGCGGATCGTCCCGCCGCGCTCGTCGTCGCCCGCGGCGATCTGCCGCCGCTCGTAGAACTCGCGGTAGTTCGGCAGGTAGGACTTGGGCGCGACGCCGAGGATCCGCCCACGGTGCACGATCACCGCGCAGTTGTAGATCCGGTTGCGGTGGCGCAGCGGGGCGCCGACGACGAGCACCGGCAGCAGCTCGGCCGACCCGGCCACCACGGCCTGGACTGCCGCCTCGACCTCGTCGAGCAACGCGTCCTGCAGCAGCAGGTCCTCGATCGAGTAGCCGGACAGGCAGAGTTCGGGGAACACCGCGACGGCGACCCCCTCCTGTGCGCACTGGCGCCCCTGCCTCAGGACCGCCTCCGCGTTGGCGGGCGCGTCGGCGATGGCCGCATGGCCTGTGCACGCGGCGATCCGCGCGAAGCCGTGCTGATAGATCGACCAGAAGTTCACGATGCGAAGTGCCCCTTCCCGGCAGCTCCATGTGGCTGAGCATGTCACTCAGCACCGTCAGTCGGCGCGGACCGGCCTTTCGAAGAAGGTCTCCAGTACGACCGTCGCCTGCGTCCCGCTCACGCCCTCGATCAGGTAGAGCCGCCGCAGAACGTCCTGCAACTGCTCCGTGGTGGCCGTGCGCACCTTCACGAGGACGGAGGCGGTGCCCGCGATGATGTGGGCTTCCTGAATCTCGGGGATGGCGGCGAAGGATTCGGTCGCGTCCCCCATCCAGGCCGATGAGTCGACCATGACGAAGGCGAGTACACCGCGCCCGAGGGCGGTCGGGTCGACATCCACGGTCGTGCGGCGGATGACACCGCGTTCACGGAGCTTGCGTACGCGATCATGAGCCGCGCCGGCTGACAGGCCGACCACTTTTCCGAGCGTCGCGTAGGCCTGTGTGGCGTCACGCTGAAGCTCTGCGATCAGTGCTCTGTCGACGTCGTCCACGATCCCGTTGCCCATCCCCATGCCTTCACGATATCCGGTTCGGACACACTAAGATCACACCGAACGGCATTCAGCCACCCTGGGAGAGGGGTAGTGCATGTCCGGCGATCTGGTCAAAAATCTGTACGAGGTTCTGGACGAGCGGTTTCTCACCGGGAGGTGCGCCAACGGTGACGCACGGCTGGAGCGGCTGCACTCCGACTGCCGCTGGGCCGAGGGGCCGCTCTATCTGCCCGCCTGGCGGCAGCTGATCTGGAGCGACATTCCCAACGACCGCCTGCTGCGCTGGGACGAGACAACGGGCGCGATCGGGGTCTTCCGCTCCCCGGCCGGGCACGTCAACGGCAACACCCTCGACCGTGAGGGCCGGCTGGTGAGCTGTGAGCAGGGCAACCGCCGGGTCACCCGCACCGAGCACGACGGCCGCCTCACCGTGCTCGCCGACCGCTTCGAGGGCAGGCGTCTCAACAGCCCGAACGACGCCGTCGTGCGCTCCGACGGGTCGGTCTGGTTCACGGACCCGGACTTCGGGATCACCAGCGATTACGAGGGCCACCGTGCCGAGAGTGAGATCGGCGCCTGTGACGTCTATCGGATCGACCCCGTGACGGGCGGGGTCCACCGGGTCGCGGACGGTTTCGGCGGACCGAACGGCCTGGTCTTCTCACCGGACGAGAAGCTGTTGTACGTCGCCGACACGAAAGCCGGACAGATCCGCGTCTTCGACGTGCAGGACGATCGCGCCCTCTCGCAGGGCAGGGTTTTCGCCGAGCGCGCCGCCGACGGTTTCGACAACATCCGCTGCGACGACCAGGGGCGGCTGTGGGCCGCCGCGTTCGACGACGGGGTGCACTGCTACCACCCCGACGGCACCCTCATCGGAAAGCTGCACGTGCCCGAGCCGGTGTCGAACATCGCGTTCGGCGGCCCGAAGAACAACCGGCTGTTCATCACGGCGACGACCTCGCTGTACTCACTCATGATGTCCGTGACGGGCCTGCCCCGGGTGCTGTGACAGCCGTACGACCGTGCCGCCGTCACCGTCCCGTCAGTGGGGGATCGAGTCGATCAACTCGCGGGCGCCCTGGCGCAGGAGGGTGACGGCGACCGCGGTGCCCAGGGTGGCCGGGTCGAGACGGCCGGCCCATTCGTGGGCGTTGAGGACGGTCTTGCCGTCGGGGGTGAACACGCAGGCGCGCAGGGACAGTTCGCCGTTGCGTCCGACCTTGGCGTAGCCGGCGATGGGCGAGTTGCAGTGCCCCTGGAGGACGTGGAGGAACATGCGCTCGGCGGTGGCCTCGCGGTGGGTGTCGGGGTGGCCGAGGGCGCTGACGGTGTCGATGAGACCGGTGTCGTCCTCGCGGCACTGGAGGGCGAGGATTCCGGCACCGATCGGGGGCATCATCACGTCGGCCGGCAGGACCTCACTGATGACGTCCGGGCGGTTGATGCGTTCGAGGCCGGAGACGGCCAGCAGGAGGGCGTCGGCGTCACCGGCGGCGAGTTTGTCGAGGCGCCGGTTGGCGTTGCCGCGCATGGGGACGCACCGCAAGTGAGGGTGGGAAGCGGCCAGTTGGGCGATGCGGCGCACGGAGGAAGTGCCGATGCGAGTGCCGTCCGGCAGCTCGTCGAGGGTGAGGCCACCGGGGTGGACGAGGGCGTCGCGGATGTCGTCGCGTTTCAGGAACGCGGCGAAGACGGTTCCGGCGGGGAGCGGGCGGTCGGCGGGGATGTCCTTGACGCAGTGCACCGCGAGGTCCGCCTGCCCGGCGAGAAGGGCGGCGTCGACCTCCTTGGTGAACGCCCCCTTGCCCTCGACCTTCGCGAGGTCGCCCATCCACTTGTCGCCGGTCGTCTTCACCGGCACGACCTCGGTGCGGATGCCTGGGTGAAGCGCGGCCAGCTCGGCGCGGACGCGCTCCACCTGGGCGAGTGCCATGGGCGAGTCACGGGAGACGATGCGGATCAGCTCGGAGGCGGTCATGCCGTCCACGTTAGGCCCTCACACTCGGGCCCCGAGGAGCAATCCGGTGGCTCGGCTCGGCGGTGTGACCCAGAAGTCGGAGTTCTCGATCTGGTGTGCGCTCGACCTCGGAGACACCCGGCTACTCCGCACCCTCCGCGTCAGCGCCGGCGCGGCTGGCCAGTCGTTCGTATCGCTGCCTTGCGGCCTGCGGGGTGCCGAGCCCGAGCCCGAAGGCGATCTCCTGCCAGGTCATGCCTCGGCCGCGCGCCATCTGGAGCAGTCCGGCCTCCAGTTCGTCCATCTCTCCGCGAACCAGCGGGACGAGGCTCAATGCCGCGGTGATATCGGCCTGATCCACCTCCGGTTCGCCGTCATCCGGCTGTGCGGCCCCACTGAGCAGGAACGACACGAGCCGGACGGCTTCATGCGGCCCGAGGACCGAAGGGTGGACCTGGCGGCGGCGTTGCTCGTCGGTGGCCGCGTGCCGTTCGGCGATGCGGAACAGGGACGCGTACACGCGTTGCGCGCGCGCCTGCTCCGGCTGTGGCGGCGTGAAGGGGTCGGTGGGCGGATCAGGGGTGACGGTCATGACTTCAGGATGCGGCGACGAACGTACCGATGTCAACTGAACATTGTGAACAACTTGTTCAATTGGCCGCTATTGCGACCGAGCGGCGGCCATCCCGGCAGGACGGCCGCCGCTCGGTGATGTTGGGCTAACTGGCCATTGAGGGCGTGTAGGGGGACAGAGCCGGAGCGAGTTGCACTCCCGGGGCCAGGCCGAGGGCGACGAGGGCGTCGGGCAGGCCGCGTCCCACGCGGGCCGCCTCCGTGGTTCCCGGGGTGGCCAGCCTGCGGCAGCTGGCGGCGACGAGTTCGAACAGGTGGTTGACCCGGCCCGGTCCACGAGGGAGCAGCTGGCCGTGGAGATCCTCGTGGTGGGCGAGCACGAGGGCAGCGAGGCCGGCGACGTGGGCCGAGGCCGTGCCGGTGCCGTCGAGGGCCGCGTAGCCGCCCTGAGGGGAACACGACAGGACCGCCACGCCGGGGGCGGCCGCGTCGACTCCGGGGCCGTAGCAGCTGAACGGCGCGGCGAACAGTCCTTCCGGTGTCAGCTGCGAGCCCGAATGGGTGGCCTGTGACGTGTCCGGCGGGTAGGAGCCGAAGACTCCGAGCGCACCCACGGCGAACACGGTGGGCAGCGAAGCGGGGAAGGCGACCGGCCCGCCCGTGTCGCCCGCCGGGGCGACGCAGGCGATACCCGCGGCATTGGCGTCGGCGAGTTTGCGTGAGACCAGGGCCGACGAGTACGGGGTGGCCAGCGCGATGTGGGCGATATCGATCTCGCGCTCGATGCAGTAGTCCAGGGCGGCGATCAGATCACTGAAACAGCCGTCCGGCAGCAGTTGGCACACCTCGATCTCGGCGTCGACCGCGATGCCGACCAGGCCCGTGCCGGTGTCCGCTCCGGCGATGATGCCCGCCGCGTGCGTACCCGTACCCACCCGGTCGCGGGCCCAGCTCGGCTCCTTCCCCGGGCCGAGACCGGTCCCGGAGCGCACCCGTTCCTTCAGGTCGGGGTGGTCGGCGGCGACGCCCGAACCGATGAGCGCGATCTTGATTCCGAAGGCGCGGAACGTGGGAGGCAGCCGGTCCAGCCGCATGGCCTTCTGGCCCCAGCCGTACTGCTGCCTCTCCTCCAGCCCCGGGGCCACCTTGCCCAGCGGTGTGAGGGTGACCAGGTTCTCCTGGCCCACCGACAGTTCCGGGCGATGGATCCAGCGGTCCAGGTAACCGCCCGTGGGCCGGACGTACAGGGACTGGACGGACTCCGGGGTCTCCGTGGCCAGTGCGACGGTGACCTTCCCGTCGGCCCCGGTGATCCCCTGGCCCGGCCATGTCGCTCCGATCAGGAACACCCCCGCTCCGGCCAGCGGTTCACCCTCCGGCCCGCACACCCGCAGCGAGATCTCCACAGGTTCGTCCATCGGCATGACCAGCCCCGGGTCGCGAAGCGGCAGGATGCCCGCGGTCGCCGCGGCCGTGGGCCCGGTTCCGGACAGCGGCAGGTCCGGCTCGATGTGTACGTGCAGTGATCGCATCGCCGGCACCTGGGACTCGGCTGCCTCCACCACCGCGATGTCCGGGCAGGAGGGGTGCAGCCCGGCCGCCCGAAGCTTCTCCGACGGCTGGAGCTTGCGGATCACCTTGACCTCGGGCATCCGCTCCAGCCGGTCGCACACCTCGTCCACGCTGAGCTCGGACACTCCGGGTGGGAGCAGATGCTGGGGCAGCGGTGTCACCATGTACCGCTCCCGGCGCGGTTGCACGGAGACCGGTGACCGCGCGCCCTTCTCCCGTGGTTCCGCTTGCCTGCCCTCGGGTTCGCGCCCTCCCCCGGCGCCCCCCTCGGACCCGCTTGCGCGGCTGTTTCCGGGCCTTTCCTTGACCATCACGTCCACCTTCACCACGCTTACGTCGTACCTGGGCGTAACTGACCTTCTGATCGGGCGACGGGGCGGCTCGCGCTCACACGCTGATGCGGTGTGCCCGGTAACTCCGGGCACACCGCATCGCGCCGCCCTCAGGTCAGCCGATACCGAACGGCTGGCCCATCTGGCCGATGCCGAAGCCTGGCTGTTGGTACTGCCCGAACGGCTGCTGCTGGTGCTGCTGGCCCATCTGGCCGAACCCACCGCCCCACTGCTGCTGCCCCTGCTGCCCCTGCTGCCCCTGCTGGCTCTGCTGGCTCTGCTGGAGCAGCGCCACGATCGCGTTCGGCAGCGCCTGCTGCACGGACTGCTCCACCGCGTGCCGCACACCCGAGGCCAGCGAGCGGTGCAGCGCCAGGGCCAGGTACGGGTGCGCCTGCTGGGCCATGCCCTGCTGCTGGAGCTGCTGCTGGACCTGCTGGATCTGCTGGAACGTCTGCTGCACCTGCTGCGCGACCTGCTGGGCCGTCTGCTGGCACGCCTGCTGGATGGTCTGGTGGACCAGCTGGGCGATCTGCTGTCCCCCGGCCTGCTGCATGGGTTGGGTACCGGTCATGACCGACATGAATGCTCCGTTCAATGCCACCACACGGAAAGCCGACATCGCATATATCGGCTTTGTCGTATACGACGACTTTCATGAAGCTAAGTCGGCCGCGACACAGCCGCAATCCGAGGACTGCGCTTGGAGGACTGTGCTTGGAGGACTGCGCCTGCGCGCCCCCCGACCGCAGCTCCGCGGCTCAACGGCTGCCGCGGGCGGCATAGGTGATCAGGCCTCCGACAGCCAGAACCGCGGCGACCACGGAGGCGGTCGTGCTGTCCGATGGCTGCATGGGCCAGGCGAGCACCCTCAGGAACGCCGGTTCCGTGAGAGGGGGAACGACCGCGGCGGCTCCCGCCCCTGCGGTCGGCAGGGTCCAGGCGAGTTGGTGGCCCAGCGCGGCAGCCGCCAGGGCGGTGAGTCCGACGAGGCCGGCCGTGGCACGCAGGACGATGGCCGTCGGCGCGTCACTCGAAGCGGCGGCGACCGCGAACACCACGAGGGCGACGGCCACGACATGAGCTGTGCGCCAGAAGGCCCAGCGGGTCGCCGCCGTACGTTCCAGCGCGGCGGCGGCACCACCGAGGCCGTTGCCGAGCACGCCCAGACCGAGGCCCAGGGCCAGTACGGCGAAGACGCGTGTCTGGAGCGGGCGTTCGGGGGCGTTTCCGAGCAGGGCCACCACGGCGACTGCGGCCGCCGCCACGCCCAAGGCGACGGGAACCTGACGTGACCTCAGGTACAGCGTGAGAAGGCGCATCAGGAAGCGTCCTTGGCCAGCGCCGCGGCGAGGTCTCCCCGGCAGGTCAGCCCTGCCTCGCGTACGGCGGTGATCCGGCGCACCTGCTCCTGGGCGGGCAGCGCCCTCAACTCCCGCCACGCCGCGGCCCGGGCGTCCGCTTCCTCGCCGGGCAGAACGGTCTGGCCCGGCGCCGGATAGCGGCCGTACAGCCACGCGCCTGCGACAGCGCGCGCACCGTAGGCGACGGGCTCGCAGGGGCGGGTTCCCGCACCGGCGAGGATGCTCACGACCAGGGCGTCCTCGCTGTCGGCGGCCCAGCCGCGGCCGAGTACGTAGTTGTCGGAGTGCAGCCACACCTCGCCTGCTGGCTGCGGGCCCGGGCGGTCGCCGGTGACCTCGTGCACCGAGGTGGGTGCGTCGGGCAGCTTCGCCAGCAGTGTCAGCGCGCGGCGGGCCGGTCCGACCAGCTCGGGCAGGCCCCGCTCGTGCGCCTTGGTCACGCACACCGTGGGGCCGCCGTCGTGGGTGCAGACCTCGGCCGTCGCGCCCTCGTCGCGCTGCAGGCCGGCGGCCGGCTCGGCACCCAGCAGCGGCATCGCCAGGACGAGGCCGAGCAGCGCGGGTACCGGCGCGACGGCAGCAGTCGTGCGGCGCCGGGCGGCCATGAGCAGAAGCAGCCCGCTGCCCGCCAGGCCGGTGAACCAGAGCGACTGCGCCAGACTCACCGAGCCGACGATCGTGGTGAACTCGTCGAAGTTCGTGGTGAGGTTGGGCGCCAGCAGGGAGACGGAGCCGGGCTGCGAGGACTTGGACAGCTGGACCGGAAGGAGCAGCGCCAGGAAGCCCGCCACCACCAGTACCGGAGGGGTGTAGACCGACGGGAGGAGCCGTCCGACACCCATGCCCAGCCATCCGGCCGCGACCAGGGTCAGTGCTCCCACGGCCGTTATGGGCAGCCAGTCACCGGACAGGTAGTCGGTTCGGCCGGCGACCCGGACCGCGCCCGCGGCGAGCGTCAGCAGGTAGCCGAGGATCAGGCAGAGCGCCAGTGCGACGGCGCTGGGCAGTGTTCGCCGCCAGGCCGGCAACGGCGTGGTGCCGAGCAACTCCTCCATGCCGCAGCGCCGGTCACGCCGGGCCTGCCAGGCACCTGAACCGAGGGCCAGCGGCCAGAGCAGGACCAGCATGATCCGTTGGAAGGCGGCCAGCATCGTCCACTGCGCGTCCCACAACTCCCCCTGACTGGACAGGACCAGTGACCACAGTCCGGCGGCCCCGAGTGCGGCGATGAGTGCACCGCTGACCGGCGCGGCGGACCGGCGCAGCTCCGTGCTCAGGATCCGCATCGTCATCGGCCCGCCTCCCGCCGTGCGCGGGGGCGAGCGAGGAGGGCGGTGTAGCCGCGCTCAATCGGGCTGTCCCCGACGTCCCGCGCGTCGCCGAGGGCGGCCACCTCCTCGGGTGTCCCCTGGAACACCATCCGGCCCTCGTCGACGAGCACGACGTTGGTACAGGACGCGGCGACGTCCTCGACCAGATGGGTGGACACCAGCACGCACGCCTGCTCGCCGAGATCACGCAGGAGCGTGCGGAACTCCAGGCGCTGCGCCGGGTCCAGGCCCACGGTCGGTTCGTCGAGCAGCAGCACGTCCGGATCGTTCACGATCGCCTGGGCGATGCCGGCGCGGCGCAGCATGCCTCCGGACAGCGTCTTCATCCGGTCATGGGCGCGATCGGCGAGTCCGACGCGCTCGATCGCCCGCTGCACCGCGTCGGGAACCTGACGTGCGTCCATCTTCTTCAGCCAGGCCATGTACTCCACGAACTCGCGCAGGGTGAACCGCGGGTAGTAGCCGAACTCCTGCGGCAGGTATCCGATCCTCCTCCGCAGCGGACGCAGGTCGGTCCGGCCACCGATGCGTCGGCCGAGCAACTCCAGTTCGCCGCCTGTCGGTTGCAGCACGGTCGCCAGCGAGCGGATCAGCGTCGTCTTGCCGGCGCCGTTGGGGCCGAGCAGTCCGTGCACGCCTTGGCCCAGCCGCAGGTCGAGGCCGTCGACAGCCGTGCGGCGTCCGGCCCGCACGCGTAGGTCCCGGGCGTGTATGTGCCAGGCGTATGTGGTCGGCGCCAGGTCGGCGGAGGTCACCGCACGCACCATCGTGTCTCCTGTTCGTCCGTTGGTCGGGGGTCTCATGTGTCTCAGGGCAGTTCGGTGCCGGGCAGGGTCGTGAAGGCACGGGCTCGTACCGTGATCGCGAGCGCGGACACCGTCAGCGCCAGTGCCCAGACAGGCATGCTCTGCGGTGCCAGCAGCACGGACAGACGGGCGGTGAACAGACTGGGGATGATCGCCACGAACACCCACGCCGTGCCCAGCAGTTCCGCCGCGCGCCGTACGCCGGTCACCGTGCCCAGCGCGAGCGTGCCGACGGTGAAGGCGAGACAGGGCAGCAGGCACAGGGCCGGCGAGACTCCGACGACGCCCCCGGCCACGGCAAGCACCGGGATCACCGCCCCCAGCACCACGGCCGTGCGCCGCAGCACCAGTCGCAGCCCCGCACGCGGTGTGGTCACCGTCAACTCGCCCATCGGGTCCAGTCGCTGTGTCCAGGCGGCCGCGACGCCGAGCAGCGGAACCACCGGAGAGAGCAGCAGGACCAGTGAAGGTACGGTCTTGCCTCGGGCGAGCATGTCGATGCCGAGCGCCGAGAGAATCACCAGCACGCTCATCAGCAGCCAGGGCAGCTGCGAGGGCGGCGCCCAGCGGCGTGCCTTGTGCAGCAGTGGGGAACGCACCGGTGCGGGCCGGTCGAGCGCCGTCGCGTCCACTTCGGCCCACACGTCGTCCAGGAGTGTGTTCACCGCGGGCGTGTGCGTCGTGACCGCCTCGGCCACGTGGCGTCTGCACCGGCCGCAGTTCTCCAGGTGCGCTTCCAGCGCCCACTCCGTGTCCGCGGACAGCGTGGTGTCCCCGGTGACGTAGGCGGTGATCAGGTCGCGCGCGGCGTGTGGTCCCGTGGTCCCGGTCATGACATCGCCTTCCGCATGGCCAACCGCGCGCGCCGGGCCCGCGTCTTGACTGTTCCTTCTGGTATGCCGAGCAGCGCCGACGTCTCCCGGACGCTCAGTCCGTCCAGGACCAACGCCTGGAGCACTTGGCGGAGTTCGGGTGCAAGGGTGGCGAGGGCGTCGCCGACGTCACCGGACAGGGTCCACTCCAGCAGCGTCTCTTCGGCGCTCGGGGTGTCCGCTTCGGCGGAGTCGGCGGAGGCCGCTGCCCGGACGCTGGTCCGGTGTCGCCCCTCGGAGCGGAAGGCGTCGACGAGTCGCCGGGCGGACACCGTCCACAGCCAGCCCAGCGCACTGCCGCCGGCCGCGCCGCCGACGAACGAGCCCGCCGCTCGCCACACCACCAGATAGGTCTCCTGCAGCACCTCGCCCACGATCTGTTCGTCGGCGCAACGGCGGCGCAGCCGCACCGCGAGCCACGGTGAGGTACGGCGGTAGAACTCCTCGAACGCGGCGCGGTCGCCCCTGGCCACCCGGCGCAGCAGGCCTTCCTCGTCCAACCGCCCCATGACGGCCGTTCTTTTCCACACATCAGGGCGGTCGTTCCGGACGTCCCCGCGGGTTCACTCCTTGACTGTGATGCCCCTCACAGCGATTCCCCGGGGGCCAGATACCGGTAGCCGTGGTCGGTCTCCTGGGCGAGCCAGCCGTTGACGCTGCTGAGGCCGCGGTCGTTGATCTGGGCGTCGTGTATCGCGAACGCCCGCCGGGGTGCGACCGCCTTGACGAAGTCGATCGCCTCGGCCGTCCTCATCCACGACCCCTGGGCCGGAACCAGGAGCGTCTCGATCGGCTGCTCGGGGACGTGCAGCGAGTCACCGGGGTGGTAGACCGCCTCGTCGATGACGTAGCCGAGGTTCGCACAGTCCGGTTGGCCGCCGTAGATGAACGCGTGGCGCCCACCGACCGCCCGTACGCGGAAACCGGCGGCGGTGAACTCCTCGCCGGAGGACACCCCGGTGACCCGTAGTCCGGCGATGTCCGCGTCGGCCGGGGCGTGGACGGGCACGCCGAGCCCGGCCAGGCGAAGGACATCGATGTGATCGGCGTGTTCGTGCGTCACCAGCACGGCGTCCGCGCCGGTCAGGGCGCGCGGCTCGCTCCATGTGCCGGGATCGATGACCAGAACCCGGCCCTCGTGTTCGAGCCGTACGCATGCGTGGGTGTACTTCGTGATCCGCATGGCGTCCCAACGTACGCCCACCGAACGGTATGCGGCCGTACCCTGGTGGCCGTGCGCAGCGAGAACCCGGGGTCAGCGGCGGAACGGCTCACCGGGCGCCCGGTGAGGGGTGAGCGCCGGCTGTCGGCGATGCTCAGTGAAGTCACCCTCGACGGCGGCCAGGTCGTGATGGTCAAGTACGGGGACGGGCCCGCTGCGGTGCGTGCCGAGGCGGCGGGGTTGCGCTGGCTGGGCGACGCCGGGACGGTCCGTGTCCCGGCTGTGTACGGCCACGACGCCCACTGGCTGGTGACCGAGCGCGTCCCGCACGGCCGGCCCGACCGGCGGTCGGCGGTCCGGTTCGGCGGTGACCTGGCCGCCCTGCACTCCGCCGGCGCGGCGGCGTTCGGTGCCGCGCCGCCCGACGGCCCCGGCGAGGCGTACATCGGGCTCGCTCCGATGCGGAACACTCCCGATGACGACTGGCCCCGCTGGTACGCCGAGCACCGGGTGCTGCCCTACCTGCGCCGCGCGGTCGACGACGGCATCATGCGTGCCGGCGAGGCCGCCGTGGTGGAGCGTTTCTGCGAGCGGCTGCCGGAGCTGGCCGGTCCCGCCGAGCCGCCCGCCCGGCTGCACGGCGACCTGTGGAACGGCAATCTGCTGTGGGGCGCCGACGGACATGCCTGGCTGATCGATCCGGCCGCCCACGGGGGACACCGCGAGACCGACCTGGCGATGCTCCACCTCTTCGGCTGTCCCCACCTGGACCTGATCCTGGAGGGCTACCAGGACGCGGCGCCGCTCGCCGACGGCTGGACCGACCGCATCCCACTGCACCAGATGTTCCCCTTGCTGGTCCACACCGTGCTGTTCGGCCGCGGCTACGCCGAGCAGTCCCTGGCGGCGGCCCGAGCGACCCTGACCCGCTGACGCCGTCACGGCGGATGACAGACTGATCGCATGGATCAGCGTGTAATCGGCAGGTTGGGTCAGCAGGTGTCGGTCGTGGGGCTCGGCACCTGGCAGTTGGGGGCCGACTGGGGGGACATCGACGACAAGGACGCCCTGACGGTTCTGGAGGCGGCGGCCGAGGCGGGGGTGACCTTCTTCGACACGGCCGACGTGTACGGGGACGGGCGCAGCGAGCAGACCATCGCCGCGTTCCTGCGCGCCCGGCCTGATCTGCAGGTGCTGGTCGCGACGAAGATGGGCCGTCGCGTGGAGCAGATCCCGCAGAACTACGCCCTGGACAACTTCCGTGCCTGGAACGACCGTTCCCGGCGCAATCTCGGCGTCGACCGCATCGATCTGGTGCAGTTGCACTGCCCTCCGACACCCGTCTACTCGTCGGACGAGGTGTTCGACGCCCTGGACACGCTCGTCGACGAGGGGCGCGTCGCCGCGTACGGCGTCAGCGTGGAGACCACCGCCGAGGCGCTGACGGCGATCGCGCGACCGAACGTGGCGAGCGTGCAGATCATATTCAACCCGTTCCGGATGAAGCCGCTGCGGGAGGTTCTCCCGGCGGCCGAGAAGGCGGGGGTGGGCATCATCGCCCGGGTGCCGCTCGCTTCCGGTCTGCTGTCGGGCAAGTACACGAAGGACACGGTCTTCGCCGCCGACGACCACCGGACGTTCAACCGGCACGGGGAGGCCTTCGACCAGGGCGAGACCTTCTCCGGCGTCGACTTCGAGGCGGGCGTCGAGGCGGCGGCCGAGTTCTCCGCCCTCGCGCCGGAGGGGTACACCCCGGCCCAGTCGGCGCTTCGCTGGATCATCCAGCAGCCGGGCGTCAGCACCGTCATCCCCGGGGCCCGTTCGCCCGAGCAGGTCCGGGCCAACGCGGCCGCCGCCGAGTTGGCGCCGCTCTCCGACGCAACGCTCACCGCGATCCAGGACCTGTACGACCGCAGGATCAAGGATCAGGTGGAAGGCCGCTGGTAGGCCACAAGGGCTGACTCCGTCCGCCCGTGGGAAGGGCTGCTTCGGCCACTTCCGCGGGCGGACGACGTGTCTCCGTGCTGTCTCCGTGTTTCCCGAGCGCGGCAACAACCCCGCCACATCGACGAGATGACGTCGCGCCCTCTACTCCGAGGCCAGTACGCGCGGTTACTCCCGCCGTCAGACGTTCTCGGCGCTCCCGCCCGGCACCGTAAGCCGGGTGAAACTGAACCGACCCGCACGCCGGGCTCTCCTCGTTGTCCATGTGGCCGCCTCCGCCGGCTGGCTCGGGCTCACGCTCGGGCTGCTCGCGCTCGGGATCGCCGCGGCCACCACCGGGTCCGAGGTGACCGTGGAGTCCTCCGTCCGCGCCATGAGACTCTTCGCCGACTGGCTCCTGCTCCCCGTCGCGTTCCTGACACTCCTCAGTGGTCTGGTGCTGTCCCTGGGCACCGCGTGGGGACTGGCCAGGCACCGGTGGGTCTACACGAAGTTCTGGCTGAGCCTGGCCACGACCACCGCGACGGTCTTCGCGCTGCGCCCCGGGGTGAACTCCGCGGTCGCCGCCGTCGCCGCGGGCCGCCCCCTGCCCGACGCCGGCGACGTCCTGTACGGGCCGATCGTGTCTCTGTCCGCGTATGTCTTCATGACGGTGATCTCCGTCCTCAAACCCTGGGGGCTGACACGGCGGGGCCGCAGGCTGCGCGCGCCCGCCCGCAGGCAGAAAAACATAACAGCACTTACATAAGCACTGTTACGATCCCTTCATGACCGAACCCCAGGCAGCCGACCCCACCCAGCAGAGCCTCTGGCGGCCGTTGCGCCGCCTCCAGGCATCGATGGACGCGGACATCGCCCGGATCTACTCCGAAGGGCAGATCGAAGGGCTCAAGCCGAGCTTCGTGATGGAGTTGCTCCGACTCCATGCCTACGGGCCGATGTCCATCAGGGAACTGGCCGAGTCGGTCGACCGGACACACTCGGCGCTCAGTCAGAAGGTGGCCGCGATGCGCGCGGCCGGCTGGGTTCAGACCGTCGCCGGTGACGACGCGCGCAGCAAGAAGGTGACGCTCACAGAGAAGGCCCGCAGTGTCGTCGACCGCCTGGCGGCGGAATGGCGGGCCACCGAGGCCGCCATCGCCGAGATCGAGGAGGAGATCCCCTATCCGCTCAGCCGGGTGGTCACCGACATCGAGCAAGCCCTGGAGCGCAAGAGCTTTCACGACCGGATCGCTGAAAAGCTGGCCCAGGACTCCGCGTGGCACTGAGACACATATGGCTCGATGTGACCCCGCTGCGGTCGTCGCCGCCGTTCCGGCGGCTGTGGATCGGTCAGACCCTTTCGGGGCTCGGCAGCCAGATGACGGCCGTCGCCGTGATGTTCCAGATCTGGCAGACGACCGGGAGCACCGCGTGGACCGGCGCGGTGGGCCTGGCGCAGGCGATCCCGCTCGTCACGCTCGGCCTCTTCGCCGGATCGGTCGTCGACCGGGTCGACCGGCGGAAGTTCTACCTGTTCACGACCGGCGGGCAAGCCGTCTGCTCGCTTCTGCTCGCGCTTCAGGGCTTCCTCGGAAACGTGCCGGTCGGCGGAGTGCTGTTGCTGGTGGCGGCTCAGTCCTGCTTCACCGCCGGCGGCGGCCCGGCGTCCCGTACCTTCATCCCGCACCTTCTGCCCGAGCACCAGCTGGCTGCCGGACTGGCCCTGCGGCGGATCGCCTTCCAGGGGGCCATGCTGGCGGGGCCCGCCCTGGGCGGGCTGATCACGGGTGGACTGGGAGTCGGTACCTGCTATGTGATCGACGCGGTCACCTTTGCCGCAGCGTTCTACGGTGCGTTCGGTCTGCCACGAATGAAGCCCGGAGGCGAGCCCGCCCGTCCAGGTCTCCGCGGAGTCCTGGACGGCCTGGCCTTCCTGGTCAGGACTCCCGTCATCCGCGGAGCCCTGGTCACCGACCTGGCCACCACGGTGCTGTCCATGCCGATCAGCCTGTTCCCGCTCATCAACTCGGAACGGTTCGGCGGCAATCCGCGGACTCTCGGGCTCTACCTCACAGCCATAGCCGTCGGCGGCACCATCGCTTCCCTCCTCTCCGGAACCTTCACCCGGCTCCCCCGCCCCGGCCTGGTCATGCTCGGCGGCTCCGCCGCATGGGGCGCGGCACTCACGCTGTTCGGCATGTCACCGGATGCATGGACGGGGTTGGCCTTCCTCGTGCTGGCCGGCGCCGCCGACACCGTCTCCGTGGTGTCCCGCAGCACGATCGTCCAGATGCACACGCCGAACGAACTGCTCGGACGCGTCAGCGCCGCTGAGCAGGTCGTCGGGCAGGCCGGCCCCGACATCGGCAACCTGCGCGGCGGCCTCGTCGCGGACGCCACGACGGGAACAACAGCCCTCATCAGCGGCGGCCTGCTCTGCCTCGGCGCTGTCGCCATGGTGGGAGCCACCACCCCGGGGCTGCGCCGGGCGTCTGCGAAGCCCGCACCCAGGTGATCGTCCATCGAGCGTCCGACACGCCGTCCTCGGAAACGGTCACCGGTCCGGGACTACCCTGAGGCATCCTCCGGTTGGCACGACTGGATCAGATGGATCAGCTGGGTCAGTTGTTACGACGCAGCATCGAGCGCGGAGGGATCGGAATCGATGTCGGAATCGATCGGGAACGTCACCGCTGTGGATCACGGCAGCGCGGCGAAGGAGGCCGTCGGGCGGTACGGCATCTGGAGCATGGGGCTGCGGGCTGAGGAGCCCGCACGGCGTGGTGAGCTCGCGGAGGCCGTGGCCGAGATCGAGGAGCTCGGCTTCGGGGCCGTGTGGCTGGGCGGCAGCCCCGGGGTGCGGCACGCCGTGCCGCTCGTCGAGGCGACCGAGCGGGTGACCGTCGCCACCGGCATCCAGAGCATCTGGGACTACGAGGCGGCCGACTCCGCCCGGCAGTTCGCCGATCTGGAGGCCGCCCACCCCGGCCGTTTCCTGCTCGGCCTCGGAGTGAGTCACGCCCGACTGAGTGACCAGTACCGTCGCCCCTACTCCTCCATGGTGGGTTACCTGGACGCGCTGGACGCCGCCGGTGTTCCGGCCGGGCGGCGGGTGCTGGCGGCGCTCGGGCCGAAGATGCTGAAGCTGTCGCGCGACCGGGCCGCCGGTTCGCACCCGTACCTGGTCACGCCCGAGCACACCGCGCAGGCCCGCGAGATCCTGGGGGACGGCCCGCTGCTGGCGCCGGAACTGAAGGTGGTCCTGGAGACGGACCCGGACCGCGCCCGTGCGATCGCCCGCGACTACCTCGCCCTCTACCTGGGACTGCCGAACTACACCAACAGCTTCCTGCGGCTCGGATTCACCGAGGACGACTTCACGGGCGGCGGAAGCGACCGGCTCGTCGACGCCGTGTACGCCTGGGGCGACCAGGACCGTGTGAGGGCGAGCATCGACGCCCTCCACGCGGCGGGTGCCGACCACGTGGCCCTCCAGGTCGTCGACGACCAGCCGCGCGACGCCCTCCCCCGCGCTGCCTGGCGCCGCCTGGCGGATCTGCTGAACTAGACCGGTCCGGTCCCACGACCACGGAAGACCGATCCGGCGACCATGGACGAAGCAGCCGGGCATGCACGTGATGCTCACGTTCCGGGTCGCCGGTCACCCGTTCAGAGGACCGCACCGGCTCCTGTCACCCGCACGACCAGACGTCACCCGGATGAGCACACTGGTCCGGACCGGTTGACGCCGGGCTCGCTCCAGCGTCCGTTTCGTTGGCATTCCCGGGGTACTCGGCAGGCGCCGGTACCGAGTCAGGCCGGACACTGGTGTCCTGCCGGTGTGGGCCGGTCCACGAGACCAGGACGCTACTGCCATGAATCACGACACGACATGTACCAGCGGGGCAGCGGACGCCCTCTCCTCCCATTCCGTGTTCGGAGCTCCCTGCTGGGTGAGCCTGACCAGCCGGGACATGCAGGCCACGGAGGACTTCTACCACGCGGTACTCGGGTGGGAGTGGCGGACGGCGAAGCTCGGGGACCGGTTCCGCATCGCGCTGCAGGACGGGGCGCCGGTCGCGGGAATCGCCGGGGTGGCGACGATGTGGCAGGTGGCTGTCGCCTGGACGCCGTACTTCGCCGTGCCCAGTGCGGACGATGCCGTGTCCCGGGCGCGGGAGCGCGGGGGCACCGTGGCGGTCGGGCCGCTCTCGTTCCCGCCGGGTCGGGCGGCTCTGCTGGCCGACCGCGACGGGGCCACCTTCGGGATCTGGGAGGGCGACCTCTTCACCGACTGGGAGGCCTGGCGCCGGGTCGCTCCGGCCTTCATCAAGCTGCACACCCGGGACGCCTTCGACGCCGCGATCTTCTACGGCCAGGTCCTGGACTGGGCCACGGAACGGCCGGGCTGCTGCGAGGTCCACTACGAAGGCAACGAGGTCGTGCTGCGCAGCCGGGGCACGGTCGTGGCCCGGATCAGCTCCGGGGCGCTGGAGGCGGCGCCCGACCCCACGATCCGGCCCCACTGGCAGGTCCACTTCGCGGTCTCCGACGTGGCGGCCTGCGCGAAGGCGGTGGAGAAGAACGGCGGCACCGTACTCCGGCAGAGCGAGGCCGAGGCCGTTCTCCGTGACCCGGACGGCGCCCAGTTCACGGTGACCGGGCACATGGATCAGGACGACTGACCGCCCGCCCACGGTCCGCCCCGCTCCGGCACCCCTCGGCGCTCCCCCGCCGTCGTGGCGCTGCTCACCGTCCTCGTACAGTCCTGGACGGCCGGGACAGCAGCACCAGGCCCCGGGCCTCGACGAGGATCTCCGTGTCCGCCTTGCGTTCCGTCTCGTCCGGGGTGCCCTGCGGGGCGGCGGTGTCGATCCGGGTCGTCCAGCGTTCGCCGTACGTGACGTCCGGCAGGCGGAAGGTCATGGGCTCCCAGTAGCCGTTCAGCAGGAGCAGGAAGGAGTCGTCCAGCACACGCCGGCCGTACGGGTCGCGTTCCGCGATGGCGTCGCCGTTGAGGAAGACGGCGACGGAGTGGGCGTCGGAGCGCTGCCAGTCCGCGTCGGTCATCTCGCGGGAGTCCGGCAGCAGCCACACCAGGTCGGGCAGCGGCCGGCCGACATGGGTGGCGGTGTCTCCGTGGAAGAAGCGGCGGCGGCGCAGGACGGGGTGGGCTGCGCGCAGGGCGATGAGGCCGCGGGTGAAGTCGACCAGCTCACGCTGTTCGCCGGTCAGCCGCCAGTCGATCCAGGAGACCTCGTTGTCCTGGCAGTAGGCGTTGTTGTTGCCGCGCTGGGTGCGGCCCAGTTCGTCGCCGTGGGAGAGCATCGGGATGCCCTGGGACAGGAACAGGGTGGCGAGGAAGTTGCGTTGCTGGCGGGCGCGCAGGGTGAGGACACGGGGGTTGTTCGTGGGGCCCTCGGCTCCGCAGTTCCAGGAGCGGTTGGTGCTCTCGCCGTCCCGGTTGTTCTCGCCGTTGGCCTCGTTGTGCTTGTCGTTGTACGAGACGAGGTCACGCAGGGTGAACCCGTCGTGCGCGGTCACGAAGTTGATGCTGGCGCGCGGGCAGCGCCGGCTGTGCTCATACAGGTCCGCCGAGCCGGTCAGACGGGACGCGAACTCGCCCAGCGTGTGCTCCTCGCCGCGCCAGAAGTCCCGTACGGCGTCACGGTACTTGCCGTTCCACTCCGACCACAGGGGCGGGAAGTTCCCCACCTGATAGCCGCCCTCGCCCACGTCCCAGGGCTCGGCGATGAGCTTGACCCTGCTGATCACCGGGTCCTGCTGGATCAGGTCGAAGAACGCCGACAGCCGGTCCACCTCGTGGAACTGGCGGGCCAGGGTCGCCGCGAGGTCGAAGCGGAAGCCGTCGACGTGCATCTCGGTGACCCAGTACCGCAGCGAGTCCATGATCAGCTGGAGGACGTACGGGTGGCGCATGAGCAGGCTGTTGCCGGTGCCCGTCGTGTCGTAGTAGTGGGCCCAGTCGCCGTCCACCAGGCGGTAGTACGAGGCGTTGTCGATGCCGCGGAAGGAGAGGGTGGGGCCCTTCTCGTTGCCCTCGGCGGTGTGGTTGTAGACCACGTCGAGGATCACTTCGAGGCCGGCCGCGTGCAGGGTCCTGATCATGGACTTGAACTCGGTGACCTGTTCGCCGCGGGTGCCGTGGGCCGCGTAGGCGTTGTGCGGGGCGAAGAAGCCGATCGTGTTGTAGCCCCAGTGGTTCGACAGGCCGCGGCCCTGCAGGACGCCGTCCTGGACGTACTGGTGCACCGGCATCAGCTCGATCGCGGTCACGCCCAGTGAGGTCAGGTGGTCGAGGATCGCGGGATGCGCGAGGCCCGCGTAGGTCCCGCGGAGTTCGGCGGGGACCTCCGGATGCGTGCGGGTCAGGCCCCGGACATGGGCCTCGTAAATCACCGTTTCGGCGTAACTCCGCCGGGGAGGCCGGTCGTCGCCCCAGTCGAAGGACGGGTCGGTCACCACACCCAGCATGGTGTGCCCGGCGCTGTCGCCGGGGGCGGGTCCGGCCGGGGCGCGTTCGTAGAGCGAGGGGTGGTCGTCGACCTGCCCGTCCACCGCTGTGGCGTAAGGGTCGAGGAGCAGTTTCGCCGGATTGCAGCGGTGGCCCGCGGACGGGTGCCAGGGGCCGTGCACCCGGTAGCCGTAGCGTTGCCCGGGTCCGACGCCGGGCAGGTAGCAGTGCCACACGAAACCGTCGGCTTCGGTGACCGGGACGGAACGGGAGGTGCCGTCGTCGCCGACGAGGACGAGGTCGACCCCTTCGGCGACCTCACTGAACAGGGCGAAGTTGGTGCCCGCACCGTCGAAGGCGGCGCCCAGCGGGTAGGGGTGTCCGCTCCAGACGGGCACCCCTTTCCGGCCTGGTCGCACGGTCACCGCGCCTCGTCCCACTCGTCCGGCACAGCACCCTCGTGGCCGGTCAGGGCCGGAACCGGCACCTCGCCCTCCGGGCCGACGAGCACGGGGACCGGCATCTCGCGGGGCACCCGGAGGGCCTCGCGCTCCGTCGGGGTGGGTGCCGTCGGGACCAGCGGCGCCCGTTCGCCGGCGCGGGCCCGTTGCGAGAACCAGATGACCTTGCTGCCGGCGGCTGTGGCGCAGCAGCCCCAGCCGTCGCTCAGCGCGGCGATGCCCACCAGGCACGCCCGCAGGTCCTGGTCGGGCCACAGCTCCCGGTCGTTCTGGCCGAAGGCGGTGATGACGTACTGGCGGTTCCACCACATCTCGATCGACGTGTTCTTGTCCGTGGCGTGCTCGTCGATGGCGCGCAGCAGCAGCTCCGCGCCCTGGCAGACGGGCTCGACGAGGGTTTCCAGATCCCAGTACCGGAGGTGGGCGGCCATGATGCGCCTCACCTGTCCGACCCGTTCCGGGCTCACTTCCACGTCGAGGTGGTAGTAGCAGGGCACTGCGGTCTTCATCGTCGTTGGCTCCTCACCTGCGCAGCTCTCGCCCGTCCTCGTCCTTGCGGACCGAACCCCGACACGGGGCGTGAGCGCCGATCGCTTCTGAGTTACTCCAGAGTGGGAGTGCTACGCCATTCGTGCAACACGAGCGACGGATGAGGTAGTTGAAGCTCCAACAAGACGCTGAGTCGTCAACCGTGCACCATGAGTGAAGGTCTCGGCCCATGTGACGGGTCGGCACCCCTGCCTGCACGGCCTCGGCCCGGTCATCCGGGAGACCGTGCCCGTCGAGAGCGTGGAAAGGTGACCGGCGCCATGCTGCTGCCCGCCAAAGCCGAGGTCGCCCGGCACCTGGAGCGGTACCGGGCGTGGGAACGCGTGATGCTCGCGGCCCCGACCGACCGGACGGCGAGGGCGAGTTTCGAGGACGCGGGCTACACCTTGTGCGTCCTGATGGGCAAGCGCTGCGCCCGGGAGGCCGTTGATGCCGCCGAGCTCTATCTGCGGTCCAACCTGGTCGCGTATCTGCGGGAGAACGGCCAGTCGCAGCAGCGGCACGTGGGCAGACGCGGCCCTCCTCCCGGCCGCCGTTCCCGGCCAGGAGGCAGCACATCAGGGAGGTAGGAACCGTCGGGCACAGCTTTCGGCTCAGAGCCCGGCTCGAACACGGCGGAGGTGAAACGCATGAGGTCGACTCCGGCCATCGGCCGCATCCCGGTACGGGATGTCCGGCCGGCCGTCGAGTGCGGCAGACGCCCGGCGAAGGCCGTCGAGGGCGAGACCTTCCAGGTCTCGGCGACGGTGTTCCGTGAGGGCCATGACGCCGTCGCCGCCAATGTCGTCCTGAAGGACCCGAACGGCCGTACGGGCCCGTGGACGCCGATGCGTGAGCTGGAGCCCGGCACCGATCGCTGGGGCGCGGATGTCACGCCGCGTGAGGCCGGTCTGTGGACGTACCGCGTGGAGGCCTGGAGCGACCCGGTGACCACCTGGCGCCGAACCGCGGACATCAAGATTCCGGCCGGCATCGACACCGGCCTGGTGCTCGAAGAAGGCGCCGAGCTCTACGAGCGAGCCGCCGCCCGAGTACCGAAGGGCGCGGCACGTGACGCGGTCCTGACCGCCGTGGACGTTCTGCGGGACGAGACGCGTCAGGCGGCTGTGCGTCTCGCGGGCGCGTTGACGCCCGAGGTCGATGAGGTCCTCGCGCGGCATCCGTTGCGGGAACTGGTCACCGCTTCGGAGGAGTTGACGCTGCTGGTGGAGCGGGAACGCGCGCTGTACGGGTCGTGGTACGAGTTCTTCCCGCGCTCCGAGGGCACGCCCGAGTGCCCCCACGGCACGTTCCGTACCGCCGCCCGCCGGCTGCCCGCGATCGCCGCCATGGGCTTCGACGTCGTCTACCTGCCCCCGGTCCACCCCATCGGGCGTACCTTCCGCAAGGGCCGCAACAACACCCTCTCCCCCGAACCCGGCGATGTCGGCGTGCCGTGGGCCATCGGCTCCCCCGAGGGCGGCCATGACGCCGTCCACCCCGCCCTGGGCACCCTCGACGACTTCGACGACTTCGTGGCCGAGGCCCGGTCGCTGGGGATGGAGACCGCGCTGGACTTCGCCCTGCAGTGCTCTCCGGACCATCCCTGGGTGGACAAGCACCCCGAGTGGTTCCACCACCGCCCCGACGGCACCATCGCCCACGCCGAGAACCCGCCGAAGAAGTACCAGGACATCTACCCCATCGCCTTCGACGCCGACATGGACGGCCTGGTCACCGAGACGGTGCGCGTCCTGCGGCACTGGATGGCCCACGGTGTGCGGATCTTCCGTGTGGACAACCCTCACACCAAACCGGTCGTCTTCTGGGAACGCGTCATCGCCGACGTCAACCGCACCGACCCCGACGTGGTCTTCCTGGCCGAGGCGTTCACCCGCCCCGCGATGATGCACACCCTCGCCCAGACCGGCTTCCAGCAGTCCTACACCTACTTCACCTGGCGCAACACCAAGCAGGAACTGACCGAGTACCTCACCGAGCTGTCCGGGGACGCGGCCTCTTACATGCGGCCGAACTTCTTCGTCAACACCCCCGACATCCTCCACGCCTACCTCCAGCAGGGCGGCCGCCCCGCCTTCGAGGTACGCGCCGTACTGGCCGCGACGCTGTCACCGGCCTGGGGCGTCTACAGCGGCTACGAACTGTGCGAGAACACCCCCCTGCGCCGGGGCAGCGAGGAATACCTCGACTCCGAGAAATACCAACTCAGGCCCCGCGACTGGGAAACCGCCGAACGCGAGGGACGCAGCATCGCGCCCCTCATCACCTCCCTGAACCGCATCAGGCGACGCCACCCCGCCCTGCGCCGGCTCAGGAACCTGCGCTTCCACCACACCGACAACGACGCCCTGATCGCGTACAGCAAACGCACCGGCTCGGACACGGTCCTGGTGGTCGCCAACCTCGACCCCCACCACACCCAGGAAGCCACGGTCTCGTTGGACATGCCGCAACTCGGCCTGGACCGGTACGAGTCCGTGCTGGTCCACGACGAGCTCACCGGCGAGATCCATCACTGGGGCAGAAACAACTACGTGCGCCTCGAACCCGGCCGGGCACCCGCACACGTCTTCCATGTGCGGCGGTCGTCATCGGCGCAGAGCGGAGGGTCAGGAGCTCCATGACCGTGAACAAGCCAGTCCCGGACACTTTCGAGGACACGCCCGCCAAGGACCGGGACCCTGAGTGGTTCAAACGCGCCGTCTTCTACGAGGTCCTTGTCCGCTCCTTCCAGGACAGCAACGGCGACGGAGTCGGCGACCTCAAAG
>NZ_VMNX01000120.1 GCF_009377235.1 Streptomyces acidicola
GCCGCAGACGGGGGCGGAGGCGGTAGACGGGGGCGGAGGCGGCCGGGCCGCGGTTCAGCGCCGGTGTCGGCCGCCGCTCGCCCGGCTCGCTTCCCCGCGCCTGCGGTTGCGCAGTGCGTACACCCCGGCGCCCAGCAGGGCGGCCGTTCCCGCTGCCCCCTCCGCCAGCCTCCACGGCGAGGGACCGGCCGCGGCGCCGGCCGCCGCAGCCTTGCCCGCCTTCCGTGCGGGCGCGTTCGTGGACCCATCCGGCGCCCCGCCCTCGCTGACCGGCACGACCAGCGTGCCGACGGGCTCGGCGCGCCCGGCCGCCCGGAACCCCCAGTCGAGCAACGCGGCCGCCTCCTCGTACACGCCGTTCCCGGCGAGCCGGGGATTCAGGACGGTGACGAGGAGGGTGCGGCCGTCGCGGGTGGCGGCGCCGGTGAAGGTGTTGCCCGCGTCGCTGGTGTAACCGTTCTTGACGCCGATCACGCCGTCGTACACGGGCATCCCCCATGCGCCCGTCAGCAGGCGATCGGTGTTCTGGATCTGGAAGGTCTTCCCGCCGCCCGCCGGGAAGTCGGCCGTCTTCGTGGAGCAGTACGAACGGAAGTCGGCGTTCCGCAGCCCGTGGCGGGCGAACAGCGTCAGGTCGTACGCCGAGGAGAGCTGCCCCGGGTGGTCGAAGCCGTCCGGGCTGACCACGTGTGTGTCCAGGGCCTGGAGGTCCTTGGCCCTGTCCTGCATCTGGGCGACCGTCCTCGCGACACCGCCGTTCATATGGCTCAGCACGTGCACCGCGTCGTTGCCCGAGCGGAGGAACACGCCCTGCCACAACTGCTCGACGGTGTACGTGATGCCGGCCTGGATGCCGACGAGGCTGGAGCCCGCCGGGATGTCGGCGAGGTCGGCGGCGGTCACCTTGTGCTTCGCGGTCCGCTCGAACCTGGTCAGCACGGTGTCCGCGAAGAGCATCTTCAGCGTGGAGGCGGGCGCCAGCCGCCGGTGCGCACGATAGGAGGCGAGCACCTCGCCGGTCTTCCCGTCGGCCACCAGCCAGGCACGGGCCGTGACGGCGGGCGGCCTGGAGGCACCGCTCACCTGGACGCCGTCACGGGCCAGCCGTTCTCCGCCGACGACTGTTCCGGCCGTTCCGGCTGTTCCCGCTGTTCCGGTCGCGGTGGCGGCCGAGGCGGGCGCGGCCGCCACCAGGGGCAGGGCCGCGGCGAGGCCGAGGCCGAGGGCAGCACGGCGGGACACCTGAGCGGTACGCGGGCCGGTGGTACTCGGGGGATGCGTTGAGGATGCGCGCATTCGGGGAACCGTACAAGGCGATCTACGGCCACCGACAAAGGTGAGGTAAAGGGACGGCCATGACCGGGGCACGGAAAAGAAAAGGCAGGTGACGTCGGCCGACGGGCCAACGGACCAACGGCCAGCCCCGACAAGGGCGCCCGGGATGTAGCGTGTGGCCCTGCTCGGAGGGCTGTGGAGTGAGCAGGACCTCACACTCTTGCTGTCGACATTCGCGCTGTCGACCGGGTCGCTCAGCGGCCGAGCGCCTGCTCCACCTCCGCCATCTGCTCGGCGGTCAGCGGCCCTTTCGCGAGGGCGCCCGCGTTCTCCTCGGCCTGGGCGACCGAGCGGAAGCCGGGGATCGGGACGGTGAGGGGGCTGCGGGCCCACAGCCAGGCGAGCGCGCCCTGCGTGAGCGTACGGCCCTCGCTGGTGAGGATGTCCCGCAGCGACTCGACGCGCCGCAGCCAGTCCGCGTCGGCGCCCGTGCCCTCGGTGAACCCGGGCAGCCAGGCGGGCGGCGCACTGCGGATGTCCCCGGCCTCCAGCGGTGTGCCCGCGGTGTGCTTGCCCGTCAGCAGCCCCATGGCGAGCGGGCTGCGGTTGATGCTGGCTAGGTTCAACTCCTCACAGAGCGCGACGAGTTCGGGAGCGTCCTGCATCAGGTTCATCGCGTGCTGCACGGCCGTGCAGTGCGGGCCCTCGGCGAACACGGCCGCCCGCTCCGGGTCGTCGGTGCTCCAGGCGTACGCACGGACGAGTCCCTCGCGGACGAACTCCTCGCACAGGTCCCGCAGTTGAGCGGCGCGCTCGGGGTCGCAGTCGCTGATGTGGAGCTGGTAGAGGTCGATGTGGTCGGTGCCGAGGCGTTCGAGGGAGGCGGTCAGCGCCCGGCGAGCGTGGGCCGGCGAATCGTCCTGTCCAACGCGGGTCCGGGTGCCCTCGTCGAAGACGTTGCCCCACTTGGTGGCGATGACGACGTCGTCCCGGCGCTTGCCGAGAGCCCTGCCGAGCAGCCTCTCGCTGTGCCCTGTTCCGTAGGCGTCGGCGGTGTCGAAGAAGGTGACGCCCAGGTCGAGGGCGCGCCGGATCGCCCTTACGGACTCCTCGTCGTCGACCTTGCCCCAGCCCAGGGGCTGCCCGTCGGGGGACCACCACTCCCCGCCGATGGCCCAGCAGCCGAAGCCGAGGGCGCTGACCTGGATGCCGCTGCGTCCGAGGGTGCGTGTCGCCTTGTGCTCGATGCTCTCCATGCCTGAGGACGGTAGGAGTTGATGTGCACTCGAACGCAAGGCTCGATTCCGGACGGCGAGTTCAGGCCTGACCCGTCTCGAAGCGGGTGATCCTGCCGTCGTCGCCCACGGTGAAGCTCCACCTCGTGCGCATCTCGCCCCAGGTGTCGTTGCTGTAGCGGGCGATGAGGGCGAGGCCACCCCTGGACTCGTTGTCGACGTCCATGTGGCCGTGGGTGGAGAAGATCTCCTGTTCCGTCCAGTCGTCGAGGTCCCGGTCGGAGCCGTCGTCGGACATGGTCGCGCCCGGGGCGAGGAGCGCCTGGAAGGCGTCGCGGTCATGCGCGTTCACGGCGCTGACGAAGGCACGGACCGTGGGGTCCTTGAGCCTGGCTACCTGAATCGTCATGCCCGCCAGCCTCACAGCGGAGCCGGGGTCCCACCACCCGGGAGGTCCGTACGGGAGGCCTGTAGGCGTGGCGACACCCGATCGGCCGCGCGGAACGGCCGGGGAGGGTCATCGGTGCGACGGTGGAGACGAGACGCGGGAGGGGACGCCGGAGAACAGGTGACCAAGATGACCAAAGCGCACACCACGCACAACAGGCACGCCATGCACAACGTGACCACTTTCGACCGACGCGACCTGGGACTGCTGCTGCTCCGGCTGGGCACGGGCGGCGTGCTCGCCGCGCACGGCGCGCAGAAGCTCTTCGGCTGGTTCGGCGGTGGCGGCATCGGAGGCACGGGCGCGTTCATGGAGTCCGTCGGGTACACGCCGGGCAGGGCGAGCGCGACGGCAGCGGGGCTCGCCGAGGCGGGCGGCGGCACGCTGCTCGCGCTGGGCCTCGCGACGCCCGCGGCCGGCGCGGCCGCCGCCGGCGGGATGACGGGCGCCGCCGCGGTGCTCAAGCCCAACGGGTTCTTCAGCCAGCAGGGCGGCTACGAGTACCCGGCGACCCTCGGCCTGGTCGCCGCCGGGCTCGCGATCGCGGGACCGGGCCGGCTCTCCCTTGACCACGTGTTCGGGCACGTCTTCGACCGCGACTGGATGGTCCCGACGGCGCTGGCCACCACGGCGGCGATGGCGGCGCTGGTCGTGGGGACACGGAACAGGCGGGTACGCAAGGAGAAGGACAGCGAGGGCGAGAGCGAGCAGGAACCGCTGTTCGAGGAGTGAGGAGCGGCTGGGGGGGCGCGTCTGCCGGCCGTGCGTGACCCGTGGCAGTCTGCGCCCATGAGTAATCCTCTCGAACCGGACACCCGCGAGCCCGACCTCTGGGAGTCCATCGCCCTCCTCCAGACCTGGCTGGACGAGAACCGCCGTCACGACGGCCAAGAGGCCCTGCTGCTACGGATGCTGAAGCTCTCGGAGGAGGTCGGCGAGGTCGCCCAGGCGGTCATCGGCGCGACCGGCCAGAACCCTCGCAAAGGAACGACCCACACCTGGGACGATGTGCGGGCGGAGCTCTGCGACGTGATCATCACGGCTCTGGTGGCCCTGCGTACGCTCACTCCCGAGGCCCGCGAGGTGTTCACGGCCCACTTGGCGGCCGTCACGGAACGTTCGCTGGGCTCTCCCGAGGGGCGGTGAGCGATCCCTCGGGGCGGCGAGCGATCCCTCGGGGTGGTGAACGATGCGCGATGCATGATGATGATCGCCATGTCCGACAACGCCCTCTGGATCGCCTCCCTCACCGCCGGCACCGCCGTGCTCGCCAGCTGGGTCACGAGCTGGGGCACCACGCGCGCGGCCCGTATCCAGGCCGACACCGTGACGACGGCCCAGCGCGAGGAGCGGCGGCGGGAGGCACGGCGCACGGCATACGCGAACCTCATCGAGCAGGCGCAGCGCATGGGCGACCTGTACTGGAAGGTGACCCACGCGCATACCGACGGCACCGAGGCGGACCGGGCCCGCCTGGTGGAGCTGCGCGAGCGCCAACGGGACGAGTACGGCAAGCTCCGGCACTGCGTGTGGATCGTGTCCCTTGAGGGCCCGGAGACGGTCGCCTACGCGGCCGACACCCTTCGCCACGCGACGACCCCGCCGTACCGCGCGCTGGAAGCCATGATCGAGGGCGATCCTTCCGCGGCCGACCGGTTCGAGGCCTGTCGCGATCCGTTCTGGCAGTCCGTCATATCCTTCGCCGCCGCGGCACGCGAGGTACTCCGGCAGACGTAGGCAAGCGGTTATCGTCCGCGCATGGAGAAGGAGTCGGCACGCTCGGCTGGTCCAGCCCGTTCGGTCCGTTCGGTCCGTTCGGTCCACGCGGTCCTGATCGACATCGACGGCGTCCTCACGGTCTCGTGGAAGCCGCTGCCGGGTGCGGTGGAGGCGCTGCGACACCTGCGGTCCCGTGGCCTGAAAGTCATCCTGCTCACCAACACCACGTCGCGCACCCGTGCGTCCATCGCCGACACCCTGGCCGGGGCGGGCTTCCCGGTGGCGGCGGAGGACATTCTCACGGCACCGGCGGCGACGGCCGCGTACCTGGCGGAGCACTTCCCCGGCGCGCGGTGCTCCCTCCTGAACAGCGGTGACATCCGTGAGGACCTCACGGATGTGGACCTCGTCGACGCCGACGACACCGAGACCGTGCCGAACGTGGTCGTGGTGGGCGGCGCGGGCCCCGAGTTCGACTACGCCGCACTGAACCGCGCCTTCGGTCACCTCCAGCGGGGCGCGAAGCTCGTGGCCATGCACCACAACCTCTACTGGCGCACTGACCAGGGCCTGCAACTGGACACGGGCGCCTTCCTGACGGGCCTGGAGAAGGCCGCCCGCACAGAGGCGGAGATCACGGGCAAGCCCGCCCCCGCGTTCTTCGAAGCCGCCCTGTCCCACCTCGGCGCCGAGGCCGGCCAGGCGCTGATGATCGGCGACGACATCGAGTCCGACGTGCTGGCGGCCCAGCGCACGGGCATCACCGGCGTCCTCGTCAGGACGGGCAAGTACCAGCCGGAGACCCACCGGGCCGCGAGCGCGGAACCGGACCATGTGCTGGACTCGTTCGCGGATCTTCCGGGGCTGTTGGAGTCCGTCACCGGGAAGTAGGGGTTCCTCGTCCAATTACCCGAGGTCGTCCAGGAGGAGGTCCAGCGCCGCCTCCTCGTGCAGGGCGATGCCCAGGGACGTCATGGCCGGGGCCAGTTCCGCGTCCCACGTCGCCTCGACCGGTGTGCCGCTGAGCGGAAGCGGTGGTGTGCCCTGTAGTTCCGCGCGGGTCGCGAGGTACTCGTAGTCGCCCGCCGTCATGCGCCACGGCTGCGCTCCGTAGCGCCCCATGACGCGGTTGGCCAGAGCGATGCCGGGCCAGTCGAAGTCGCCGTGGTAGACGAAGGCGCAGTCGGTCGCGGCCAGCGTGTCGAGGAGGGTGAGGGCGACCGTCGTCGCGCTGCCCGAGGTGCAGATCAAGGGTGCGGTGCGGGCGGCCTCCGCGGCGGCTTCGACGACTCGCGGGTTCTCGCAGACGTGGATGCGGGTGCCTGGGGGCAACTCCAAGTGCAGGGTGCGTAGTTCGCGCAGGGTCAGGTGCGTCTCCAGGTGGTGGTCGGCGCGCTCGCGCAGGGCTGTCTCCTGCCAGGTGCCGCCCGTGGGGCGCAGGCCGTAGGTCAGGACCGTGCTGGAGACCTCGTCCGGCGTGACCGAGGCCCGGCGCCACAGGGCACGGCGGCCCGGAGCGTCGGTCGGGAACTCGACGCCCTGGGCCAGCGCTATGCCGCGCAGGACCAGGCGGGCCAGGAGGGTGCCGTCGTCCAGGCCGTGGGCCGAGCCCGTGGTGCGTGTGGCGAGTTCGCCTCGGCCCCAGGTGGCGGGTGTGGGTTCGGGTCTCACGCCAGGGAAGAGGATCGCGAGGGTCTGGATGGCCTGAGTGACGGTGGTGTGCGCGGTGGTGGACGGCCGGCGGGTGAGTGTGCCGCTCCGCCGTAGCTCCTCCAGCCATCGGCCGACCCAGGGGTGGTCGTTGAGGGGAGTGGCGGCCATCGTCGTCTCCGCCGTGGTCCACAGGCGGGTGCGTTCGGCCGCCGCCGCGTCGCGGGCGGCACGGCGGTCGGTCAGGGGAGGGCCCAGTTCCGCCAGCGTCGCGGTCAGGCCGCGGCCGACCGCGCTGGCGCGCAGGCGGGCGTCCAGGTCCGGCAGACGGATCGTCACGGCGGGGGTGGTGAGCGGTTTCCCGAGGAGGAGGGACAGCGCCTCGCGCTCCCGCGCGTCCAGGCTCTGGAGCCTTACCGTGCCGGTCGGCTCCAGGCCGTTGCGTTCCAGGCGTGCTCGTACGACCGCCCAGAGGCGGGTGAGACCCGGGCGGTTGAGGAACGCCAGACTCTCGGCAGCTGGTTCCTGTGGTTCCTGTGGTTGTGGTTCCTGTGGTTCCTGTTCCGTCATACCGACATCAGGCGCCTCTGTCGTCCGTTCCATGTGTAGTGGAGGGTCGCCACGCCCCGTACGTGCGGGTCGCGCAGGCACTCGTAGATGTGCAGGGACGGTACGTCGGGCCAGTTGCCGATCAGGCGCTCGCTGGTGAGGACGAAGTCCAGGTCCAGATCGACCAGGATGCGGCCGAGACGGGCGTGGGTGGGCTCGTCGACCTTGGCGAAGGCGTCGTCCAGCAGGATCAGCCGGGGTGCGTGCGGGGCCGCTTCCGCGAGGCTCGTGAAGTGGGCGGCCGCGGCGGCGAAGAGGACCAGGTACGACAGGACGCGTTGCTCGCCCTGGCTGAGGCCGGTGCGGCCGGAGAGTTTGCGGCGGCTGCCCGGGGCGGCGTCGTTCACGACCCAAGGGGTGAAGGTGAACCAGTCGCGGTAGTCGAGGGCTGTGCGCAGGTGGGCCGCGTATCCCGCGCCCGGGTCGGCGCGGCGGGCCTCCTCGATACGACGCTGGAGTACGTCACGGAGCCGCTCGGACTGCTCGCGGGTGCGCAGGCCCGAGGGGCTGCGCAGGAGGTCGACGGCCGCCTGGACGTCCGCCTCCACGCCGTCGGCCAGCTTCCAGTCGAGCGTGACGCCCAGGCCGTGTGACGTACGGACCGTGGACAGGGTGGCGTTCAGCGCGGCCACCAGTGCGCCTGCGGCCAGGACCTGGGAGGACAGATGGTCGCCCAGCTCCCCTGTCAGGAATCGCTGGAACACCTCGCGCTCGCGTTCCGTCAGCCGTTCGCGGGCCTCTGCCGCCTGGGCGGCGATGCGTTCGCCCACCACGGCGATGTCGTGCGGGCCGTGGTCGTCGACGAGGCGGCAGACCTTGATGCCGTCGTGTTCTTCGAGCGTGGCGTCGTAGCCGCCGGAGAGCTGGTCGCGCAGGTCCGTGTGACGGTTGAGGAGGGTGGTGTCCGAGATGTCGCGTCGCGCCGCGTCGAGGCGGCTCCGTACTGCCTCCACCAGCCTCCGCAGCGAGGCCTCTTTCGCCTCGCGTGCTGCCTCGCGTGCTGCCTCACGTGCCTCCCCAGTCTCTCCCGTCTCTCCCGTCTCTCCCGCCGCTCTGACGGCCTCTCCCGCCTCACCCTCCGTCGGTACGTCGAGGCCGGCGCCCCTCGTCACGCCCGGCAACGACAGCGCCGCACGCAGGCGCCTGCCGCTCGCGACCGCCGCGTCCTCCTGCGTCGCCAGCGCCTCGCGCCGTACCCTCTCGTCCTCCTCCGCGCGCACGCGTTCGTCGTGTGCGGCGCTCACGTCCCGCTGGATGCCGGGAAGTTGGCGCCGCACCGCCTCCAGGCGGCGTTTCGCCTCGGCCTCGCGGGCGAGGATCTCCTGTTCCGACGCTCCCAGGGCCTCCTCCAGGCCACGGACCGTGCGGCGGGCGGCGTCCAGGCGGGCGAGCGGCTCGGCGTAGTCGGACTCCGCTTCCCGGCGGGACGCCAGGGCGCGCTCGTAGCCTTCGCGCCCCTGACGATGGGCGTCGGCGGAGAAAGTGACCGCGCGTAGCCGTCGCCGGAGGCGTTCTGCGCCCGTGCCGAGGCGGTCCAGGGCGATGCGTACGGAGTCGAGTGCGGCCGGGTCGGCCGGGAGGTCGTTCGCGCTCGCGGTCGCCTCGGCCTCACGCCGGGCGGCGACCGCGCGGGCGCGCGCCCGCTCCGCCTCGCGGGCGGCCGTGGAGGCCTTGCCTGCCAGCGCCTGTGCCGTGCGTTCGGCTTCGTCCGCGCGGGCCCATGCGTCGGTCAGGCCGCGTGCCGCGGGCGGGTGGCTCAGGACGTCGGCCACCTGGGTGCGGTGCTCCGTCAGCATCCGCAGCCTCGTCTCCTGCTCGGCCAGCTTCTCCCGCACGTCCGTGAGTTGCCGTTCGAGTTCGGCGAGAGCCCGGCGTCGTGTCCCGGCGCGTACTTCCGCGCCGACGTACTCGGCGGTCTGCTTGGTGTGACGGCCGCGGGCGACGCCCAGCTTCCAGTAGCCGTCGGTGCCGATCGCCGAGTCCGTCGTCGTGTCCGTCACCTCCGAGGTACCAATGACCCCCGAGGTACCAACAGCGTCCTCCGTCACCAGGGCCACCGCCCGCAGGACGCTCTCGACCTGCTCGGCCGTCACCCCGCTGTCCGGTGCCGCGACCGGGCGCAGCACCTCGGCAAGCGTGTGACCGGCAGGCGTGTGCCCTGCGAGCGCGTCTCCGGCAGGCGGTGCGCCGGGGGCGAGGAGGGTGTCCCTCGCGGACGCGTCCAGGACGGTGCCGTCGGCGCACACCCAGGCGTCCAGCAGGCCGCTCGCTTCGAGTGCGGCTTCCAGGCCCACCCGGTCCGTCGGCCGCACGCCCTCGGCGAAGTCCACGAGACGGTACAGGGGTGCGCCGGTACCGGCCGTACGGGGCGCCGAACGGTGGGGCGGGGGCGCGGGCGAGGGGTCGCTGCGGCGTTCCCAGTCGTTCCGTTCGCGCTCCAACCGGTCCTGCTCGGCGGACAGTTCGTGGATCTCCACGGCGCGTGCGTCGCGCTGTCCGCCCAGTTCCGCGAGCCACGGGTCGACGGCCTGACGGGCGGCCTCGGCCACCTCGTCGGGGACGTGGGAGGGCAGCGGGCCCTCCGCCGGGTCGTGGGCGGTCAGGGCGTGTACGGCGTCGAGGGGCACTCCGGTGAGGCTGCGCAGTCGCTCCGTCCAGATGCGGACGACTTCCGCGTAGGCCTCGCCCTCGCGTGCCGTTTCGTCCCGGCGGCGTCCGGCCCGCGAGCGCGCCTCGTCCGTCTGCTCCTCCAGGCGCTCACGGGCGGCGTCGGCCTCCTGGGCCTCGCGCTGGGCCTGGCGTGACGTGTCCATGAGCGCGGCCAGTTCGGTCACGGCTCGGGTGCGGTTCCTGATCACCGGTCCGGCGGCGTCCAGTTGGGCGTCCCAGGCGTGCAGGGCCCCGGTGCAGACGTCCGTGTCGACGGTCAGCACCTCGCTGTGACGGACGAGGTGGAAGTCGCCTTCCGGGGCGGTCAGTTCGGCCGCCGCCGCGGCCGTCACCGAGGTGAAGGGGACCTCCGCGGGCTCTCCCACGTGCGCGGGGTCGAGCCCCGACCGCTCCGCCTCCCGCAGCAACTCGCCGTGGGCCGTACGGAGTTCGGCCAGGTCGTCGCCGAGTCGTTCGGCTTCGTCGGTGAGACGCCGTCCGGCCTCCTCCTGGCTGCTGTGGGCCTGGCGCAGGGCTTTGAAGGCGGTCGCCGCGGCGCTGTGCAGGGCGGTCACGGTGGCGCGCTTCTCGGCCAGTTCCCGCAGGCCGCGGTATGCGGCACTGTCGTGCAGGGCAGCGAGGTCCGTCTCCGCTGCTTCCGACTCGGCCTTAAGGACCTCCAGACGAGCGGCGAGTTCCTCCTCGCCCCTGAGGAGCTCCGCCGCTCTCTTCGCCGCCTCGCCCGCCGCTCGTCGGTGCTCCGCCAGCCGTTCCAGTTCGCCGCTCACCTGGTCGGTCCGGCGGCGCAGCGCGCCGTGCAGGTAGCCGCGGTATCCGGTGAGGAAGGTCCCGAGCGCCTCGTCTGTCCGCTCCAGGCGCCCGAGGTCGGTCCGTACGGCGTCGAGGTCGTCGAGGTTGCGGGCCACGTTGTCCACGATCTCGTCGTCCAACGCCGGCAGCGTCTCCGCGAGGACGGAGACCAGTCCGCCGGAGTCGATGCGGTCGCCGATGGTGGGGCGGCGCAGGCGGTGCAGCAGGTGGAGCAGGTTGCGGTAGCGCGCCGGGTCGGTCAGGCCGAACAGATGGCGGGCGACCCGGGCCCGGTGCTCCACGGCACGGTCGGTGACGTTCTCCGCGCCGACGAGCGACTTGAGCTGGTCGACGGGGAGCGGCTGCCCGGCGGGGGCCAGGTGCAGGTCCTCGCCCACCCGCAGCGCGGTGACGAAGAAGACCGGCTTGGCCGTCCTGGTCGACTGGGAGGCGCGGATGGCCGCGCCGAGGGTGAGGTGGTGCTCGTCCCCCGACTCGTCCGTGCGCGCGAACTCCACCCACAGGTAACCCAGCCGGTTGGTCTGCTCGAAGCCGTCGAGCATCAGCCACAGGAGCGTGGTCCTGCCGGTGCCGGTGGCGTCCAGGGCGCGGGCGTCCCCGTCGAGGAGGTACGGCAGCAGCATCTCCAGGGCCTTGGACTTGCCCGCACCGTTCTTGCCGCGCAGCAGCAGACGTCCGTCGCCGAAGGAGAACTCCTGCTCGTCGTACTGCCAGACGTTCCGGATACCGGCGCGGTGCAGGCGGTAACGGTGCGGGGACGGGGGGCGGTTCACCGGGGCGGCTCCTGGGTGACGTGGTCGGCGGTGTCCGCTGTGGAGGGTTCGGTGTGGTCCGCTGCGGACGGATCGGCGTCGTCCGCTGCGGACGCTTCGGCGTTGTCCACGGCGGACAGTTCGGTACGGGACGTGACGGCCACCGTGGTGGCGAACCGGGCCGCCCCGGCGAGCAGCACCCAGCCTCCGGCACCGCCCGTGCGGTCCGTGCGGTCCTGCCCTCGGGCGCCCGAGACGTCCGTGACGGACCGGCCGTCGGGCGCGGCGTCCTCGTACCCCTCGGGCAGGCCGTGCCCGTCGGCGCGCACCGGGCCGGCGGGCGCCACCAGCCGCATGCGGACCAGGAAGTCCAGGACGGCGGCGAGCAGTCCCTCCCGGTCCTCCAGAAGGCCGCGCCGCCAGTTGCCGCGCCGGCCGTACTCCTCGATCAGCTCGTCCAGCAGTTCCGGCAGCAGCCCGTCCGGGACGGGTACGCCGATGACGAGCCGCCCGCCGGCCGCGGGGTGGCCCGCGTCCTCCGGACGCAGCCGGTCGACCAGCCGTCCCGCCAACAGCAGCGCCGCCTGCGCGACGGTGCCGGTGCCGGGCAGGTGCAGATCGGTGAGGTCACCGTCCGGGTCGACCAGGGCGATGCCCTCGGCGCGGATCTCGGCCTCCAGGCCCAGCAGTTCGGAGAAGGCCTGGGACTCGCGGCGCTGCCGGGTCCGCAGCCATTCGCGCTCGGCGCCGGTGAGGTCGTCGAGGTGGACGACGGGGGTCTCGACGAGGCGCCTGCGGACGTACGTACGCGGCCCGCCGAAGCCGGGGTCGGCGGCGCGGCGTACGAGATCCGCGCCGTCGCGGCTCTGGGCCAGCGGACCGGCGACGACCGCGCGGGCGATGTCGCGGTCCACGGACAGCAGCGCCTCGCCGCCCCGCTCCTCGGCGACGGCCGAGACGTGGCCCTCGGTCTCCGCCAGGACACCCCAGTCGACGAGCTGCCGCAGCGCGGCGGCGAGGGTGCGGCGCTCCGCCTGACGTCCGGTGTCGCTGATCTCGATCCCGGCGTCCACGGCCGCGGCCCTCAGGTCGGCGACGAGCTGGGAGAGCAGGATCTGTTCCGGGGCGGTGACGAGGACCGAGAGAGCGAGGGTCAGGTAGGCGTACGTCCGTGGAGTGAACGGCGTCCCGGTCGACGGCCGCTCCAGGCGGTGACCCGAGCCGGGGCCGAGGCCCGCCTTGAACAGGCGGGCGTACGACGCCTCGACGAGGAGCCGGTAGCCGAACACCTGCTGGAAGCGCTGGGCGAGCCAGTCGGCGTGGCGCCGGATCAGCGGGAAGGTGTCGCTGTACGGGCCGTCGCTGGTGACCAGGGGGTGGGCCAGCAACAGACGGGCGGCGGTGCGGCGTTCGGCGGCGAGGGCCACGTCGTGCGTGGAGGGCAGGACCATCAGGCGCTCGCCTCCTGGGCTGCGGGAACGTCGTCGACTGCGGGAACGTCGTCGGCAGCCGGAGCCCCTTCGGCAGCGGGCAGTGCGGCGCTCTCGACGACCAGAGTGAGGTCGTCCGCCGTCAGGTCGCCGTCCGCGGAACGCAGGACCGTGTGCCTGCCCGGAGTGCGCCATGCCGTCAGCCGGATACCCAGGTCCGCGTCGCTCGCCTGTGCGCCGTCGAGCAGGAAGCCGTCCGCGCCACCCGGACCACCCGTATCCGTGCGCAGCTGGGCGTTGCCGAGGGCCGTGGTGAGGAGTTCCAGCAGCAGTCGCATGGCCGCGGAACCCAGCCTGACCTGGTCGAACCGTCCGGAGGCGCTGCGCAGTTCGGCGGCCGCGGCCTGGCGGGCGGCGGCCTGCTCGCGTGCCTGTTCCATGAGGCGGCGCTTCTGCTCGCCATGGTCCTCCGCCGCCGCCGCCCGCCCGCGCGGCGCCCGGCTGCCCCGCTCGCGCAACGCCACCGGTACGTCCACGACGGGTCCCGTCCACCAGCTCACATACGCCGGCACGGACTGGTCGGGATCCGGCGCCACCCCCAAGTGCCGTGCCCCGTACAGCCCGAAGGCGGCCACGGCGATGTCGTGGGCCTCCTCGGGCTCCGCGGCGTCGAACCAGGCCGCGAGCCGGAGCAGGTCCTTACGGCGGGACATCTCCCCCGACGCCGAGCGCAGCATCCGTTTGGCGTTGGCGAGCAGCGACTGCAGGGCGCGCAGGGTCGCGTCCCGGAGCTGGTCCACCTGGCTGCCGTGCCCGTCGGTGTCGGCGAACCAGTCGCGCAACCCCTCCCAGTCCGCCAGGTCCCGCCCCCGGCTGCGCTGCACACGTGTCCCGGGCAGCGCCTCGGACAGCGCTCCGAGCGTGCCGAGAGCGCCAAGTCCTGCCGCGTGTACGTCGATCCGGCCCAGCAGCGCGGGCAGGTGAGGCCAGATCACCTTCAGATGTGCGGCTATACGCGGGGCCCGGAAGGACACGTCCTCCGTGATCGCCTCCACGTAGTCGAGCAGCAGCTCCTTGAACCCCTGGTACTCGGCGCCGTCGAGGTCGTACCGGGCGAGCACCTGCCCCAGGTAGGCGTAGAAGTCCCGTACCGATTCGGCGAATTCGGCGAACTGCACGAACAGCGTGCTGATCTTCTCCAGCGCCTGCTGCGGGTCCGCGCCGCCCGGCGCGCCCACCATGGCGGCGATGTCGCGCAGCCCCCGGTCGACCAGCGTGAGCAGCTCGCTGCTGACCTCGCGAGCGGCGTCCGCTCCGGCCAGCACCTCGTCCGCGTCGCGCTGGACTCGCTCCCCCAGCTTGGACAGCTGGTAACGGGACCGCGAACGCTGGTACTCGGCGATGCTGGTCGCCCTGACGGTGTGCGTGCTGCGCAGCAGATTGCCCCAGTGCACGAGCTTCTCGAGCCGTGCGGTGAGCGTCTCCGCGTCGAGCGCCGCCCCGGGGTTACCCGGGTTTCCCACGTCGCCCGCACCGCCCGGGTAACCCGCACCGCCCGGGTCGCCGGCCCGGGCCAGCTTGGCGAGCACGTCGGGTACGGCCAGGTCCGCGAGCAGGGTGCCGCAGAACACCCGCATCACCGCGACGTACTCCAGGCGCTCGGGTGCGCTGAGGTAGGCGTACGCGCTCAGCCGCTGCCAAGCCTCGCCGCCGCTCCCCCGGTCGGGCGGGTCCTCGTGCAGTTCGTCCACCTCCATGCCGCCGAGCGTACGGACCGCCACCGACACTCCGGAGGAAGTCGGGGAAAACGGGCCACTCACGGGGCCTGCCCGAACTGGTCACAGCCTGGGGTCACGCCTCGGGGACCACGTACTCCGCCCAGATCGTCTTGCCCGGCCCGTCGGGGCGCGGGTGCCAGTCCCACCGTGTCGCGAGGTGCGACACGAGGAGGAGACCGCGGCCGGTTTCCCCCAACTCCTCGATTCCGGCGCCCTCGCGGGTGACGGCCGGGTGGGGCGGAAGGCGCTCGGCGCGGGTGTCGGTGACGTCGACACGGGCGGTGGCCGTGCCGGTGGCGCGGCTCAGGATCAGCCTCAAGTGGAAGTCCCGCCCGGAGACGTGGCCGTGCCGCACCGCGTTCGTCGTCAACTCCGCGGTGATCAGCACGATCGCGTCGTGCGCCTCGGTGCCGTACGCGATACCCCACTCGTCCAGCCGGACAGCCGCCAGGCGGCGGGCGAGCCGGGCTCCGCGGGGTGTGGAGGTGAAGCGCATGTCGAAGGTCTCGTCGCGCGGATCGGGAACGTGACCCAAGTGCGGGGTGCGGGTCCTGAGTTGGGCGGTGCTGGTGGGGCTGCCGGGGTTGGTCGTCATGCCGACCACGCTGCCGTTGGTCGCGTAGCGTGACCAGTGGTGACGCACCGACGCGAACCTGCTGTACGCGCGGTGTGTGCACAGGTACGAGGCGCGCGGCGTGACGGCGTTCCCTGCGGGGGCGTTGGTCCTGGGAGGCGGTGTTCGATGACGGAGCGTACGGGTGCGGAAGCGGGAACAGGAACGGGAACGGGAACGGGAACGGAGTCCGTACCGGGCGATGACGGTGGAGCGGTCGTGAACCTCGGGGACGGCTGGGAGAGCGACGACGGTGCCGGCCGACGGCCCGAGGACGGGGCCGGGCGGGGCGTGGTGACGGCGTTCGGGCAGACCATGAAAACGCTGCGGGTGCGGGAGGGGCTGGAGCGCGAGGAGTTCGGGAAACGGCTCGGGTACTCGGCTTCCACCGTCGCGTCGTTCGAGCAGGGGCGGAGGATTCCCTCCCCCCGGACCATCGAGCGGGCGGACGAGGTGCTGAGGGCTGGCGGGTTGCTGTGCGTGTGGAAGGAGGAGGTGGAGCGGGCGCAGTATCCCGTCTTCTTCCAGGGTATGGCCGCCTTGGAGAAGGAGGCCATCGAGCTGCTCATGTACGACACGCTTGTGGTCAACGGCCTTCTCCAGACCGAGGAGTACATGCGGGCACTGCTTGGCATGCGCCGTCCGCCGCTGGATCCCGAGACGATTGAGCAGCGGGTCATTGCGCGACTGGCCCGCCAGGACATCCTCGACCGACGGCCTGCGCCACTGTTGAGTTTCGTGCTGGACGAGTCGGTACTGCGGCGCCCGTACGGTGGCAAGGACGTGTTGCGGGGACAGTTGGAGCATCTCTTGCTCATCGGCCAGAAACGAAACGTCGAGCTCCAGATCGTGCCGCTCGCCTGCCAGGAAAGCGCAGGCGTGGACGGACCGTTCACGGTCGTCACGCGGAAGGGCGGCAAGAAGTTCGTGTACGCGGAGGCGCAGGGAACGAGTGCTCTTCAGACTGACCCGGATCAGGCGGCTCTCGCCGCGGCACGCTATGGGATCATCCGATCGCAGGCTCTCACTCCGCGAGAGTCACTGGAGTTCATCGAAGGGGTGCTGGAATCGCTATGAAGAACGCTGAGCCCTCGACCGTTGCATCCGGCCTCGCCTGGTTCAAGAGCAGCTACAGCGGTGCCGAGGGCGGCCAGTGTGTAGAGGTCGCTGCCGATACGGCAGTTGTGCACGTCCGGGACTCAAAGGCCGCCGCCGGGCCCGTCGTCACGGTGTCGCGTGCGGCATGGGCGGGGTTCGTCGGGTTGGCCTCGTCCTAGCGGGGTCGGTTGCCGGAGGACGCGGGGCGTACCAGTCCGCACTGGTAGGCGATGACGACGAGTTGGGCGCGGTCGCGGGCGCCGAGCTTGGTGAGGGCGCGTTGGATGTGGGAGCGGACGGTGAGGACGCTCAGGAAGAGTTTCTGCGCGATCTCGTCGTTGGACTTGCCCTCGGCGGCCAGGACGGTGACTTCCCGTTCGCGTGGGGTGAGTTCCTCCAGGCGTTCCGGGGGTGCCAGAAGGCGGCCCGGGGCGGGCGCGGTGAGGAAGCGGTTGATGAGGGCGCGGGTGGCCCCGGGTGAGAGAAGGGCCTCGCCGGAGGCGATGGTGCGGATGCCGGCCAGCAGGGCGTCCGCGGTGACGTACTTGCCGAGGAAGCCGCTCGCGCCGGCCCGCAGCGCCTTGGCCACGTACTCGTCGGTCTCGAACATGGTGAGGATGAGGACGCGGGTCGTGGCCAGTTCGGGGTCGTCGCAGATGGTGGCGGTGGCGGCCAGGCCGTCCGTGCCGGGCATGCGGATGTCCATGAGCACGATGTCGGGGCGGTGGGTGCGGGCGAGGTCCACCGCTTCCTGACCGCACGCGGCCTCGCCGACCACCTCCATGTCGGCGCACGAGTCGATCAGCAGCCGGAACGTGCCGCGCAGCAGAGCCTGGTCGTCGGCGAGCAGGACACGGATGCTCAACGGGTTGCCTCGTCTTCTTCCAGAGGTTCTTTCAGAGGTTCCTCCAGAGGTTCTTCCGGAGCGTGGGGGTGGAGTGGGAGAGCGGTGGTGACTTCGAATCCGCCGTCGGGGCGCGGGCCGGCGTGGAGGTCGCCGCCGACGGAGTGGGCGCGTTCGCGCATTCCCATGAGGCCGTAGCCGCCGCCGGGCACGGTGGGCGTGGTGGCGGTGCCGTCGTTGGTGACCGTGATGAGCAGGCGGGAGCCGGAGTAGGCGAGCCGGACGTGGGCCGCGTGGTCGGACGCGTGCTTGGTGGCGTTGGTGAGAGCTTCCTGGATGATCCGGTACGCCGTAAGGTCCACGCCCGGCGACAGGGTCTGCGGCTCGCCCTCGGTGGTGACGGTGACATCGAGGCCGGCCGACTCGCACGTGGAGATCAGCTCCGGGAGGCGGTGCAGGCCGGGTGCCGGTTCCAGGGACTCGGAGTCGGGGTCGCCCGCCTGGCGCAGGACTCCGACCGTGGCCCTCAGTTCCAGCAGGGCGGATGACGTGGTGCTCGCCAGCTGGGCGAGGATCTTCTGCGCCTGCTCCGGCTGCGTGGGCGCGAGATAGGCGGCGGTGCCGGCCTGGGCGTTGGCGACGGCCATGTGGTGGGCGACGACGTCGTGGAGTTCGCGGGCGATGCGCAGGCGCTCCTCGGCGACGCGCAGGCGCGCTTCCTCCTCACGGGTGCGCTCGGCGTGTGCGGCGCGGGCGTGCAGGGACTCCAGATAGGCGCGCCGGAGCTTGGTCTTGCTGCCGCCGACCAGGGGCAGCATCAGCCACAGGACGGGGCCGAGCGTTCTGGGCACGAACAGTTCTCCCGTGGGGACGGCGATCACGGCCGTGATGACCATTGCCGCGATGGTCGTGTAGCCGTAGGTGCGCGTGGTCTTCGAGTCGGTGAGGGAGGCCAGCCAGAAGAGGGCCGCCATGACCGGTGCCAGCAGCAGGGGGCTGAGCAGGTATCCCAGCGCGGCCATCATCACGGTGCAGGTCGCGGTCACCGCGACCACGGCGCGCGGGTGGGTACGGCACTTCAGCACGGCGACGCAGGAGACGGCCGCGAGGAGCCTGATGGGCCACTGGTACTGCTGCACGGTGCCGGGCGCGCTGATCAACGCGCCGAAGTTCGAGCAGGCGAACATGGCGAGGACCAACGCCACGTCGACGGCACGGGGGTGACGCTCCGTGTAGCGCTCCAGGCTGGTGGTCATCGTCTTTCTCCGGAGGACGTGCGGGCCACGGGGACGGCCGCACCGGGCGTGCGCGGTCGGCCCGCAGGGGCCGCCAGAGGTCTATGGGCCGCCCGAGGTCTTCGTCTCGGGCGGCCCTGGGACTCGGTTGCCTGGTCAGATACGGGTCTTGGCAGGCTCGTCCAGTGTCGCGACCGGGGCCGGGACCGCGGCGTCGGCGTCGGCGTCGATGCCGGTGCCGGCGTCGCTCGGACGGTGGCTGAGTGCCTCGCCCTCCACGTCGACGACGGGAAGGATACGGTCCAACCTGCGCGGCAGCCACCAGGCCCGGTCGCCCAGCAGGCCGAGGACCGCGGGCACCAGCGCCATCCTGACGACGAAGGCGTCGAGGAGCACGGCGGTGGCCAGGCCGAACCCGATCATCTTGATCATGGAGTCGCTCTCACCGATGAAACCGGCGAAGACCGCGATCATGATCAGGGCGGCGGCGACCACGACCCGGGCGCTGTGCCGGAATCCGGAGACCACCGCTTCCCGGGCGGTCTCCCCGTGGACGTACGACTCGCGCATCCGCGACACGAGGAACACCTCGTAGTCCATGGCCAGGCCGAACACGATGCCCACCAGGAAGATCGGCATGAGGCTCATGATCGGTCCGGTCTGCTCCACGCCGAACAGGCTCGCGGCGTGACCCTCCTGGAAGACCACGACCACCGCACCGAGGGCCGCCAGGACGGAGAGGAGGAAGCCGACGGCGGCCTTGAGCGGGACGAGGACGGAGCGGAAGACGATAAGCAGGAGGATGACGGCCAGGCCGACGATGGTGATCAGATACGGGACCAGGGCGGCCTGGACCTTCTCCGCGATGTCGATGTTCAGCGCCGTGGTACCGGTGACCTCGAAGGTCGCTCCGGTCGCCGACTCGGTCGCGGGGCGCTCGTCGCGGATGGTCTTGACGAGGGTCTTGGTCCTCTCGTCGGTGGGGCTGGTCGACGGGGTGGCGCTGAAGACCGCGGTGTCACCGGCCTCGTTGAAGTGCGGTGGGGCGACCGAGACGATGCCGTTGGTGTCGGCGATCTTGTCGCTGATCGCCATGACGGCCGCCTTGGGGTCGGCTGCTCCCTTGGCGTCCGCCACGATGGTCAGCGGGCCGTTGAAGCCTGGCCCGAAGCCCTCGGCGAGCGCGTCGTAGGCGCGGCGCTCCGTGGTGGAGGTCGGCTTGGCCTCGTCGCCCGGCATGCCCAGCTGGAGGCCCGTCATCGGTACGGCGAGGGCGCCGAGGCCCAGGACGCCCAGGAGCAGCACGGGCAGCGGACGGCGCAGCACGAAGCGGGCCCAGCGGGTGCCCAGGTTGTCGGCACTCGTCCGGGCCCCGGCCTTCTCGCCCCGCTCGGAGCCCTTGCGTATGGCGCCCTTGCGTATGGCGCCCTTGCGTATGGCGCCCTTGCGTGCGGCGCGAGGCAGTACGGCGTTCGGCCAGAAGCCGAGGAGGGCGGGTACGGCGGTCAGGGCGACGAGTACGGCGACGACGACGGCTCCGGCAGCGGTCAGACCCATCTTGGTGAGCGTGGGGATGCCGACCACCGCGAGGCCCGCCAACGCGATGACGACCGTGAGTCCGGCGAAGACGACCGCCGACCCGGCGGTGCCCACGGCCAGCCCGGCCGCCTCCTGCGGATCACGGCCCTTGGCGCGTTCCTCGCGGTAGCGGGAGACGACGAACAGCGCGTAGTCGATACCGACCGCGAGGCCCAGCATCATCGCCAGGGTGCCGGTGCTCGTGGACAGGCCGAGGGCGTCGCCCAGCAGCGTGATCGTGAACATGGTGACGGCGACGCCGATGACGGCGGTCAGCAGCGGCAGCCCGGCGGCGACCAGCGAACCGAAGGTGACCAACAGCACCACCGCGGCGACCAGGACGCCGACGATCTCGGCCACGCCGCCGGGACCGCCGCCGCTGTCCATCGCGGACCCGCCCGCCTCCACCGTCAGACCCGCATCGCGCGCATGGTCGGCGGCCCGCTCCAGCGCCGTACGGCTGCCGTCGGTGACCTCGGCGGCCTTCACCTTGTACGTGACGGTCGCGTACGCCGTCGAGCCGTCCTCGCTCACCGCTTTCGCCTGGAAGGGGTCGGCCGCACCGGCCACCTGCGAGCCGCCGGCCAGGGCGTCCACCGTCTCCTCGATGGCCTTCTTGTTCTCGGTGGCGGTCACCTTCTGGCCGTCGGGGGCGACGAACACGAGCCGGGCGGTGGCACCGTCGGCCGCGGCGCCGGGGAAGCGCTCCTCCATGAGATCGAACGCCTTCTGGGACTCGATCCCCGGCATCGAGAACTCCTCGTCCGAGGTCCCCGGTGCCCTGAGCGCGCTCAGCCCCACACAGGCCAGGACGCCCACCCACAGCAAGGCGACGTACCAGCGCCGCCGGAAGGCCAGACGGCCCAGTCGACAGAGAAAACCAGCCACAGCAGGGAACCTTTTCTCGGGATCTCGCTTACCTGCCCAGGCTGTCCCGAGGAGGGCCCTCCGGTCGTCGTGCCGCTACTGGAAGTTCGGGCTACTGAAATCGCAGTACGGGCTGCCTGAAATCGCAGTACGCCTGGCAGCGCGCAGTACGCCTGAGGACGCGTAGGACGCCTGAGGACGCGCAGTACGTTCGCGTCAGCTCCCGGCTGCCCTCACCGCGCTCAGCACGGCCCGTGCCATTCCCCGCTCTCCCCGCTCGTTCGGATGGACGGCGGCCGCCGGAGCCGCCGGGATCAGGGGCTCGATCCAGCGTACGTCCGGGTCCGCGCAGGCGTCCCGGCCGACGGAGGGCGTGTAGGTGTCGACGTACACGGCACCGGCGGCTTCCGCCCTGTCCCGCAGCATGGCGTTGAGCTGCTGCTCCTTCTGACGCAGGAAGCTCACGTCGCCCGGCGCCAGCCTCATCGCACGGACGCAGTCACCATCACCGCCACCGCCACCGTCCTTGGCCGGCAGGATCGCCGGATACCCCACGACGTACACCCGCGCCTTCGGCGCACGGTGTCCGATGGCCCGCAGCACGGCGGACATCCGCCTGCCCGCCGCCGTGATCCTCGTCGCGACCTCGTCGGTGCCGACGGAGACGTACCGCGCGCGGCACGGATCGTCGTCCGCCCGGCTCATGGACCCGTTCTCCATCTGATACTGCTGATACCGCGCACCGGCCTTGACGCACGTGGTGACGAGCGAGGAGAAGCCGATGTCGTTCCCGCCGATACCGAGGGTGACCAGCCGCGTGTTGGACGACACAGCCGACAGCTGGGCCGGGTTGACCCCGTCGTCCGTCGACTGCGGCGCGAACAGGTCGCCCATGGTGGCCCCGCTGCAACTCATGTCGCGGAACCGGGTGGCCTCCAGGCCCAGGCCGTCGGCGACCAGTGCCGGATAGTTCCGGTCGGAACGGTCACAGCCCGCGGGCTCGCCGTTCTGGTCGGGGATGTCCGGGCCGGACGTATAGGAGTCGCCCAGTGCGGCGTAGTGGCCCTTCGGGAGCCTGGAGCGGGACGACGCGTCGCCACTGTCGCCGTCCCGCACGACCAGCACCGCGGCGAGGAGCGTGGCGCACGAGACGACCGCCGCCAGTCCGAGGGTGTGACGGGTTCTCATCTCCGATACCGCCCCGGGCTCTCATGGCACGATCCGCCTGGTCGTCGTGCCCATGCTGGCACCGAGCTGGTGGGGGCGCATGTGGAAGGCCCGGGTACGTACATGCCGTGAGGAACAGACCGAGACGTTCGGGGGCGGCATGCCCGCGGCGACGGTCAGGCGTCGAGCGCGTCGATGAGGGCCTTGGTGACGTCCTCGGTGGTGGCGGTGCCGCCGACGTCGCGGGTGAGGATGCCGGCGGCGGTCGTGGCCTCGATGGCCTTGTTCAGGCGGGCCGCCTGGCCGGGCAGGCCGAAGTGGTCCAGCATCAGGGCGGCGCTGCCCACCGCACCGATCGGGTTGGCGAGGCCCTGCCCGGCGATGTCGGGGGCGGAGCCGTGGACCGGCTCGAACATGCTGGGGAAGCGGCGCTCGGGGTTGAGGTTGGCGCTGGCGGCGAGGCCGAGGCTGCCGGCCAGCGCGCTGCCGAGGTCGGAGAGGATGTCGGCGTTGAGGTTGGAGGCGACGACGACGGAGAGGTCCTCGGGACGCAGGACGAACTTCGCGGACATCGCGTCGACGAGGACGCTCTCGGTCTCCACGTCCGGGTAGTCTGCGGCGACCCGCTTGAAGACGTCGTCCCACAGGACCATGCCGTACTGCTGGGCGTTGCTCTTGGTGACGGACGAGACCTTGCGGCGGGTGCGGGTTCGGGCCAGGTCGAAGGCGAAGCGCATGATGCGTTCGCAGCCGACCTCGGTGAACAGGGCCGACTGGAGGGCGACTTCGCCGCCCTGTCCGCGGCCGGAGAGGTTGCGGCCGCCCAGGCCGGCGTACTCGCCCTCGCTGTTCTCGCGGACGACGACCCAGTCGAGCTCGGTGTCGTCGGCCTTGCGCAGGGGGCTGGTGATGCCGGGCAGGAAGTGGACGGGGCGGACGTTGGCCCACTGGTCGAAGCTCTGGCAGATCTTCAGGCGCAGGCCCCAGAGGCTGATGTGGTCGGGGACGGTGGGCCAGCCCACCGCGCCGAAGTAGATGGCGTCGAAGTCCTTGAGCTGGTCGAGCCCGTCCTCGTCCATCATCTTCCCGGTGCGCTCGTAGTACTCGCAGCCCCAGGGGAACTCCTCCCAGGCGAAGGCGAACTCGGTGTCGGAGCCGCGGGAGTCCTCGGCCAGGGCATCGAGGACGGCGCGGCCCGCGGCGACTACTTCCCTGCCCACGCCGTCGGCGGGGATGGCGGCGATGCGGAACGTACGGGGTGCGGTGGTCATGAGGGCCTCCGGCTCGCTGTGGTGGGGTCGCTGTGATGGGGTCGGTTCGAGTCAACACAGGGCTGCCGTGGCGCGTCCAAGACCTGCTTTCGATGCGACGTATAGGTGTGGCCGATGGATCTCGCGTCCAGGTGTGGCCGATGGATCTCGCGTCCAGGTGTGGCCGATGGGTCTCGCGTCCAGGTGTGGCCGATGGGTTTCGGTCAGACGTCACGTGCCCGTCGCTGGGCCAGTGACCTGGTGAGGGCCAGGAAGGCCCGCGCGGCCGGGGTGAGGTGCGCGGGCAGGCTGACCATCGCCACATGGAGGTGGGCGGTCGGCTCGATGGGGGCGACCACCGCCCCGCAGCGGCGCGCCAGCCAGGTCCAGGAAGACGGCAGGACCGCGACGCCCACCCCGGTGATGACCAGCGGCAGGATCGACGTGCGGTGGTCGACGACGGTCACGATCTCGGTGCCGGTGCCACCGGCGGTGATGTCGTCGACGATGCTGCGCATCAGGCTGCCCGTCCGGGACGCGATGAGCTTCTGCCCGGCGAGATCTCCGGGCCGGATGGCGACGTCGTCCTCGATGGCGCCGCCCGGCGAGGCCACGACCACAAACGGCTGGTCCTCGACGTGCAGGACGTCCAGCCCGGTCGGGTGCACCGGGGTGGCGCTGCCGAGCAGGCCCAGTTCGCAGGCGCCGCTGCGGACCAGGGAGATGACCTCGTCCGGAGTGAAGGCGGCCTGCGTGCTCACCGTCACGGACGGGTGCAGGTCGGCGAAGCGGTGGATGAGGGTGGTCAGCGGTTCGATGCCCGGGGAGGGCATGGTGGCGACCTCGATGGTGCCGCCGTGCAGCCCGGCGAGCGCGGCGGCGGTGTCCCGTACGGCCGCGAGGTCGCGCAGCACGCGCCGGCTGGGCTCCAGCAGTTCGGCGCCGGCTTCGCTGAGGACCACGCCGCGGCCCATGCGGTGGAAGAGGGCGACTCCGAGGTCGGCTTCCAGGTTGGCCATCGCCTGGGACAGCGACGGCTGGGCCACGTGCAGCGCGGCGGCGGCCTTGCTGAAGCCGCCGTGCTCCACGATGGCGAGGAAGTACTCCAGCTGCCGTGCGTCCATGACGCCTCCCCACTTCGACCAGGTCCGGCCTTGGTCCGGGCTGGGTCCGGCTCGGTCCAGCCTTGGTCCGGCTCGGTCCAGCCTTGGTCCGATTCGGTCCAGCCTTGATCCGACTCGGTCCGACTCGGTCCGGCCTGAGTCCAGTCTGGTCCGGCCTGGAGTCCGGTCTGGGTCCGGCCCAGTCCAGCCTGGTCCGAACCCGTACAGGCCCACCTGGTTCCCTCTCGTCCGGCAGGTGACCCTACCTGCCGGTTTCGCTCCCCTCGCGTCCGATCCAGCGGTCGGCGAGGCTCCGTCCGCACTGGGCGAGCAGCCGGGCGGACAGGACGCTGTCCTTCGCGCAGTCCTGGTCGGTCAGGTCCGTCAGGGCCTGGACGGAACGGAAGTGGGCGGCGGCACGGTCGGCGGGCAGCGTGCACCGCCCGGACACGGCGTGCACATCCTTCCCCTGCCGGCCGGCCCGCCGGGCGAGCGCAACCGGCAGCTTGCCCGACAACGACTGCTCGTCCAGGCTGCCTTCGCCGGTCACGACGAGGTCGCTGCCGGCCAGCAGATCGTCGGCGCCGAGCAGCGTGAGGAAGTAGTCGGCACCCGAGCACACCCGGCCGCCCAGCAGCAGCCCGGCGTACCCGAGGCCGCCGGCCGACCCTGCCCCCGGGGCCTCGGCGAGGCGGGCCGCGTCCGCGACACCCGTCTCCTGGAGCCGTCGTACGAAGGTGCCGAGCGCGGCGTCCAGTTCGCGCACGTCGCTCGCGGTCGCCCCCTTCTGGGGTCCGTACACGGCGGCCGTGCCCGTCGGCCCGAGCAGCGGGTTGTCCACGTCGGTGGCGAGGACCAGGTCGACGCCCGCCAGTGCGGCACGGGCTTCGGTGAGGTCGGCCGTGTGGAGGCCGGCGAGCGCTCCGCCGCCCTGGCCGACCGGTGTGCCGTCCTCTCGGGCCAGGACGGCGCCGAGGGACTGGAGAAGACCGGCACCGCCATCGGTGGTGGCCACCCCGCCGAGCGCGAGGACGATCGTGTCGACCGTGTCGGGACCGCCTGCCAGCGCGTACTGGACGGCCTGACCGATACCCCGGCTGGTGGCCGTGAGCGGTGCCTTGTGTCCGCCCGGCAGGACGCCGAGTCCGCAGATGGCCGCGGCTTCGATGAGGACGGTGCGGCCGTGCACCGCGACGAGGGCGGTGACGGGCTGCCCGGTCGGGCCCGTCACGATGATCTCCTCGGGGCTGAACCGGCCCGAGCAGGCGGCGGCCACGCTGCCCTCTCCCCCGTCGGCCAGGGCGAGCCGGCTGACCCGGGCGTGCGGGGCAGCTTCCAGCAGCCCGCGCTCCAGCGCGCGGGCCACGTCGTCGGCGCCGAGGGAGCCCTTGAACTTGTCCGGTGCGACCAGGACGGACACCATCAGGGCTTCACCTCGGCCGGTACCGGGGCGGCGGCGCTCCCGGCGCCCTCGTCCCCGGTGTCATCGTCCTCAGGGTCTCCGGGAGCCGGAACCTTGTGGCCGGCCTCGACGGCGGCCGGCGCGTCGGTACGGCTGTCCTCCTCGGCCCGGGCGGCGGAAGGCGCGTCCCCGTCCCTGGCCTTGCCGGACAGCACCGCGCGGGCCCTGGCCAGGTCCAGGGTGTTCTCCCATCTGGCGACGAAGAGGGTGGCGACGGCGTTGCCGGAGAAGTTCACCAGGGCCCGGCACTCGGACATGAACTTGTCGATGCCGAAGACGAGCATGATGCCGGCCGCCGGGACCGTACCGACCGTGGACAGGGTCGCGGTGAGGGCGATGAAGCCGCCGCCGGCAACGCCTGCGGCTCCCTTGGAGGTCAGCAGCATGACGGCGAGCAGGCCGAGTTGCTGGGTGACCGTCAGGGGGGTGTCGGTGGCCTGGGCGATGTAGAGGGTGGCGAGGGAGAGGTAGATCGCCGCACCGTCGAGGTTGAAGCTGTAGCCGGTCGGCACGACCAGACCGACCGTGGACCGCTCGACGCCCATGTGCTGCAGCTTGCGCATCAGTCCGGGCAGAGCGGGCTCGGCGGTGGACGTGCCCAGGATCAGGAGGAGTTCCTCCTTGAAGTAGCGGAGGAGCTGGAAGATGTTCAGCTTCACGTACGCGGCGAGCACCCCGCCGAGCACGACCACGACGAACAGGGCGGAGGTGACGTAGAAGAGCAGGATCAGCGAGCCGAGGCTGGTCAGCGTCGACAGGCCGAACTTCCCGATGGCGTAGGCCATCGCGCCGAAGGCGCCGAGCGGCGCGGCCTTCATCACGAAGGACAGCACCTTGAACACGACCTCGGTGAGGCGGTTGACGCCGGCGATGACCGGTTCGCCGGCCTTGCCGACGGACTTGAGCGCCACCCCGAAGATCACTGCCAGGAAGATGACCTGGAGGATGTCGCCGTCGACGAACGGCCCGAAGAAGCTGTCCGGCACGATGTGGGTGAGGAACTCCCACCAGTGCTGGTGCTGCCCCTTCTCGATGTAGTCCCCGGCGTCGCCCGACGTGTCGAGGGCGGACGGGTCGGCGTGCACACCGTCGCCGAGCCGGAAGATGTTGATGGCCACCAGACCCGTCACCATGGCGACGATCGTGCCGACCTGGAAGTAGGTCAGGGCCTTGACGCCGGTCAGGCCGACCTTCCTCAGGTCCGCGACGCCGGCTATGCCTCCGATGATGGTCAGGAAGACGATCGGCCCGATCAGCATCTTCATCGCGGTGATGAACGTCGTGCCGATCGGCTCCATGGGCGTGGCCAGATCCGGCCACCTCCAGCCCAGCACGATGCCGATCACGATCGCCACCAGCACCTGTACGTACAACTGCCGGTACCACGGCTTCGCTGAGATGCGCGCGGCCTGCTCGGCTCGCTCGCTGCCTCGCTCGCTGCCCGGGGTATGCGTCATTGCAGCCTCCCTGATCGCGCGACACCGAGCCCGACCGGTACGCGCATGCGTTGAGCGACAGTGAACCGGGCGGCACATCAGGGGGTCCACGACCAAAAATCGATGCCCCGTATAGGCGCGGCCTATCTGTTCGGCTCCAGCAGCGCGGCACCGTGACCGGGCCCCCGAGGGGCGGGCACGAGGGGGCACGAGGGTTGTACGAGGGGGGTCACATCAGTGCCTCTCACCTCGCGCAGGGCAGGGCCGGGCCGGGCTAGCGTGGGGCCGACTCCTACGTCCTGGCCACCAAGGTATGGGGACAGATGTCCGACGCCCCGGCCGACAAGGGCCTGTCCCCCGCGCAGATCGCCCGGCAGATCGATGCGTCCCTGCCCCGCCTCCGGACGGACTACGTGGACCTCTACCAGGCCCACCGCTTCGACCTCCGTACCGATCGAGGACACCATCGAGGCCTGTGCTCCGCCAACGGCATCTCGCAGATCGTCTGGTCTCCGCTGGCCCAGGGGATCCTGACCGGAAAGTACAAGCCCGGTCAGCCCGTGCCCGAGGGAAGCCGGTTCGCCAGCGAGGAGATGTCGGTCAGCAAGGACCTCCTGTACTCCGACGCCGCGCTCGAAGCGGTGCAGCGCCTCGTCCCGATCGCCGAGGAGGCGGGGAG
>NZ_VMNX01000121.1 GCF_009377235.1 Streptomyces acidicola
GTGGTGGGGGCGGGGCGGTTTGCCGGGGTGCTCGTGGTCCCCGCATCCGTGAGAAGAAGGGGCGCGCCCTCAGGACCCCCGGTGCCGTGGTCGGCGGTCGGCCTTATGCCGTCGCCGACCTTCGCCGAAATCTCTCTGCGGGGCGGAGCAGCAGGGACAGCGAGGCCACGGAGACGATCAGCGCGCCGGTGAGGATGACCAGGAGGTGCCCGGCTCCCAGCGCAGTGTGCATGAGGAACGCGCCGAAGAGCGCCCCGGCGACACCGGTCGGCAGGACCAGGGTGCGGGACGGCATGCGGTGCGGCAGCCGGTGCAGGGCCGCCCATGCAAGGGCGAGACCGAGGAGCGCGGAGCCGAGCGCTTCCAAGAACATGATGGGTTCCCTCCCGCACGGCCATGAGCAGATCATCGGTCGTAGCCCGTCCTACCCGTGGCCTGCCCGGGGCAATCATCGCCTGTGGGGGAGATGTGCTCCATCTGTGCAGTTCAGGCCCGGACGGAGCACTGAGGGGGCGGATCAGTGAAGAGGCGGAGCAGTGAAGGGGCCCACGAGTCAGCGGCCCACAAGCGAGGGGGCATGCGGCGAAAAGGCACGCAGCGAAAGGGCCCGGTGGCGAGTCGTCGCCACCGGGCCCCTTCCGTGCTTGCCGCGTACGCGTGCGTACCGCCGGCGCTCCCGCGTGCTAGAGCGCGCTGAAGCCCACCTTGCGCGCGGTGGGCTCGCCGATCTCCACGTACGCAAGGCGGTCGGCCGGAACCAGGACCTTGCGGCCGTGGTCGTCCACGAGGCTCAGCAGCGGCGACTTGCCGGACAGCGCCTCGGACACCGCGTGCTCGACCTCCTCGGCACTCTGACCGCTCTCCAGAACGATCTCGCGGGGCGCGTGCTGCACGCCGATCTTGACCTCCACGGCTATGTCCCTCCGACGGTCAGTGAAGTGCGCGGCCGTCCGCGCCGTACCCAGCACACATTAGCCCGGTGAGGGGACGTACATCGGCCGACCAAGAACGCCAGGAGCGAACAGGGGACGGGAACAAAGAACCGTACGGCCCCGCACGTGGCGAGCGTCAGTGGTGCTCGCTGCCGTGCAGAGGGAACCCGGCGATGCCCCGCCAGGCCAGCGAGGCCAGCAGCTGGACCGCCTGCTCGCGCGGCACGCTGCGGTCGCTGTGCAGCCAGGAGCGCGCCACCACCTGGGCGAGACCGCCGAGGCCCGAGGCGAGGAGCATCGATTCCGCCCGCGACAGGCCCGTGTCCTCGGCGATGACGTCGCAGATGGCCTCGGCGCACTCGTTCGAGACCTTGTCGACGCGCTCGCGCACGGCGGGCTCGTTCGTCAGGTCCGACTCGAAGACCAGCCGGAAGGCGCCGCCCTCGTCCTCGACGTACGCGAAGTACGCGTCCATCGTGGCCCGTACGCGCTGCTTGTTGTCGGTCGTCGACTCCAGTGCCCCGCGGACCGCCTGGATCAGTGCCTCGCAGTGCTGGTCCAGCAGGGCCAGGTACAGGTCGAGCTTGCCCGGGAAGTGCTGGTAGAGCACCGGCTTGCTGACGCCGGCGCGTTCGGCGATGTCGTCCATCGCGGCCGCGTGGTAGCCCTGGGCCACGAAGACTTCCTGGGCGGCGCCCAGGAGCTGGTTGCGTCGGGCTCGGCGCGGCAGGCGAGTGCCCCGCGGGCGTGCCGCCTCTGTCTGCTCGATGGCTGTCACGCCGCCTCCCAAAATCGTCCACATGCGGTGTGCGCCGCGCCGCCATCGTACTTTTCGGTAACCCTGGTGTGCGCGGTGCCAGCGCAGAATTTCATGGACCGTACGCGGGAGGAAATGGCGCGGAGCGCATCAAACAGGGGTGAGGCGGGTAGACGGGCGCACTGCCCGGCCTTCCGCGCGTTCCGGATTCCCGTCATGAGTGCCTCCCGGGTCGGCCGTCCGCCCTGCCGGTTCGCTTCCCGGCCTTGTTGCCGGGTGGACTCGGCCGGGGTCTCTTTCGCCGGGGTGGGGCCGAGTGTGGTCGCCGGTATCCCCCATGGCCCCGAGGTCCCCGGGGGGCGTCCCCTCGCCGGCGGGCCGTCTGTCTACCGTGGCCCGTCCTCCTGCTGCGGGCCGCTTTCCTGCCGCGGGCCGTTTTCCTGCCGGCCGTTGCCCCGTCACCGGTAATCGTCCTCGTCCAGTTCGACGACCCGCGCCTGCTCGACGCGGTCGGCCTCGTTGGCGCTGTCCGGGTCCACGCCGGTCAGCGGGTCGTCGCGGTGCGGCGCGAGGTCCGCGTGCTGCTCGGCGGCGTCGGCCTCGGGTGCCTCGACGTCGAACTCGGTGTCGTTCGGCTCGCCGAGGGTCTCGGGGTCGGTGGGGTCGACGGTCATGCTGGGCTCCCTTCCCGGAACACCCCTGAGCTTCCCTGGAGAAGCAGGGGTCATGTGCGGGTACCCTGCGTACGAGCCTAGGAGACACGCGATGGCGGCGCTATGTGATCCGCCTGCGGTTTTGTGCCGTCCGAATGGCCACCGTACGGCTCCCCGACGTGCCATGAGGGCTAACTTCCGTACCGGCAACGGGTGTCTGTGACGGCGAACACATGAGCCACTGCGTGATCGTCTCGTAACATTGCCGCATGTCTTCGACCGAGTTGCCGTCCGCGCTGGCCGCCACCGTCACACCGAAGGCGAGCCCGGTGCGGGTCGCGGCCGGTGAGCGGCTGCGGTCGGTCGGGCTGCCGGGGGTCACGCTGACCGTACGGTCGCGACCGCCGGCGCGGGAAGGGCTGTCGCCCGCCCTGTATGTGCACGGCCTGGGCGGTTCCTCGCAGAACTGGTCGGCGCTGATGCCGCTCCTCGACGGCCTGGTCGACAGCGAGGCCATCGATCTGCCCGGCTTCGGGGACTCCCCGCCGCCGGACGACGGCGACTACTCGGTCACCGGGCACGCGCGCACGGTGATCCGTTATCTCGACGCGGCCGGGCGCGGGCCCGTGCACCTCTTCGGGAACTCGATGGGCGGTGCGATCACGACCCGGGTCGCGGCCGTACGCCCCGATCTGGTCCGCACCCTGACGCTGGTCTCGCCCGCGCTCCCCGAGATCCGCGTGCAGCGGACCGCGGTGCCCACGGCGCTGCTGGCGCTGCCCGGGGTGGCCCGGCTGTTCACCCGCTTCACCCGGGGCTGGACCGCCGAGCAGCGCGTACGGGGAGTCACGGAACTCTGCTACGGCGACCCCGGGCGTGTGACGCCGGAGGGGCTCCACAACGCGGTGGAGGAGATGGAGCGGCGGCTGCAGTTGCCGTACTTCTGGGACGCGATGGCGCGGTCGGCGCGCGGGATCGTGAACGCGTACACCCTGGGCGGCCAGCACAACCTCTGGCGCCAGGCCGAGCGCGTCCTCGCGCCCACGCTCCTCGTCTACGGCGGCCGTGACCAGCTCGTCTCCTATCGGATGGCCCAGCGAGCGGCCCGCACCTTCCGCGACTCCCGCCTGCTGTCCTTGCCGGACGCGGGGCATGTGGCGATGATGGAGTATCCGGAGGCGGTGGCCACGATGTTCCGTGAACTGCTCGCGGAGACGATGGAGTTGAGCGGTTCGTCGGACGAGAGCGGGGCGGCCTCCGGTGCGGAGGGTCCGGCCTTCGGCGCGGTCGGCTCGGTTTCCGGGACGGACATGTCAGGTACGGACAGGTCCAGGACGGACAGGTCCGGTACGGGCGAACCCGGTTCAGGCGTCCCGGGCGCGGGAGGTTGAGGCGCGGCGTGGGACGGCACAGCCGCAGGGGGCGGCCCGCCAAGGGCGGGACAACCGAGACACCAGTGGCCCCGGCGCCGCCGGTGCCGGGGGCGACCGGCACGCCCGTGCGCGGGACACCGCGCCACCCGGACGGCACACCCCCGCAGGGAGTGCCCCGATTCGCCGACGGCGCCCCCTCGCATGGGGCGCCGCGCATGTACGACGGGACGCCCGCGCAGGGCGTCCCACGCTTTCCCGGAGCTCCTGCCGCGCCCAGTGCTCCTGGTGCGCATGGTGGTACGCCGGCGCAGGGGGTTCCACGTCTGCCGGACGGTACGCCGGCGCGCGGGGTCCCGCGTCCGCCGCGTTTCCCCGACGGCACGCCGGCGCAGGGCACACCCCAGGTGAGGGGCGGGCACCCCGAGCAGCGTGAACAGGGCGGGGGCTGGGGGAAGTTCGCCGCCGCGGGCCCCGCACAGGCCATGCAGCAGGAGGCGCCGGCCGGGTACGCGGACCCGCGTATACCGCGACAGCGACAGCAGCCCGTCCCGGGCCACGGGCCGGAGTCCGGGGAGGGGCGGTCCGGCGCTCCCGGTCCTGGTCCCGGTCCGCGGCAGGCCTACCTCGACGCCTTCGAGGGGGCCGACGAGGCCGAGGAGCCGTTGCCGGGCGAGGCGCCGGGAAGCGGGAAGGGCAGGGGAGGCAAGGGGCGGACGTTCACCGGGATCGCGGCCGCCGCGGTCACCACCGTGCTGGCCGTCGTCGTGGCCGGACAGGTCACCATCGGTCGTGACGGTGTGTCCTTGCAGTCGCAGGCCGACGAGGGCAGTGACCGCGACTCCGCCGACTCCGCCTCGCGGAGCGACGACCGGCCTCGTCAGTCCGTGACGCCGAGCGCGACCCCGCTGACGTACGACCAGAAGATGGGCAAGCAGTACCCGCTCTCCGCCGACCTCAGGGGGAGCGGGAAGTTCCAGGCGGTCATGGGCTTCGACCGGGCGCCGGGCACGGGGCAGAAGCACCGGTATCGCGTCGACGTCGAGGAGGGACTCGGCCTCGACGCGGAGCTGTTCGCGGACGCCGTGCAGAAGACCCTGAACGACGACCGGAGTTGGGCCCAGGGCGGAGGCCGCACCTTCGAGCGGATCTCCTCAGGGAAGCCGGACTTCGTGATCACGCTGGCCAGTCCGGGCACCACCGCCGACTGGTGCGCCAAGTCGGGCCTCGACACGACCGTGGACAACGTGTCCTGCGACTCCGCCGCCACCGACCGCGTGATGATCAACGCCTACCGCTGGGCGCAGGGCTCCAAGACGTACGGCGACAAGATGTTCGCGTACCGGCAGATGCTGATCAATCACGAGGTCGGCCACCGCCTCGGCTACGGCCATGTGACCTGCGACAAGGACGGCGATCTCGCCCCCGTCATGCAGCAGCAGACGAAGTTCCTGGACCATGGCGGGATCAGCTGCCGGGCCAACCCCTGGCCGTTCCCGGGAAGTTGAGCCTCCGGCAGGCCGACCCACCGGACCGGCGTCGCGCTCCCCGGCGGGAGTTGGTCATTGGTCATTGGCCCTTGTTCATGACCTGGCGAAACGCGGCTGCTTGATTCCTTAGCGCGACAAAACGCTACCCACGCGCGAAAGTCACGACCGTTCACCCCTTTTGGTGGCGCGACGGACAACCGTCCGTCGCGCCACCGTCATGTCCGCATACGTTCGTTCCGCTGCGAGCCGCCGGTTCCATGGCGGCTCCCAAACGGGAGATCGGGGGTGCACACGTGCGCATCGGACTGCTTACGGAGGGTGGCTATCCGTATGTGAGCGGTGACGCCAGGCTCTGGTGCGACCGGCTCGTACGCGGACTCGGGCAGCACGAGTTCGACATCTACGCGCTCAGCCGCAGTGAGCAACAGGAGGACGAGGGCTGGATCCCACTGCCGCCACAGGTCAGCCGCGTACGGACCGCTCCGCTGTGGAGCGCGGAGGACGACGGCGTCGTGTACGGCCGCCGGGCCCGGAGACGGTTCGCGGAGGCGTACGGGGAGTTGGTGGCGGCGGTGTGCGGGGCCGGCGCTGTCGGGGCGGTCGGAAGCGTAGGAGCCGGGGCAGCCGGGATCGGGGGAGCCGGAGGAGCCGGACTCGGAGGAGCCGGACTCGGAGGAGCCGGACTCGGAGGAGCCGGACTCGGAGGAGCCGGGGGCGCTGGGCGGGAGGCGAGGGGCGCCGAGAACTCCGTGGGTGTCCCCGACGTTGAGGCGGACCGTTTCGGCAGTGCGCTGTACGGGCTCGCCGAACTCGCTCGCGACGAGGGCGGACTGGTCGGCGCCCTGCGCTCGGAAGCCGCCGTACGCATTCTGGAACGCGCCTGTCGCGCACCCGGCGCACTGCGTGTGGCGCGGGAGGCGCGCGTACCCGATCTGCTCACCGTCGCCGCACACCTCGAACGCGCCCTGCGCCCCCTCTCGCTCGACTGGTACGACGGCGACGGCCTCGGCTCGGTCGACCTGTGCCACGCGGCGGCCGGCGGCTCGGCCGCACTGCCCGGGCTGCTGGCCCGGCACTTCTCGGACGTGCCGCTGCTGGTCACGGAGTACGGCGTGCAGTTGCGGGCGCACTACCTCGCGGCCTCCGGCGACGCGCCGGTCCGCGCGCTGCTCTCGGCCTTCCACCGGCGGCTGGCCGCCGAGGTGTACCGGCAGGCCGCCTGCATCACGCCCGGCAACACCCACGCCCGTCGATGGCAGGAGCGCTGCGGCGCGGACCGGGCGAAGCTCCGTACGGTCTATCCCGGCATGGACGCGTCCCGTTTCGGGGACGTGGGCGAGTCCGCGGAGAGCGCCGACCCGTACACGCTCGTCTGGATCGGCCGCATCGAACCCGCCAAGGACCTGATCTCCCTGCTGCACGCCTTCTCGGAGATCCGCCGGAGCGAGCCGAGGGCGCGACTGCGGATCGTCGGTGCCCCCGCCGAGGGGCCGGAGGGCGCGGCCTACCTCGGCCACTGCCGGGTGCTGGCCGCACAGCTCTTCCCCGACGAGGCGGAGGGCGCTCACGCGGTCGGCGACAACCCGGTGTCGTTCGAGGAGATCGGCGGCCCGGAAGTGCCGGATCTGGCGGAGGCGTACGCGGCCGGGGCGGTCATCGTCCTGTCGAGCGTCGTGGAGGGGTTCCCGATCAGCCTCGTCGAAGCCATGTTCTGCGGACGCGCGACCGTGTCGACCGACGTGGGGGCGGTGGTGGAGGTCATCGGCGGTACGGGGCTCGTCGTGCCGCCGCGCAATCCGCGGGCGCTCGCGGAGGCGTGCGTGGCGCTGCTGCGCGACCCCGAGCGCCGTGAACGCCTCGGCGCGGCCGCCCGCGCCCGAGCACTCGAACTGTTCACCGTCGAGCAGAACGTCCAGGCGTTTCGTGGCATCTACCTTGAGATCGTCTCCCAGTCCCCGGTGCGGAGGCTGCTCGTGGACGACATGGGCGACCCGCTGCCCTTCGGCGTTCCGGCCGAGGCCCACATCGCGGGACGGTGGACCGAGGTCCGACCGGTTGCTGAGGTTCGACTGGCGGCTGAGGTCCGACCAGTAACTGAGGTCCGACCAGTAACTGAGGCCCGACCAGTAACTGAGGTCCGATCGGCGGCTGAGGTCCGACCGGAGTCCGGGGGCCGCCCGTGCCGCGCGCCCGGGGTTCCGGTGCGGGCGACGGCTCCTGTCGGGGCGGCTCCGGCCGGGGCGGCTTCGACTGCGGCTCCGATCCCGGCTTCGGGCGCGGTGCAGTCCGGGGAACCGGCCCCGGCGGGGGAGGCGGCGCGATGAGCGAGCTGAGAGACATGGCTCCCGAGCCCGCGGCGCCGGGCGCCGGGGAGCCCTCCTACGAACCCGCCTCCCACGCCTCCCACGAATCCTCCTCCCAAGAATCCTCTTCCCACCCGGCCACCCCCTCGGCCACGCCGGCAAGCCGGAAGCCGCTCGCCCGGCGAGGTGGCGCCGACCCGGTCAAAGCGCTGATGCACCGCCATCGCGCGCTCTGCGAGCGAGCCGTCGACCCGCTTGAGATCGCCGCCGGGCTGGAGGCACACGGCGTGACCGACCGCACCGCCGCCCGCTTCCGCCACCGCGACGTGTTCTCCCTCGCCGAGGAGATGTACGCACGTGTCCCCCGAGACGAGGAGACCCGGTCCTCGGAGAACGCGGCGACCGCCGGGCCCGACGCGCCGGGCGCACACGCAGGTTGGGCCGCGCTCGCCCTGCTGCCGGGCGCCCTGTGCACGGCGGTCGTCGTAGGCGTGCGGCTCACCGACGGCCGCCCCCGCCTCCTGATCACCACCGTCGGCGCCCTCACCGTGTTCCTGGGCCTGCGCATGGCGCTGCGCCGGGGCCCGCTGCGCGCCGCGTCGGACACGAGGAGCGGCACGCGCGCCTGGACAGGGTGGCTGCTGGCGTACGCCGTCCTCGGGGACGGCCTGCTGAACGCGGGCCTCGACGGTGGCCCGCACGGCCCCTGGCCCCTGGCCACCGCATCCGCCCTGGCCCTCGCCCTCGCCTACGCGCCGGCCGCCTGGTGCGCCCACCTCCTCTCCGTACGCGCCCGCCGCAAACTGGCCGCGAGCCGCGGCCTGGCCGACTTCGCCGACTCCGTGCGCCCCGTGCTCCTCACGGTGCCCACCCTCTTCCTGTGCGCGCTGGCCGCGCTGCTCGCCCTGTGCGGCGCGGCGCTGGGCGAGCCCGCCGCATACGCCGCGGGCGGTTCACTCGGCGCGCTGCTCCTGCTCGCCCGACTCCTCACCGTGCACGGCTTCACCCGCGCTCCGGCCCTCGCTCTCGGTGCGGCGGGGGCCATCGAAGTGATCGCCCTCGCCACGGTCTTCGCGAGCCGCCTGCCCGGCTGCTCCTTCCTGGCCGTCCCCGTCGGCACCGTCGTCGATGCCTCGGGGCCGGGCGCCGTCCCGGGTCTGGCGTGTGGCCTCGCCGCCCTGGCCCTCCTGATCCACTCCACCCGCACCCTGACCCGGGCCTCGGCGCACGCCGCGCCCTCCGGAGCACCGTGAACTCCGGCCGGCCGTCCGGCCCCGCCGCGCCCGTGAACCGCGCCCGGCCCAGGGCACACCACCGGAGGAGCCCCGAGCCGTGACCGACCCACCCGGAGACCAGTGATGAGTGCTCAGCACATTCCTCCCGCGGGTCCCACACCGCGGGCCTTCGTCCGATCCACGGCAAGCCCACAAGGAGAACGCCAGATGATCACCTCCCGAACCGGACGATCCGCCCCGGGAGCCGCCCGATGAGGGTCCTGCTGATCGGAGCCAACGGATACCTCGGCCGCTTCGTCGCCGACCGCTTGCTCGCCGACCCGGCCGTGCAACTCACCGCACTCGGCCGCGGCGACGACGCCGACGTACGGTTCGACCTCGCCACCGGCAGCCCGGGCGCGCTCACCCGCTTCCTGGACGCCGTCCACCCCGGAGTCGTCGTCAACTGCGCCGGAGCCACCCGTGGCGGTGCCCGCGAACTCATCCGGCACAACACCGTCGCCGTCGCCACCGTCTGCGAGGCCCTCCGCCGCAGCGGCTGCGGAGCGCGCCTCGTCCAGATCGGTTGCGCCGCCGAGTACGGCCCCAGCCAGCCCGGCTCCTCCACCGCCGAGGACGCCGTGCCCCGCCCCGGCGGCCCGTACGGCGTGAGCAAGCTCGCCGCCACCGAACTGGTCCTCGGCTCCGGCCTGGACGCCGTCGTGCTGCGCGTGTTCTCGCCCGCGGGTCCCGGCACCCCCGCAGGTTCCCCGCTCGGGCGCCTCGCCGAGGCCATGCGCCGCGCCATGCAGTCTGGCGACGGAGAACTCAAACTCGGCGGCCTCGGCGTCCAGCGCGACTTCATCGACGTCCGCGACATCGCCCGAGCCGTCCACGCCGCCTCGCTCTCCGCGGCCCAGGGTGTGATCAACATCGGCTCCGGTCGCGCCGTGCGTCTCCGCGATGCCGCCGCCGTCCTCGCCCGCGTCGCCGGCTACGGCGGCGCCCTGCACGAACTCGACGGACCACCCGGGCACATCAGGCCGTCCATCGGGCACCCCCGCCCCGAACCGGACCACGCCGGCCTCGTCGCCTACCCCTACCCCGACGGCTGCGGCAGCTGGCAGCAGGCCGACGTACGCACGGCCCGCGACCGGCTCGGCTGGCGACCCCGCATCAACCTCGAAGAGTCCCTCGCCGACATCTGGATGGAGGCGGCATGCCGTATCTGACCGGCACCGCCGTCGGCACCGCGAGCACCGGCGCGGTCCTCGGCCTCGGCATCCCCGGCTATGCGCACCCCCTTCTCGCACCGGCGGAGTGGGGCGGACTCACCCGCCCCGGCACCCCTCTGCACTGGGTCGTCCTCAACGTGAGCCGTGGGCCCGGCACGCGACCCGACCCGCTGTGCCTGGAGGCGGCCGGCCGGCTGCGCAACGCGGGTGTCCGCGTCCTCGGGCATCTGGATACGACGTACGGCGCACGCACGCTGGGCGAACTGCTCTCCGACGCCTACCGGTATCTCCGCTGGTACCGGGTCGACGGCTTCGTCCTGAACCGCTGCCCCACCGAGCGCACTGCGCTCCCCGAGGTCCGCCGCACGGTCACCGCGCTTCGGGAACTGCTCGACGGAGGACACATCGTCCTCGGCCACGGCACCCACCCGTACCCCGGATATGTGGAGCACGCCGATCAGCTGGTGACCTACTCCGGGCCCTGGAGCGACTACCGCTGGTCGCAGGTGGCCGAGTGGACCGCCGACCATCCGCCCGAACGCTTCTGCCACTTCGTGCACGGCGTGCCACGCGGCCACCTCGACGAGGCCCTCCGCATCGCCCGATGGCAGGGCGCGGCCACGATCTACTTCACCGACCGCACGGACCGCGGCGGCCGCACCGACCCCTGGGAGACCATGCCCGGCTACTGGGACGACATCGTCTCGCTGGTTGGACCAGGTGTCTCGGAATGAAAAAAGGCGTGGCAGTGTTACGGAGAGAACAACTGTAGTGATTGACCGACCAACGGAGTCCCCGTGTCGCTGCCACCCCTGGTCGAGCCCGCTTCTGAGCTCACCGTAGACGAGGTCCGCAGGTACTCCCGCCACCTGATCATCCCCGATGTCGGGATGGACGGGCAGAAGCGGCTGAAGAACGCCAAGGTGCTCTGCGTGGGCGCCGGCGGCCTGGGCTCGCCGGCGCTGATGTACCTGGCCGCGGCCGGCGTCGGCACGCTCGGCATCGTGGAGTTCGACGAGGTCGACGAGTCGAACCTGCAGCGCCAGATCATCCACAGCCAGGCCGACATCGGCCGCTCCAAGGCCGAGTCCGCGCGCGACTCGGTCAAGGGCATCAACCCGTACGTGAACGTGATCCTTCACGAGGAGCGGCTCGAGGCCGACAACGTGATGGACATCTTCAGCCAGTACGACCTGATCGTCGACGGAACCGACAACTTCGCGACCCGCTACCTGGTCAACGACGCGTGCGTGCTGCTGAACAAGCCGTACGTGTGGGGCTCGATCTACCGCTTCGACGGCCAGGCCTCGGTCTTCTGGTCCGAGCACGGCCCCTGCTACCGCTGCCTCTACCCGGAGCCCCCGCCGCCCGGCATGGTCCCCTCCTGCGCCGAGGGCGGCGTCCTGGGCGTGCTGTGCGCGTCCATCGGCTCCATCCAGGTCACCGAGGCCATCAAGGTCCTCACCGGCACGGGTGAGCCGCTGGTCGGCCGCCTGATGATCTACGACGCCCTGGAGATGCAGTACCGCCAGGTCAAGGTTCGCAAGGACCCGAACTGCGCGGTCTGCGGCGAGAACCCCACCGTCACCGAGCTCATCGACTACGAGGCCTTCTGCGGTGTCGTCTCCGAGGAGGCCCAGGAGGCGGCCGCCGGCTCGACGATCACTCCCAAGCAGCTCAAGGAGTGGATCGACGACGGCGAGAACATCGACATCATCGATGTCCGCGAGATCAACGAGTACGAGATCGTCTCGATCCCCGGCGCCCGGCTGATCCCCAAGAACGAGTTCCTCATGGGCTCCGCCCTCGAGAGCCTCCCGCAGGACAAGAAGATCGTCTTGCATTGCAAGACGGGTGTCCGCAGTGCGGAAGTCCTCGCCGTCCTCAAGTCGGCCGGCTTCGCCGACGCGGTCCACGTCGGCGGCGGCGTGATCGGCTGGATCAACCAGATCGAGCCGCACAAGCCGGTCTACTAGGCGCACGTCTTCCACGGAGGGGCTCGGCGCCACGTGTGCCGGGCCCCTTTCCGCTGCCCGTGCGGGCAGCGGCGGCGCAGGCGTGGGCCACCCGCCCTCCGTTCGGGCTACGAGCAGACCTTGCCGTCGTCGGGCACCGTGCCCTTCAGTAGATACGCGTTGATCGTCGAGTCGACGCAGTCGCTCCCGCTTCCGTACGCCCCATGGCCCTCGCCCTTCCAGGTGAGCTCCACACCGACGTCGTCGCCCAGCTCGTCCGCCATCTTCTTCGCGCCCTCGTACGGCGTCGCCGGGTCCCCGGTGTTGCCCACGACCAGCACGGGCTCGGCTCCCGGAGCGCTCACCTCGGTTGTGTCGTACTGGCCCTCCACCGGCCAGTTGTGACACCAGCCCGCCGTGTCCCAGCCCAGGTAGTCCCCGAAGACCGGCGAGATCCTGCGGAACTCGGGCAGCAGCTTCTTCGTCTCCTCGGCGGTCGGCCGCTGCTTCTGGTCCAGGCACGATATGACCCGCTGTGAGTGCGTCGTCGTGCCGTAGCGGCCGGAGGGGTCGCGCTCGTTGTAACCGTCGGCGAGCGCCAGCAGCTCGGAGCCGTCGCCGCCCTCGGCCGCGTCGAGTGCGCTGGTCAGGGTCGGCCAGCTCTGTTCGCTGTAGAGCGGCAGGACGATGCCGGTGACGGCCAGCGTCTGGGTGAGCTCGCGGCCGGACGACGTTGGAAGTGGCTTCGCGTCGATTCGCTTCAGGAGGTTCACGATCTTCTGCGTGCCCTCCTTCGGATCCTGGCCCGTCGACTTCAGGTAGTTGTCGAGGGCGCGCTGGAAGCCTCGGGCCTGGTTCTTGGCGTGGCCCACCGCGTCGGCGCTGGGATCGACGACCGCGTCCAGCACCAGACGGCCCACGTTCTTGGGGAAGAGGTGGGCATAGACGCCGCCGAGCTCGGTGCCGTACGAGATGCCGAAGTAGTGGGTCTTCTTGTCGCCGAGGATCTGGCGCATCAGGTCCATGTCGCGGGCCGTGTCGGTCGTCGAGACGTGTGCCAGCAGCTTGCCCGCCGCCTTCTCACAGCCCGCCCCGAAGTCGGCCGCGTCCTTGAGGTACGCCCTCTCCTCGGCCGCGTCGTCCGGTGTGGCGTCCACCGACTCCGCGGCCTGGATGTCCTGGTCGCTGCGGCAACGCACGCCCTCGCTCGCACCGACCCCGCGCGGGTCCCAGCTCACCAGGTCGTACCGCTCGTGGAGGCTGCTCGCGATGTCGGCGTACGAGGGCATCATGGAGACGCCCGAGCCACCGGGACCGCCGAAGTTGAACAGGAGCGAGCCGGTGCGTTCGCCCTGGCCGCCGGTCGACTTCGACCGGATCAGCGCGAGCCCTATCGTCTCCCCGTCCGGTTTGTTCCAGTCGAGGGGTGTCTTCAATGTGGCGCACTGCCAGTCGCCGCCGGGTGCGGGGCCGTCCGACGTCGCCTTGCAGCGGCCCCAGTCGAGCTTCTGGGAGGTGAGCGAGGCGGGCAGTTCCGATGACGTACCCGATGGCGACGTGGCCGACGACGCTCCCGCGTCGCTCTTCCCGTCGTTCGAGCGGTCCCCGGCCGAGCCGCCGCTGCAGCCGGCCATCAACACCGCGGCGGCGGCCAGAGCCGTCCACCCTCCGAATCGCGCCATGAGCAATCCCCCCTCGCTTCGTCGTCCGCCTGATGTCCCGGATGACAGTCATGCCATGGTAGGCGTATCGCCACGAGCGGTGCGGCAGCCTGTGGATAACTCTGTGACCTGTACTTTTATGGGTTTGCGGCCCGGGTGATCTGCTTCACGAGCAGACGGTCCCCGGCGCGGGCACCTTCCCCTGCAGCAGGTAGGCGTCCACCGCGTTCCGTACGCACGTGTTCCCGCTGATGTACGCGCCGTGCCCCTGCCCTTTGTACGTGAGCTCGACCCCGACCCCCTTGCCCAGCGCCTTCACCATCCGGCTCGCGCCCTCGTACGGTGTGGCCGGGTCGCCGGTGTTGCCGATCACGAGGATCGGAGCGGCCCCGGGCGCACTCACGTTGGGGTGGTTGGCGGCGCCGGGCACGGCCCAGTCGCTGCAGCTGAGCATCTCCCAGGCCAGGGAGTCGCCGAAGAGAGGGGAGGCGGCCCGGAACTCGGGCAGCTTCGCCGTCACGTCCTTGACGGTGTAGCGGGGTTTGTCGTCCGCGCAGTTGATGGCGACGTTCGCCGGGATGAGATTGCTGAACTCGCCGTTCTCGTTGCGTCCGTTCAGGGAGTCGGCCAGCAGCATCAGCACCTTTCCGTCACCCTGGTACGCCTGGTACAGGCCCTGTGTCAGGTACTTCCAGAGTTCCTGGGAGTAAAGGGCCTGGAGGATTCCGTCCGTCGCGAGCGACTGGGTCAGCCGGCGTGAGAGGACGCCGGGGATCGGCTTGGCGTCGAGAGTCTTCAGCAACTCGGCGATCCGGTTCTTCACATCCTGCGGGGTGTCCCCGACAGGGCAGCCCCCCTTCATCGAGACGCAGTTCCGCGCGTAGTTGTCGAGCGCGAGCTGAAAGCCCTTGGCCTGCCCGAGAGCGCCCTGCTCCGAGTTCTGCGTCGGGTCGACGACCGCGTCGAAGACGGCGCGCCCCACGTTTTTGGGGAACAGGTGGGCGTACACGCCGCCGAGCTCGGTGCCGTACGAGATGCCGAAGTAGTACAACTTGCGGTCGCCGAGGACCTCGCGCATCAGATCCATGTCGCGGGCCGCGTCCGTGGTGCGGACGTGCGGGAGCATCGCGCCGGAGCGCTTCTCGCAGGCCGCGTTGAACGACTCGGTGCCGTCGAGGAGTTTCCTCTCCTCAGCAGTGTCGTCGGGTGTCATGTCCAGCTGGAGGAACTTGTCGAGCTGCCGGGCGTCCTTGCACTCGATGCCCGCGCTGCGGCCGACCCCGCGCGGGTCGAAACTCACCAGGTCGTATCGGGTGCGCAGCTCCGCGAAGTCGTCGGCGAAGGCGGGCAGACCTGTGACACCGGATCCGCCGGGGCCGCCAAAGTTGAAGATGAGGGAGCCGATGCGCCGGCTGTTGCTACCGCTCGTCCTGACCCGGATGAGCGCGATATCGATCGTGTCGCCCTTGGGTTCGCTCCAGTTGCGTGGCGCCTTCATGGTGGCGCACTGCCACGTGCCACCGTTCGGCAGCGGTGAGGGTGCCGCCCCTCCGCCCTCGGACGCGGACGGTGCCGGGCAGTCCTTCCAGCTCAGCTTCTGGCCCGTCAGGTTCTTGTCCTTGGGGTCGTCGCCGCCACAGCCCGCCAGCAGCGGGCACAGCAGGACGGCTGTGGCGATCAGGGCGGCGGCACGTAGCCGGGGCGGGATGGGCATGCCTCCCATCCTGGCCGCGCTCCGTCCGGTGCGCTCGGGGCGAGGGCCGGGCGGGTGAGTACCCGTTTTCGGACGTCCACGCGCGCGTGCCTACAGCGAGCCCCTGCGTGACAGGTGGTTGAAGGCCAGCCAGCCCGGCAGCACGGGCAGCCAGAGCGTGAGCAGCCGGTACAGGAGCACCGCGGGCGCCGCGACCTCCTTGGGGAGCCCCACCGCGATCAGGCCGACGGTCAGGGTGGCCTCGACCGCGCCCACACCGCCCGGGGTCGGCGCCGCGGACCCGAGCGCGTTGCCGGCGAGGAAGACCACCGCCACGCTGGCGATGCTCAATGAGGGCATGTTCTCGCTGCCGAACGCCCGGATCGACGCGTCCAGACACATCACGAAGCAGCCCGTGAGCAGCAGCATGCCGCCGATGCCCGTGACCAGCTTCTGCGGCCGCTGCAGCACGTCGAGCATGCGCGGCACGACACCCGCGAACAGTGACCTCACGCGCGTGACGACGAACTTCCGCAGCCACGGCACCGACGTCACCACGAGCACGAGGACCGCGACCGTCAGCAGGCCCGCGATGACCGTGCGGGACGGCGACAGGGAGGGCGTCTTCTCGGTACCCGTCAGATAGCCGAAGGACAGCAGCATCAGGATGTGGCAGCCCAGTCCGAACAGCTGCGACGCGCCGACACTGGCCACCGCGAGCCCCGGTCGCACCCCCGACCGCTGCAGGAACCGCGCGTTGAGGGCGACGCCGCCCACCGCGGCGGGCGCCACGATCTTCACGAACGATCCGGCGACCTGCGCCGCGACGGTCCGCAGGAACGGCACCCGCTCGGGCACGAAGCCCAGCAGACTCATCGCCGCCGCGACATAGCTCAGCGCGGAGAACGCGGCGGCCGCGGCGACCCAGCCCCACTCGGCGTTCTCGATGAGCGGCCCGAACTCGATGTGGGCGAGCTGCGTCAGCAGGAAGTACGCGCCGATCGCACCGGCGATGAAACTGATCAGCGTGCGCGGCCTGACCCGCTCCAGGCGGGCCGGTTCGACCGGAGCCTGCGGCCTGATCAGCAGCACCTGGTGGCGGATCTGGGTGAGCAGGTCCTCCTCCCGCGCCTCCTCCATGGCCTCGTCGATCGCGCGCTTTTCGGCCCGCTGCTCGGCCCGTACGGCCTTCTTGGCGGACTTGCCGGCCGCGAGTGCCTGGGATTCCTCCACGCGGGCCTGTTTGGCGAGCTGGGACGCTTCCAGGACCGCCTCACGCTCGCGCTCGGCCCGCTCCCGGGCCAGCCTGCGCAGCGTCGCGAGCGTGGAACGAGACAGCGCGATGGGCTGCAACAGCGGCAGGCAGTCGGCCACCGCGTCGGGGCCGAGGGCGCTCACGGCCGAGCTCACGGCGCGCTCGGCGCCCACCCGCAGGCCGAGCGTCGTCAGCAGCTGGGACACGTCCATGCGCAGCAGCAGGTCTCCGGCGGCGATCTCGCCGACCCGCAGATCGGTGAGGATCACCGTGCCGGAACCATCCACCAGAATCGCGTCGCCCACGAGCCTGCGGTGCGCGATACGCCGTGACTGCAGCGCCTTCACCTGGTCCCAGGTGTCGTGCAGCAGATCGTCGGTGATCTCCTCGTCCGACAGGGAGTCCAGGGTGCGCCCGCCGGTGTGCTCGTAGACGAGCATCACGGCGTCCGGACCGAGTTCCGAGGTCGCGATCAGCTTCGGCGCGTTCGCGCCGGCCGCGATGGCCGCGTAGGCGAGCAGGGCCTCCTGTTCCAGGGCCTGACGCAGGGACTGCAGGCTGCGGCGCGTGGCGAGGCCGCGCAGCGTCAGGTTGCGCCAGGCGCGGTAGAAGAAGCCCTGCGCCTGCTGCTCCCGGTCGACCACCGTGACGTCCAGCGGCGAGCCGTCCTCCAGCGTCACGAAGTACCTGCGGCCCCGGTCGCCGCTCTCGGCCGTGTCCGGGACCTCCTCGCGGGACGCGCTCACGGGTTTGAAGCCGACGTGCCGCAGGCCGGCCATCAGGGTCCGCCCGGTGGGGCGCACGTTCGGCGAGCCGACCGCGTACAGCGTCCCGTAGGCCACGGTCCAGCCGATCAGCACCGTCAGGATGATCGAGAACGGTGTCGTGTACCCGGTGACCAGCATGGAGAACGCGTCGAGCAGCAGCACGATCCACAGCACCGCGCGCCAGCGGGGTCTGCGGGACATGCCGACTGCGGTCATGTACGCGATGACGGGTGCGAGATAGCCGTGCACCGGGTCCGTGAGGGCATGGATGTCGCCGGGCGAGGGCTGGGTGAGCGCTTCCTGGATCGACTCCGGGGCCCCTCTGGCGACCCACAGGTCCGTGGCGAGCGTCACCCCGTGCGCGAGGACCGCCGCGAGCACACCGTCGGCGATGCGCAGCCCATCGCGCTTGATCAGCCGCTCGATCGCGAAGGCCACCGGGACCAGGAGGATCGCGATGCTCGACGCCAGCCCCGCGAGCTTGATCAGCAGATCGGGCGCCTGACCGGTGCCCTTGTTGATGTCCTGCTCAAGCCCGGACGTGGTGCCGTGCGCGAACGCGGCGATCGCCAGGAGCACCACGACCGCGAGCACGCCCACCAGGAGCCGCATCAGGTCCGACGGGCGGTGCACGCGCGCGGGGAGCAGCGGTTCGTCGCCCTCGACCTCGTCGGCGTACGCCTCGTCCACGACCTCCGCGTCTCGCTCGACCTGCTGTTTCTCGTTTTCGTACGTCTTCTGGGAGGTCGCTTTGCCGGTCGTCTCCCGGGCGGGGGACGTGTCGGTTGTCGTGCCCTCGTCGGCGGTGTCCGGACGCGACGACGCCTCAGAGGTGCCCGCAGCGTCTTCTGGGTGCACGCTCTGCTGCCTCATGGTCTCTTCTTGGTCTCGTATCACCGGTCACCGCCCGCACGATGGTGGCATGCCCCGTCGACACACTCGGGCATCAGGGTGCAATACGGGGTCGCACAGTCTGCCCCAAGCGCACCGCGAGGGCGAGGGTTGAGCCCGGCCGCCGCTCCGCCCCATTGTCGGTGGGGTCGGGCAGTATGGGCCGGATGAGTGAGGAGAGCCTTCCATCGGACGCCCTGCCGGACTACGCGGAGCGGGTCCTTGAGGTCGCCGAAATGATCCCGGCCGGGCGCGTCATGACGTACGGCGACGTCGCCGAGTGGCTGGAGGAGGGGGGCCCACGCCAGGTGGGACGTGTGATGGCTCTCTACGGGGGAGCGGTTCCGTGGTGGCGGGTCATACGCGCGGACGGCGTGCTGCTGCCGGGCCACGAGCTGGACGCCCTGGGGCACTACCGCGCCGAGGGCACCCCCCTGCGCGAGGCGAGCCGCGCCTCCGAGGGTCATACGCCACGGGTCGACATGAAGCGGGCGCGATGGGACGGCGGCGAACGCGGCCAGGATCACATCTGACAGCTTCCGGCACCGGGCGGACGAAGCGGTGACCTGTGACTCGTACGGGGGAAGCGGGGCACGTCCGTGGCATGGCGTACGTTCGTGGGACGAGGGACGCGCGTGCCGCGCGGACCGGGAGGGAACACAAGGAAGCCCTGCTTCCGCACCGTGCGTCGGCGTAGCGTCGGCATCGCTCGTCCCCCTCACCCCGCGGCCACCGCCCTCCACGCGCAACCCGAGTACACCCTCCAGGACCGGCGAACCACGTGAGCTCCTCTTCCTCCACCACACGCCCGTCGCACCCTCAGGTGCGCCAGGGGAGCCGTGGCGCCTACCGACTGGTTCGTACCCCGCCGGCCAGGGTGGACCCCCCTCGTCTTGACGCAGGCCAGCGTGCCGTGGTTGACCACGGGACCGGCCCACTGCTCGTTCTCGCAGGTCCGGGCACCGGTAAGACCACCACGCTCGTCGAGTCCGTGGGGGCCCGCATCGCGCGCGGTGCGGACCCCGAGCGCGTGCTCGTCCTGACGTTCAGCCGCAAGGCGGCTGTGGAACTGCGCGACCGCATGGCCCAGCGCATCGGGGCCGCACACGCGCCCCAGGCGACCACGTTCCACTCCTTCTGCTACGCCCTGGTCCGCGCCCATCAGGACAGCGACCTGTTCGTCGAACCCATGCGACTGCTCTCCGGCCCCGAACAGGACGTGGCCGTCCGCGGACTCCTCGCCGGCCAGCCCGACCTGGAGCGCCTCGGTCTGGCGCATGTCCGCTGGCCGGACGAACTGCGCGCCTGCCTGACCACACGCGGCTTCGCCGACGAGGTCCGCGCGGTGCTGGCCCGCAGCCGCGAACTGGGGCTGGGTCCCGCCGACCTGCGGCGCTTCGCCGCCCGTATCGGCCGCCCGGACTGGCTCGCGGCCTCCGCCTTCCTCGCCGAATACCTCGACGTGCTCGACCTGCAGGGTGTCCTCGACTACGCAGAACTGGTCCACCGCGCGGTGCTCCTGGCCCGCCGCCCCGAAGTCGCGAAGCGCCTCGCAGCGCAGTACGACGCCGTCTACGTGGACGAGTACCAGGACACCGACCCCGCACAGGTACGGCTGCTCCAGGCCCTCGCGGGCGACGGCCGCACACTCGTCGCCTTCGGCGACCCCGACCAGTCGATCTACACGTTCCGGGGTGCCGACGTGAACGGCATCCTGGACTTCCCGGTCGCCTTCCCCCGCGCCGACGGCCGTCCGGCTCCGGTGGAGGTCCTCAGGACGTCCCGCCGCTCGGGAGCGGCCCTGCTCACGGCCACGCGACTGCTCACCCAGCGCATGCCGCTGACCCGTCTCCCGGTGGAGAAGGCACGGGCCCACCGCGAGCTGAAGTCGGTACGGGACGGGGGGCGCGTCGAGGTGTACACGTACCCGACGCCGGGGACCGAGCTGGACAACGTCGCCGACATTCTGCGCCGGGCCCACCTGGAGGACGGCGTCCCATGGAGCGACATGGCGGTCCTGGTGCGGGCGGGCTCCCGCGCGATCCCGTCGGTCCGGCGGGCGCTCACCGCGGCGGGCGTACCCCTGGAGATCGACGGAGACGACCTCCCGCTGCGGCACGAACCGGCGGTGGCACCCCTGCTGGCAGCGCTGCGGGCGGTGGCGCGAGCCGAGCTGGGCGAGACCGGTGAGACGGCCCCCGGGGAGCAGGGAGGGCCGGAAGAGCCCGAATGGAGCGGCGAGCACCGAGGCCCCGACGAGCCCGGACAGCAGCCCCCCTGGCTCGACACCGAGACGGCTCTCGACCTCCTCGCCTCCCCCCTCGCCGGCATGGACACCGCCGACCTGCGACGCCTCGGCCGAGCCCTGCGCGAGGAGGAACGGGCCGCAGGCAACGCCTTGCCGCCGCCCTCGGACGAGTTGCTGGCGCGGGCACTGGCCGAGCCGGAGCGACTGGTCGCGCACGACCCGGCGTACGCACGGGGCGCCCAGCGGCTCGGCGAACTGCTGCGCCGGGCCCGGGAGCGCCTCGCGGACGGCGGCACGGCCGAAGAGGCGCTCTGGGAGCTGTGGGACGGCACACCGTGGCCCAAGCGGCTCGCATGGGCCGCTCGGCGCGGCGGCGCGGCCGGCCGCAACGCGGACCGAGACCTCGACGCCGTGTGCGCGCTGTTCGCTACCGCGGCGCGCGCGGAGGAGCGCACCGGCGGGCGCGGCACCCTCAACTTCCTGGAGGAGATAGAAGCTGAGGACATCGCCGCCGACACGCTCACCAGGAGGGCGGTACGCCCCGACGCCGTACGCCTGATGACCGCACACCGTTCCAAGGGCCTTCAGTGGCGTCTGGTGGTTGTCGCGGGCGTCCAGGAGGGACTGTGGCCCGACGTGCGCCGCCGCGGCTCTCTCCTGGAGGCCGACCGCATCGGACGCGACGGACTGGCCGAACCGCTCACCGCGGGCGCGCTCCTGGCGGAGGAGCGGCGCCTGTTCTACGTGGCCGCCACGCGCGCGCGTGAACGCCTCGTGGTCACCGCCGTGAAGGCCCCCGCCGACGACGGGGACCAGCCCTCCCGCTTTCTCACCGAACTCGGCGTCGAGCCCAAGGACGTCACCGGCCGCCCCCGCCGCCCGCTGTCCGTCGCGGCACTCGTCGCCGAACTGCGCGCCACGACCGTGGACCCGCGCCTGTCGGACGCCCTCAGGGAGGCCGCCGCCCGCCGTCTGGCCCGGCTCGCCGCGCTCGCCGACGAGGACGGCCGTCCCCTGGTGCCTTCGGCTCACCCGTACCGCTGGTGGGGCATGTTCGAACCCACGGAGAGCAAGGTCCCGTTGAGGAACCGTGACCAGCCGGTCGTGCTCTCCGGCAGCGCCCTCGACCAGCTCGCGAACACCTGTGCCCTGCAGTGGTTCCTGGGCCGTGAGGTGAAGGCCGACGCGCCCTCGACCGCGGCTCAGGGCTTCGGCAACGTCGTCCACGTCCTCGCCGACGAGGTCGCCTCCGGCCGCACCCCCGCCGACCTCGCCGTCCTCATGGAGCGCCTCGACTCCGTGTGGAACGCGCTCGCCTTCGACGCGCCCTGGAAGTCCGCCCAGGAGAAGGAGCACGCGCGCGTAGCGCTCGAACGCTTCCTGCAGTGGCACGTCATGGACCGCACCGGCCGCACGGCGGTGGCCAGCGAGCACGACTTCGACGTGACCCTGGGGGCCGGTGACTACGAGGTGCGCATTCGCGGCTCCATGGACCGCGTCGAGACCGACGGCGAAGGCCGTGCCTATGTCGTCGACTTCAAGACCGGCAAGCAGACGCCGAGCGCCGCCGAGGTGGCGCGCCACCCCCAGCTCGCCGTCTACCAGCTCGCCGTCCGCGAGGGCGCCGTCGACGAGGCCTTCGACGGCGTGCGCCCCGAGCCGGGCGGCGCCGAACTCGTCCAACTGCGCCAGGGGGCACCGAAGAAGGACGGCGGCGATGCCGTGCCGAAGGTCCAGGCCCAGCAGCCCTTGGAGGGCGAGTGGGTCGGCGAGCTGCTGGCCAACGCGGCGGGCAAGGTCCTCGACGAACGGTTCTCACCGACCACGGGACAACACTGCACACACTGCGCGTTCCGGGCATCGTGCACGGCCCGGCCGGAGGGACGGCACGTCGTCGAGTAACGCACGTGACGCACCGCACCACACGGGCTGACCAGCGCATCTCCCCGCCTACGGGATGATCCGGCACCCACTGTCAGTGGCCACCGCTAGCCTGTCTGGGATGTCCGCCCGTATCACCGATCCCGAGCAGCTCAAGGAGCTCCTCGGCATCCCGTTCACCCCGGAGCAGACGGCCTGCATCACCGCACCTCCCGCCCCGCAGGTGATCGTGGCCGGGGCCGGCTCCGGCAAGACCACGGTGATGGCCGCGCGCGTGGTGTGGCTCGTCGGCACCGGACAGGTGGCCCCCGAGCAGGTGCTCGGCCTGACCTTCACCAACAAGGCGGCCGGTGAACTCGCCGAGCGCGTACGGAAGGCACTCGTCAAGGCGGGCGTCACCGACCCGGACGTCATCGATCCCGACAACCCGCCGGGCGAGCCGGTCATCTCCACCTACCACGCCTTCGCGGGCCGCCTGCTGACCGACCACGGCCTGCGCATCGGACTGGAACCCACATCCCGCCTCCTCGCCGACGCCACCCGCTACCAACTCGCCGCACGTGTGCTCCGTGAGGCCCCTGGCCCCTACCCGGCGCTCACCCGCTCCTTCGCTGACCTCGTCAGCGACCTCCTGGTCCTCGACTCCGAACTCGCCGAACACCTCGTACGTCCCGAGGACCTGCGCGCGTACGACGCCGAGCTGCTGCGGACCCTGGAGAACGCCAAACTCACCAACGCCGACCTCCGCAAGGTCCCCGACACGGCCGCCGCCCGCCGTGAACTCGCCGAACTGGTGGGGCGTTACCGAGCGGCCAAGCGCGAGCGCGACCTCCTCGACTTCGGCGACCAGATCGCGCTGTCGGCCCAGCTCGCCGGGCTCCCCGAAGTGGGCCGCGTCCTGCGGGACGAGTTCCGGGTGGTGCTCCTCGACGAGTACCAGGACACCTCGGTCGCGCAACGCGTCCTGCTCGCCGGGCTGTTCGGCGGCGGCACCGGCCACCCCGTGACCGCCGTCGGCGACCCCTGCCAGGCCATCTACGGCTGGCGCGGCGCCTCCGTGGCCAACCTCGACGACTTCCCCGAGCACTTCGCACACGCCGACGGCCGCCCCGCGACCCGTCAGGCGCTCAGCGAGAACCGCCGCAGCGGCGGCCGCCTCCTCGACCTCGCCAACGGCCTGGCGGAGCCCTTGCGCGCCATGCACGCGGGCGTGGAGGCCCTCCGCCCCGCCCCCGGCGCCGAACGCGACGGCACGGTCCACTGCGCCCTCCTGCGCACCCACGCCGAGGAGATCGACTGGATCGCCGACTCGATCGCCCACCTCGTGCGCACCGGCAAGGAGCCCGGCGAGATCGCGGTCCTGTGCCGCACGGCGACCGACTTCGCGGAGGTCCAGGGCGCCCTCGTCGCCCGCGACATCCCCGTGGAGGTGGTGGGCCTGTCCGGGCTGCTGCACCTCCCCGAGGTGGCCGATCTCGTCGCCGTCTGCGAGGTCCTCCAGGACCCCGGCGCCAACGCCTCCCTGGTCCGCCTGCTCACCGGTCCGCGCTGGCGCATCGGCGCCCGCGACCTGGCCCTCCTGGGACGGCGGGCCCGGCTTCTCGTGCCCCACGCGCGCGTGGGGGCCGATGACGACCCCGACAGGCGGCTGGCCGCGGCCGTCGAAGGAGTCGATCCGGCCGAGGTGATCTCTCTCGCGGACGCGCTCGACACGTTCCTGGAGCTGCCGTTCGAGGCCGAGCGGGAGGATGACGGCCTGCCCTTCTCACCGGACGCGCGCGTCCGGTTCGCGCGCCTGGCAGCGGAACTGCGCGACCTGCGCCGCTCGCTCGCCGACCCGCTGATGGACGTTCTGCACCGGGTGCTCGCCGTCACCGGCCTGGAGGTCGAGCTCTCCGCGTCCCCGCACGCCCTGGCCGCCCGCCGCCGCGAGACACTGTCCAACTTCCTCGACATCGCCGCGTCCTTCGCCGCCAACGACGCCGAGGCCACCCTGCTGGCCTTCCTGGGCTTCCTGCGCACCGCGGCCCAGTACGAGAAGGGCCTCGACAACGCCCTCCCGGGCGGCGAGAACACCGTCAAGGTGCTCACCGCGCACAAGTCCAAGGGCCTGGAGTGGGACGTCGTGGTGGTCCCCGGCCTGGTAACCGGGACCTTCCCCAGCGACCGGGGCCGGGAGAAATGGACCGCCCAGAGCAAGGTCCTCCCGCACGAGCTGCGCGGCGACGCCGACACGCTGCCCGACGTCGAGGCATGGGACTCCCGGGGCATGAAGGCCTTCCACGAGGCCATGAAGGACCACCAGCACACCGAGGAACTCCGCCTCGGCTACGTCACGTTCACCCGCCCCCGCTCCCTGCTCCTCGGCTCCGGCCACTGGTGGGGCCCGTCCCAGAAACGCCCGCGCGGACCGTCCGACTTCCTGCTCGCCCTGTACGAGCACTGCGCCGCCGGGTACGGCGAGATCGAGGCCTGGGCCGACGCACCCGAGGAGGACGAGGAGAACCCCGCGCTGCACGAGGCGGCCGCCGACCACGCATGGCCGCTCCCGCTGGACGACGCGGCCCTCGCCCTCCGCCGCGCGGCCGCGGAGACCGTCCTGGCTCACCTGGAGAGGGGCGTCTCCCACGAGGACACCCACCCCGCGGCCACCCACGACCCGAGTTCCTACGACGATCCGGACTGGCCGCCCCCGCCCGAGGACGAAGAAGACCTCTACGGAGACGGCGACTTCCCGGCCGAACCCCCTTACGGGGACGACGGTTTCCCAGCCGAACCCCCTTACGGGGAGGACGACCTCCCGGAGGACCTCCCCGAAGGGAACCCCGGCGACGACCATGACGACGACCTCGACGGTGACCCCGACGACGACCCCGACTGGGACTCGTGGCCGAAGGCCCGCCCCGCGATTCCGCACCAGGCCCGGTCCCCCGAAGCCCTTCCGCACCCTGCCGACCCGGCGCCCCTCACCTCCGAAGAGACCCGCACCATCGCGTCCTGGGACCGTGACCTGGACGCCCTCACCGGAGAGCTGCTGCGCGCCCGCCAAGGCGTCACCGACGTCGCCCTGCCCGCGTCGCTCACCGCGTCCCAGCTGCTGCGCCTGGCAGCCGACCCGGACGGCTTCGCCCAGGAGCTCGCACGGCCCATGCCGCGCCCCCCGCAGCCCGCCGCGCGCCGGGGCACCCGATTCCACGCCTGGGTCGAGGCTCGTTTCGAGGAGCTCCGGCTGCCCATGCTGGAACCCGAGGACCTGCCCGGCACCGAGGCCGAGATCGCCGACGAACGCGATCTGGAAGCCCTCAAGGACGCCTTCGAGCGCACCCCGTACGCGCACCGGACGCCGTACCGCATCGAGGCTCCCTTCCAGCTCACGATCGCCGGACGTGTCGTCCGCGGCCGCATCGACGCCGTCTACAAGGAGGGTGACGGCTCCGGCCCGGAGGGCGACGGCACCACGTACGAGATCGTCGACTGGAAGACGAGCCGTACCCGTACCGCAGACCCCCTCCAGCTCGCGCTCTACCGCCTTGCCTGGGCCGAGCAGCAGGGCGTGCCCCTGGAGTCCGTCGGGGCCGCTTTCCTGTACGTGCGCACCGGTGAGGTCGTACGCCCCGATGCCCTGCCCGACCGGGCCGCACTGGAACGTCTCCTCCTGGAGGAACCCGGCGCGGACCCACGCGCGAGGGCAGCGGACGAACCGCCGGACGAGTATGTCGGCGCGGGCCGATAGGCTCGTGAGCATGAGCCAGCCCGTTGACAGTGCCGTCAGCGCCGTCCGTACGTACATCGAGGACCACCGCGCCGCCTTCCTCGACGACCTCGTGGAATGGCTGCGCATCCCGTCGGTGTCAGCCCAGCCCGAGCACGCCGCGGACGTGCGGCGCAGTGCCGACTGGCTCGCCGACAAGCTCAGGGAGACCGGCTTCCCCGTCGCCGAGGTCTGGGAGACGCCCGGAGCCCCGGCCGTGTTCGCCGAGTGGCCCTCCGACGACCCCGGGGCACCCACGGTTCTCGTCTACGGGCACCACGACGTGCAGCCCGCCGCCCGCGCGGACGGCTGGGACACGGCCCCCTTCGAGCCGGTCATCCGCGGAAACCGCCTCTACGCGCGCGGGGCCGCCGACGACAAGGGCCAGGTGTTCTTCCACACACTCGGTGTCCGTGCCCACCTCGCCGCCACCGGCCGCACCGCGCCGGCCGTCCATCTGAAGATGCTGGTCGAGGGCGAGGAGGAGTCCGGGTCCCCGCACTTCCGCGCGCTCGTCGAGGAGCACGCCGACCGGCTCGCCGCCGACGCCGTCATCGTCTCCGACACCAGCATGTGGGACGAGGACACCCCCACCGTGTGCACCGGCATGCGCGGCCTCGCCGAGTGCGAGATCGAGCTGCACGGGCCCGCCCAGGACCTCCACTCCGGCGCCTTCGGCGGCGCCGTGCCCAACCCGGCCACCGCCGCGGCCCGACTGGTCGCCGCCCTCCACGACGAGCACGCGCGCGTGACGGTCCCGGGCTTCTACGACGGTGTCGTCGACCTCACCGACCGCGAGCGCGAACTCTTCGCGGAGCTCCCCTTCGACGAGGAGAGCTGGCTGCGCACGGCCAAGTCCGCCGCCACCTGCGGAGAGGCCGGATACACCACCCTGGAGCGCCTCTGGGCCCGCCCCACCGCCGAGGTCAACGGCATCGGGGGCGGATACCAGGGCCCCGGCAGCAAGACGATCATCCCGTCCTCGGCTCTGGTGAAGCTCTCCTTCCGGCTGGTCGAGGGCCAGGACCCGGACCGGATCGAGAAGGCCGTCCGCGTGTGGGCCGCCGACCAGGTGCCCGCAGGGATCCGCTGCGAGATCACCTTCGGCCCGGCCACCCGTCCTTGTCTGACGCCCCTGGACCACCCCGCACTGCAGTCCCTCGTACGCGCCATGGGCCGCGCCTTCGAGCAGCCCGTCCGCTTCACGCGCGAGGGCGGCTCCGGTCCCGCCGCCGACCTCCAGGACGTCCTCGGCGCACCCGTGCTCTTCCTGGGCATCTCGGTCCCCTCGGACGGATGGCACGCCCCGAACGAGAAGGTCGAGCTCGACCTCCTCCTCAAAGGTGTCGAAACCAGCGCCCATCTGTGGGGCGACCTGGCCGGAAACGGGCAAGAGACACACTGAAAGAGGCCCCCGACGCCCGGCACACCAGACC
>NZ_VMNX01000122.1 GCF_009377235.1 Streptomyces acidicola
ATGAGAGGGTAAGGCTCCCAGTAGACGACTGGGTTGATAGGCCAGGTCTGGAAGCCCGGTAACGGGTGGAGGTGACTGGTACTAATAGGCCGAGGGCTTGTCCTCAGTTGCTCGCGTCCACTGTGTTGGTTCTGAAACCACGAACAACCCCACGTTTGCCACAGGCGTGGTGCGGTTGAGTGTTTCATAGTGTTTCGGTGGTCATAGCGTGAGGGAAACGCCCGGTTACATTTCGAACCCGGAAGCTAAGCCTTACAGCGCCGATGGTACTGCAGGGGGGACCCTGTGGGAGAGTAGGACACCGCCGAACTCCTTTTAGAGCTCTGGCTCTTGGGTGAGATGCCCAAGAGCCAGAGCTTTTTTGCGTAAGGTAAGGTCAGGGGGCATAGTTGGCTCGTTTCCCCCACAGGAGGCCCCCGGGTGGAGGTCCAGGAGACCCGGATCCAGACAGACCGGGTCCTCACCATCCCGAACATCCTCAGCATGGCGCGGCTCGTTGGTGTGCCCGTCTTCCTGTGGTTGATCCTCTGGCCTGAGTTCGGCGGTCCCAAGAGTGATGGCTGGGCGCTTCTGGTACTGGCGCTCAGTGGCGTCAGTGACTATCTGGACGGCAAGCTGGCTCGGCGCTGGAATCAGATCAGCAGCCTTGGCCGGCTCCTCGACCCCGCGGCCGACAGGCTCTACATTCTGTCGACTCTGGTGGGTCTCACCTGGCGCGAGGTTCTGCCACTTTGGTTGACCGCTGTACTGCTGGCGCGAGAGCTGGTTCTGTTGGTGATGGTGGGCATCCTCAGGCGTCACGGCTATCCACCGCCGCAGGTGAACTTCCTGGGGAAAGCCGCTACCTTCAACCTGATGTACGCCTTCCCGTTGCTGTTGCTCAGTGACGGAAGTGGATGGATCCCGTCACTCGCTGCTATTTTCGGATGGGCGTTCGCCGGATGGGGTACAACGCTGTACTGGTGGGCAGGGATCCTCTACGTGGTTCAGGTCCGCCGACTTGTCACGGCGGACGCCATGGCCGATTGAGCTCGCCCGATTGGGCGGCCGTAGTGGCCTGATGGCCCGTGTCGGAAAAGTGCGGGACAATCTGGACGGGTGAAGTCGGCTAGACCGTCGTCTCTTCGAGGAGGACGCTTCCGACATGAAGGCCGTCGTGATGGCCGGAGGCGAGGGCACGCGCCTTCGCCCCATGACCTCAAGCATGCCCAAACCGCTCCTGCCTGTGGCGAACCGCCCGATCATGGAGCACGTGTTGCGGCTGCTCAAAAGGCATGGGCTCAACGAGACCGTCGTAACTGTCCAGTTCCTGGCCTCGCTCGTCAAGAACTACTTCGGTGACGGTGAGGAGCTCGGGATGGAGCTCACCTATGCCAATGAGGAGAAGCCACTCGGAACTGCCGGGAGCGTCAAGAACGCCGAGGAGGCGCTGAAGGACGACGCGTTCCTCGTCATCTCCGGCGATGCTCTGACCGACTTCGACCTCACCGAGCTCATCAATTTTCACAAGGAAAAGGGTGCGCTGGTCACCGTTTGTCTGACGCGTGTACCGAATCCCCTGGAATTCGGAATCACCATCGTTGACGAGGAAGGCAAGGTGGAACGCTTCCTGGAGAAGCCCACCTGGGGTCAGGTCTTCTCGGACACGGTGAACACGGGCATCTATGTGATGGAGCCCGAGGTCTTCGACTATGTCGAGTCCGACGTTCCCGTCGACTGGTCCGGCGATGTCTTCCCCCAGCTGATGAAGGAAGGCAAGCCGATCTATGGCTATGTCGCCGAGGGCTACTGGGAGGACGTCGGTACCCACGAGAGCTACGTGAAGGCACAGGCCGACGTCCTGGAGGGCAAGGTCGACGTCGAGATCGACGGGTTCGAGCTCTCGCCCGGGGTGTGGGTTGCCGAGGGTGCCGAGGTGCATCCCGACGCCGTACTGAGAGGGCCGTTGTACGTCGGTGACTACGCCAAGGTCGAGGCCGGCGTCGAAATCCGCGAGCACACCGTCGTCGGGTCGAATGTCGTCGTGAAAAGCGGGGCTTTCCTGCACAAGGCCGTCGTCCACGACAACGTGTACATCGGACAGCACAGCAATCTGCGGGGCTGTGTCGTCGGAAAGAACACTGACATCATGCGGGCCGCGCGGATCGAAGACGGTGCCGTCATCGGCGATGAGTGTCTCGTCGGTGAAGAATCGATTGTGCAGGGGAACGTACGCGTCTATCCGTTCAAGACCATCGAGGCCGGCGCCTTCGTCAACACCTCGGTGATCTGGGAATCGCGGGGGCAGGCGCATCTGTTCGGTGCCCGCGGTGTCTCCGGCATCCTGAACGTGGAGATCACGCCAGAGCTGGCCGTACGACTTGCTGGGGCGTATGCGACGACCCTGAAGAAGGGCTCCACCGTCACCACGGCCCGCGACCATTCCCGAGGTGCCCGTGCGCTGAAGCGCGCGGTCATTTCGGCGCTTCAGGCCAGTGCCATCGACGTACGCGACCTGGAGAACGTGCCGCTGCCGGTCGCCCGGCAGCAGACCGCCCGGGGCAGCGCGGGCGGAATCATGATCCGGACCACGCCCGGAGTGCCGGACTCCGTCGACATCATGTTCTTCGACGGGCAGGGGGCCGACCTCTCTCAGACGAGCCAGCGGAAGCTGGACCGTGTCTTCGCGCGCCAGGAGTACCGGCGGGCGTTCCCCGGAGAGATCGGTGACCTGCACTTCCCGGCGAGCGTCTTCGACTCGTACACCGGATCGCTGCTGCGGAACGTCGACACGACCGGGATCGCCGAGTCGGGCCTCAAGGTCGTAGTGGACGCGTCCAACGGCAGTGCCGGGCTCGTACTGCCCAGCCTGCTCGGCAAGCTCGGGGTGGACTCGCTGACCATCAATCCCGGTCTCAACGAGTCCAGGCCGACGGAAACAGCCGACATGCGGCGGTCGGGGCTGGTGCGACTGGGCGAGATAGTCGCGTCATCGCGTGCCGCGTTCGGAGTGCGGTTCGACCCCGTGGGTGAGCGGCTCTCGCTTGTTGACGAGAAGGGGCGCATCGTCGAGGACGACCGGGCACTGTTGGTGATGCTCGATCTGGTGGCCGCAGAGCGACGCAGTGGACGGGTAGCGTTGCCGGTGACCACCACGAGGATCGCCGAGCAGGTGGCGGCGTACCACGGGACGCAGGTGGAGTGGACGACCACCTCGCCGGACGATCTGACCCGGGTCGGGCGCGACGACTCCACGATCTTCGGTGGTGACGGACGTGGTGGGTTCATCGTGCCGGAGTTCAGCAGCGTCTTCGACGGAACTGCGGCCTTCGTGCGGCTCATCGGGCTGGTGGCCCGGACGCAGCTCACGCTCAGCCAGATCGACGCGCGGATTCCGCGGGCGCATGTCCTCAAGCGGGATCTCGCGACCCCCTGGGCCGTGAAGGGACTGGTCATGCGGCGGGTCGTAGAGGCCGCCGGGGACCGGTTTGTCGACACGACCGACGGTGTTCGGGTCGTGGAGACCGACGGGCGGTGGGTGATGGTACTGCCCGACCCGGCCGAAGCCGTTACGCATCTGTGGGCCGAGGGGCCCGACGACGCGTCCGCGCAGGCTCTCCTGGACGAGTGGGCGGAGGTCGTGGACAGCGCCGGGCGCTGAGCACACGCGCGCGTGCCGGACAAGTACCCCCAACGGGGCTTGTCCGGCACGCCGATCGGGCCATCGGTGGGGCCATTCGGAGGTACTGATCGCGACGTGCGACTATGTGCGGCATGCCGCAGCAGACCCCCGTTCGGGGTACCCCTACGCGACCCTCGCGCCCGGACGCCTCCATGTCGCTGCTCACCAACGTCATGGACCACAGCCTCGACGATGGGTACGCCGAGGCCGCTGCCCGCAAGCAGGCCGAGGGCATCAGTGGTATGCCCAAGACGATGCGGGCCAAGCTCGGGCTCGCCGCCGGTCTGGTGCTCGCGGCCCTCGTGGTGACCCTGGGAGCGGCGCAGGCGCGCGTGGCGGCCCCCGTCGTCGCCAAGGAGCGTCAGGAGCTCATCGACCGCATCGAGCGCGAGACCGCGGCAGCCGACAAGCTGGAAGGCACCATTGACGAGCTCCGCGGCGATGTGAGCGCCCGGCAGCGCGAGGCGCTGAGAAAGGGCGGTGGCGGCGACCAGGGGGAGCTCGTGGGCATCCTGTCGGGGGCCGTCGAGGTGCACGGTCCCGGTGTCAAACTCGTCGTCAACGACGCCAAGGACGCCAGCTGGGGCGGTGGCGGCGACGCCCGTGGGACCTCCGGGTTCTCCGACACGGGGCGCGTCCGTGATCGCGACATGCAGCGGGTCGTCAACGGGATGTGGCAGTCGGGCGCGGAGGCGATCTCGATCAACGGGCAGCGGCTGACGGCGCTGTCCGCGATCCGGGCCGCGGGTGACGCGATACTGGTCGACAACAAGCCGCTGGTGCCGCCGTACACGGTGCTTGCCGTGGGGGACGGGAAGAAGTTGAGCACCCGGTTCCAGAACAGCCCCGACGGGTTGTATCTGCATGCGCTGCAGGAGAACTTCGGGATCCGGACGGCCATTTCCCTCGAGGGCGACGTCCGGCTGCCTGCCGCGCCGAGCGTGATCGTACGAACAGCAGAACCGAGAACTGAGAAGGGCACATCGTGATCGCCGTACTGGGCCTCGTCGTGGGAGTCGTGGCCGGACTCTTGGTCCGGCCCGAGGTTCCGGCGGTGGTCGAGCCGTACCTCCCCATCGCCGTCGTGGCGGCGCTCGACGCCGTGTTCGGAGGCCTGCGCGCGATGCTGGACGGCATCTTCGACGACAAGGTCTTCGTGGTGTCGTTCCTGTCGAACGTGGTCGTGGCCGCGCTGATCGTGTTCCTGGGCGACAAGCTGGGTGTCGGCGCCCAGCTGTCCACGGGCGTCGTGGTCGTCCTGGGAATCCGTATCTTCTCCAACGCCGCGGCGATCCGCCGGCACGTCTTCCAGGCGTGAGGCCGATGAGCGATCACGACGAGACGCCGACGACGAACCTGCGCTCGGACGCCGGCCCGAAGATCGTCGGCCAGAAGGACGGCGGACAGAGGGAGACGGGCCCGAAGAACAGCGGCCAGAAGAACAGCGGCCGGGAGGAGACGCCGACGCGACTGCGCCGGGAACTTCCCGAAGAGGTGGCCCCCGGGCCCACCGGCCCCTCTGAGAAGACCGACCAGGAGGAGCAGCCTGTTCTGACCGGTCGGCAACGGCTCGTGATGGGGCTGTGGCCGCCGCGCGTCACACGCGCCCAACTCATCGTGGCCCTGCTGCTGTTCGGCCTCGGCTTCGGCCTGGCCGTGCAGGTGGCCTCCAACAGCGACAACGACAGCGCCCTGCGTGGCGCACGTCAGACAGATCTTGTTCGCATCCTTGATGAACTGGATGACCGTACTCAGCGTCTGGAAGAGGAGAAGCAGGGTCTCGAAGATCAGCGCACTGAGCTGGAGAACAGCTCGGACCAGGCCGAAGAGGCCCGTAAGCAGACGGTCGAGAAGGAGAGACAACTCGGCATCCTCGCGGGCACGGTGGCGGCGGAGGGACCCGGCATCACGTTGACGATCAATGACACGAAGGGAGCGGTCGAGGCGGACATGCTGCTCGACGCGATCCAGGAGCTGCGCGCGGCCGGCGCGGAGGCGATCCAGGTGAACGGTGTACGGGTTGTCGCCAGCACGTATCTGACGGACTCGGGCAAGGGGATCAGCGTCGACGGGAACAAGATCACCCAGCCCTATCGTTTCAAGGTCATCGGCAAGCCGCAGGACCTGGAGCCCGCACTGAACATCCCGGGAGGCGTGGTGCAGACGCTGGAGAAGGAGCAGGCCACCGTGATCGTGGAGCGGGCAGACAAGATCATCGTGGACGCCTTGCGGGCGGCGAAGCAGCCTGACTACGCTCGGTCGTCCTCCCAGTGAACCCCGGGTGCATGGGGGCGGTCCGACGGGGGCATGAGGTTGCGGGGGGTCGGCGCACCAAACGGGTGGTGCGTGGTGGAAACTGTCAGGTGGATACGGACGTTGTGAGGATGTCCGGGTCGACCGATGTGGTCAATCAGGGTTCGTCCTGCCCCACGGGCGGGTCTGTTTCGGTCAAGGGGAATCGCCCGTGAAGTTGTTTGCGAAGTTGTTCGGCAAGAGCGCGCGAGAGGACAGCGGCAACGCTACCGCTCGCCATCGGGCACAGCCCGACGAAGAGGGCCAGCGCCCTCTGTTCCGCGACCAGGTGTCTGGTCCGGGCGGTGACATTTCCGGAGGTCAGGGCGCGCCGTCTGTTGACCCTGCCCAGTCCGGCCGCATAGGTTTCGGAGATCCGTCAACCTCAGGTTCGGGTGGAGGGTTCGGCCCCGGCCCGTACGAGTCCAATGCCCCGGCGGGGCAGCCGCGGCAGGAGGATCCGTCCATGTCGGCCCTGGTGTGTACGAGGTGCGGGAACCGCAACGCGGAGAACAGCCGTTTCTGCTCCAACTGCGGCGCGCCGTTGCGGGCCGGGGCGGCCGCGGAGCGTCCGTCCGAGACGACCTCCACGATCTCCATCTCGGGCATTGAGGCGTACGACTCCGAGACCACCGGCCAGACGTCGATCCCGGCCCTCTCACCCGAGGCGCAGGCGGCTGTGGACGCGCTGCCGCTCGGCTCGGCCCTCCTGGTGGTGCGCCGCGGTCCGAACTCGGGCAGCCGGTTCCTCCTGGACGGCGACCTGACGACGGCGGGGCGTCATCCGCAGAGCGACATCTTCCTGGACGACGTGACCGTCTCGCGTCGTCATGTGGAGTTCCGTCGCGGACCGGACGGCTCCTTCACGGTCGCCGACGTCGGCAGCCTGAACGGCACGTACGTCAACCGGGAGCGGATCGACCAGGTCGCGCTCTCGAACGGTGACGAGGTGCAGATCGGCAAGTACCGCCTGGTCTTCTACGCGAGCCAGCGGGGCTACTGACCCGTCAGGGAAGGTCCATGCTTCATACACCGAGCGGTGGTGCCGGGAACGGCGCCGCCGCCACGGACAGCGGACTGATGAGCATCGGCACGGTGCTGAGCGTGCTGCGCGACGAGTTCCCCGAAGTGACGATCTCCAAGATCCGTTTCCTGGAGTCGGAGGGGCTGGTAGAGCCGCAACGTACCCCTTCGGGGTACCGGAAGTTCAGTGCCGAGGACGTCGAGCGTCTCGGGCACGTGCTGAGGATGCAGCGGGACCACTATCTGCCGCTCAAGGTGATCAGGGAGCATCTGGACGCCCTGGAGCGAGGTGAGCCGGTACGGCTGCCCGTCCTGGGGCGCCAGCGTGACACGGGTGACGGGGAGCAGCGGCTCGACGAGCTCTTCGGGGAGCCCGAGCAGTCGGCAGCGGTGCGGCTCGGACGCGCCGAACTCCTGGCCGCAGCCGAGATCGACGAGGAGCAGCTGACCGAGTGGGAGTCGTACGGACTCGTCTGTGCGCTGCCCGACGGAGCGTACGACCCGGACGCGGCGACCCTGGCCACCCTTCTGGTGGAACTGGGGCGGGTCGGGATCGGGCCACGGCACCTGCGGGCCATGAAGGCCGCCGCCGACCGTGAGGCGGGCCTCGTCGACCAGGTGGTGGCGCCCCTGCGACGCCACCGCAATCCGCAGACCAGGGCCCATGCGGAGGCCCGTACGAAGGAGCTGGCGGAGCTCACGGTGAAGCTGCACGCCGCACTGGTGCAGACAGCGCTCGGAGTGAGGCTGCCCTGACTCTCCGGGGCGGGACGGGGCCGGTCTCGTGGGCCAATCTCTGTCCGACTACCCAAACGTCCCGCGCACGGCCTAGGGTTGCTGTGTGAACGAGCTCGATGTCGTAGGTGTCCGGGTCGAAATGCCCTCCAACCAGCCGATCGTGCTCCTGCGTGAAGTGGGAGGCGACCGTTACCTCCCCATCTGGATCGGACCGGGGGAGGCAACGGCCATCGCTTTCGCCCAGCAGGGCATGGCTCCCGCTCGACCGCTGACCCACGACCTGTTCAAGGACGTGCTGGAGGCCGTAGGTCAGGAGCTCACCGAAGTGCGCATCACGGATCTGCGTGAGGGCGTCTTCTACGCGGAGCTGGTGTTCGCCAGCGGCGTCGAGGTGAGCGCCCGCCCGTCCGACGCCATAGCGCTGGCCCTGCGCACCGGGACGCCGATCTTCGGCAGCGATGGAGTGCTCGACGACGCCGGCATCGCCATCCCGGACGAGCAGGAGGACGAGGTGGAGAAGTTCCGCGAGTTCCTCGACCAGATCTCGCCCGAGGACTTCGGTACGAGCAGCCAGTGAGGCGGTTCGAGGGGCCGGAGAGCGCTACGCCTTAGCGGGCGGGCCGCAGCGACGGAGCTGGCGAGCTGCACAGGCCGTCGGCCCTTCAACGTGTGCCACGGCGCGGGGATGGCTTGTGGCGATCTTGAGCAGTAGGTGGGTTCAGGGCTACTGATGGACCAAGCAAGTCGGTCCGGCCGGTGGGGAATCCAGTCCGGCGAAATTCGTCCGCCCGTTCGGTCCGATCAGTCCGTCGGTGGACCGCGGGACAGTCCGTCGGTTGGTCGTGAGGCGGACATGGCCGGGGCGATTCATGGGCATGTGCGGCGTGTCCAGCAGTGGCGGCACGGTGTTATGTGGCCCGGCCGAAAGCACATTCGGCTAGCCTTTCCCGGCGGAAGGGCACGGGAAACCACTCCTTGGGTGATTATCACTCGGCGTGCCGAGTGTGGCGATCGTTGACGCACCCCTGGTGACTGCCTACCTTCGAGAAGGCAGGTCAAGGACGGAGGTCGGCGTGAGAAGCAGCGGCGACGGTACGGCTGGGGGCGCCCCGGGACGCAGTCCGGGGGAGAGTGGCCCGTACCCTCCCCCGAGCTCTCGGCTCCGCGTGAGCAGGGGGTACCCCCATTCCGACAACGTCCCGCCCCGGCCGGCGGCGGTGCCGGTCGACGAGGGGGCGGTGTCCGAGGCGGCAGAGCAGATCGGTTACCGCGGCCCCACCGCGTGCGCGGCCGCGGGCATCACCTACCGGCAGCTCGACTACTGGGCCCGCACAGGGCTCGTCGAGCCGAGCGTACGGCCCGCCTACGGCTCCGGTACGCAGAGGCTTTACAGCTTCCGGGACGTCGTAGTCCTGAAGGTCGTCAAGCGGTTCCTCGACACCGGTGTGTCGCTGCAGAACATCCGCACCGCTGTCCAGCACCTCAGAGAGCGTGGCTTCCAGGACCTGGAGCGGATGACGCTGATGAGCGACGGCGCGACCGTCTACGAGTGCATGTCCCCCGACGAGGTCCACGCCCTGCTGCAGGGTGGGCAGGGCATCTTCGGGATCGCCGTGGGCGTGGTCTGGCGGGATGTGGAGAGCGCGCTGTCCCAGCTGCACGGCGAGCGGGTCGACACCGGTGAGACGCTCGTGGGCCACAACCCCGCGGACGAGCTGGCGCGGCGGCGGAACCGGGCGGTCTGAGCGACGCAGGACCGCCAGGGTCCTGTGCGCGCTGTCGTACCGGCGCATTGTCAGTGGTGTAGGGCAGCATCGGACATGTGAGAACCGCGCCCACGATCCTGCATCTCGACATGGATGCCTTCTACGCCTCGGTGGAGCAGGCATCCAAGCCGAGCCTGCGCGGGAAGGCCGTCATCGTCGGCGGGCTCGGGCCGCGCGGGGTGGTCGCCACCGCCTCCTACGAGGCGCGGGTCTTCGGGGTGCACTCGGCGATGCCCATGGCCCAGGCGCGGCGGCTCGCGCCCAACGCCGCGTATCTCGTGCCGCGGTTCGAGGTCTACCGGGCGATCAGCGAGCAGGTCATGGGACTGCTGCGTGCTCTGTCGCCGCTGGTGGAGCCGCTGAGCCTGGACGAGGCGTTCGTCGACCTGGAGGCCGAGGGAGCGGCCTGGGACGCGGAGTCGGCGCGGCTCACCGGGACGAAGCTGCGTTCGGACATCCGGGCCGTGACCGGGCTGACCGGATCTGTGGGGCTCGCCGCGTCCAAGATGCTCGCGAAAATCGCGTCCGAGGAGGCCAAGCCCGACGGGCTCCTGCTCATCGAGCCCGGGACCGAGCGGGCGCTGCTCGGGCCCAAGTCGGTGCGGATCCTGCCGGGAGTGGGGCCCGCGACCGGCGACCATCTGCGGCGGGCCGGCATCACGACGGTCGAGGAGATCGTGGAGGCCGGTGAGGACGAGCTCGTGCGGCTGGTGGGGAAGGCCCACGGGCACGGCCTGTACGCCATGGCGCTGGCGCACGACGACCGTTCCGTGGTGGCCGAGCGGGACACGAAGTCCGTATCGGTGGAAGACACCTACGACGTGGACATCCACGACCGGGTCCGGGTCCGCACGGAGGTGCAACGGCTCGCGGACCGGTGCGTGCGGCGGCTGCGTGGGGCGCGGCTGTCCGGGCGGACCATAGTGCTGAAGGTGAGGCGGTACGACTTCTCGACGCTCACCCGGTCCGAGACGCTGCGCGGGCCCACGGACGACCCGGCCGTGGTGCGGGAGACGGCGGCGCGACTGCTGGAGGCCGTGGACACCACGGGAGGGGTACGGCTGCTCGGGGTGGGCGTCAGCGGGCTCGCCGACTACACGCAGGAGGACCTGTTCGCTCAGGCGGCGGGGGAGACCCACCTCGACGACGAGGACACGCTGGAGGAGCCTGCCCGGGAGGCTGCCGCACCCGCCGAGCGGCGGTGGCCCGCCGGGCACGACGTATGTCATACCGAGTTCGGGCACGGGTGGGTGCAGGGCAGTGGGCTGGGCCGTGTCACCGTGCGCTTCGAGACACCCGACTCGGCACCCGGTCGCGTCCGTACCTTCCGTACCGACGATCCGGCCCTGCAGCCGGCCGATCCGCTACCGCTGATACCGGCGGGGCCAGAGCAGTCGGAGGTGACGGCAGTGGGGCGGAAGGCGAGCCCCGGGTCGCAAGGGACCGTTGCGGCGAAAGAGTGAACTCGAATGGCGGGAGGCGGGTGGCAGGACCTGAGCCATCTAGGCGTGCTGGCTGGCGCTGTGCGGATGGTCGGGACATAACGGCGCCGGGTGGCGGCTGCCCGGCTCCGCCGCCCGGCGCTGCGGGACGAGTCGTCGTGGTCGTGGTCGTGGTCGTGGTCGTGGGGCTGTGGCGGCTCAGGCCTCCTCCGTGCCCGCGATGCGGCCGAATTCGCTGTCCACCGGGGGAGGAGGGGCGATGTCCAGGCCGTAGTGGTGGTAGAGCTGAAGTTCTTGTTCCGGGGAGAGATGGCGGCCGACGCCGAAGTCGGGGGCGTCCTTGATGAGGGCGCGGTCGAAGGGGACGCGGAGGGCTCCCTCGACCAGTTCGCTGGGCTCCAGGGGGACGAAGGCGTCTCGGCTGAACAGGCCCATGCGTATCGCCGCCCACTCGGGGATTCCTGTCGCGTCGTCGAGGTACACCTCGTCGACGGTGCCGATCTTGGTGCCCTTGCGGTCGAACGCTTTGCGGCCGATCAGATTGCGCGGATCGATGTCGGTCTGCACGGGCCCTCCAAGTGATCGCATATGGAGCAACGCATCCGTAACACTACGAAAAGCCACATTGGGGAAGGTGGCCACTCGAAGACGCGTGCGTTGAACGCGCTGGTAGGCTGACAGCGGCTGCTGACCCCGTGCGGGAGAGTCCTCCGGCATCGTCGGAGGCGCCGAAGGAGCAACTCCTCCCCGGAATCTCTCAGGCCCCTGTACCGCACGGACGAGGTCACTCTGGAAAGCAGAGCGGGTGTCAACGGCTTCCGCTCTCACCGACGGTGAAAGCCGGGCCCCTCGGGTGACCCGGCGAAGCTCTCAGGTTGAGATGACAGAGGGGGAGGCCGTCCGGGCGCCCGTGCCGTGGTGCCCCTCGAAGGTCGTGTCAGACCAGGAGGCCTCCGCAATGACCGCCGATCGCATCCCGCTCTCCGAGCTCGAACAGGGCATCCCGTTCGAGCAGCGCCACATCGGCCCCGACCTGGAGGCCCGGGCGAAGATGCTCGCCCAGGTCGGGTATGGCTCGCTCGACGAGCTGACCACCGCCGCGGTGCCGGACGTGATCAAGAACGCCGACCGGCTGGAGCTGCCGGGCGCGCGTACCGAGGCGGAGGTTCTCGCCGAGCTGCGCTCCCTCGCGGACCGCAACCAGGTGCTGGGCTCCATGATCGGGCTCGGCTACCACGGGACGTTCACGCCGCCCGTCATCCTGCGGAACGTCATGGAGAACCCGGCCTGGTACACGGCCTATACGCCGTATCAGCCGGAGATCTCGCAGGGGCGCCTCGAAGCGCTGCTGAACTTCCAGACGATGGTCGCCGAACTGACCGGTCTGCCGACCTCGGGTGCCTCGCTGCTCGACGAGGGCACTGCGGCCGCGGAGGCGATGGCGCTGTCGCGGCGCGTCGGCAAGAACAAGAAGGGCCTGTTCCTGGTCGACGCGGACGCGCTGCCGCAGACCATAGCGGTGATCGAGACGCGTGCCGAGCCGACCGGCGTCGAGGTCGTCGTCGCCGACCTGAGTGAGGGCATTCCGGCCGGGATCGCCGAGCGCGAGATCAACGGCGTGCTCCTCCAGTACCCCGGCGCCTCCGGTGCCGTACGCGACCTCAAGTCCGTCATCGAGCAGGCGCACGAGCTGGGCGCCCTGGTCACCGTGGCTGCTGACCTGCTTGCGCTCACGCTGCTGACCTCGCCCGGAGAGCTGGGGGCCGACATCGCGGTCGGTACGACGCAGCGCTTCGGCGTGCCGATGGGCTTCGGCGGGCCGCACGCCGGCTACATGGCCGTGCACGAGAAGTTCGCCCGCAGCCTGCCCGGGCGGCTCGTGGGCGTCTCCGTGGACGCGGACGGGCACAAGGCGTACCGGCTTGCCCTGCAGACACGGGAGCAGCACATCCGCCGTGAGAAGGCGACCAGCAACATCTGCACCGCCCAGGTGCTGCTCGCCGTGATGGCCGGCATGTACGCCGTGTACCACGGGCCCGAGGGACTGAAGGGCATCGCCCGGCGCACTCACCGGTACGCCACGATCCTCGCCGCCGGTCTCACCGCGGGCGGGGTCGAGGTCGTGCACGGCGCGTACTTCGACACGCTGACCACGCGCGTGCCGGGGCGGGCCGCCGAGATCGTCGCCGCCGCACGCGAGCACGGGGTGAACCTACGGCTCGTGGACGCCGACCAGGTGTCGATCGCGTGCGACGAGACCACCACGCGGGCTCAGCTGGGCGCGGTGTGGACGGCGTTCGGCGTCAAGGGCGACATCGAGGCGCTGGACGCGGCGGCGGAGGACACGCTGCCGGCCGCGCTGCTGCGCACCGACGACTACCTGACCCACCCGGTCTTCCACCAGCACCGCTCCGAGACCGCGATGCTGCGTTACCTGCGCAGGCTGGCCGACCGTGACTACGCTCTCGACCGCGGCATGATCCCGCTGGGCTCCTGCACGATGAAGCTCAACGCGACCACCGAGATGGAGCCGGTCACCTGGCCGGAGTTCGGGCAGATGCACCCCTTCGCGCCCGCCGAGCAGGCGCAGGGCTACCTCACGCTCATCACCGAGCTGGAGGAACGTCTCGCCGAGGTCACCGGGTACGACAAGGTGTCGCTCCAGCCGAACGCGGGTTCACAGGGCGAACTGGCCGGTCTGCTCGCCGTACGTGGTTACCACCGGGCCAACGGCGACGAGCAGCGCACCGTCTGCCTCATCCCGTCCTCCGCGCACGGCACGAACGCGGCCAGCGCCGTGATGGCCGGTATGAAGGTCGTCGTCGTGAAGACCGCCGAGGACGGCGAGATCGACGTCGAGGACCTGCGGGCCAAGATCGAGCAGCACCGCGACGAGCTGGCGGTGCTGATGATCACGTACCCGTCGACGCACGGCGTGTTCGAGGAGCACGTCGCCGACGTCTGCGCGGCCGTGCACGACGCCGGCGGCCAGGTGTACATCGACGGTGCGAACCTCAACGCGCTGGTGGGCCTGGCCAAGCCGGGTCACTTCGGCGGTGACGTCTCGCACCTGAACCTGCACAAGACGTTCTGCATCCCGCACGGAGGCGGTGGTCCGGGTGTCGGCCCCGTCGGTGTACGGGCGCACCTGGCGCCGTACCTGCCGAACCACCCGCTCCAGCCCGCGGCCGGTCCGGAGACGGGTGTGGGCCCGATCTCGGCAGCCCCCTGGGGCTCAGCGGGCATCCTGCCCATCTCGTGGGCGTATGTCCGCCTCATGGGCGGTGAGGGGCTCAAGCGCGCCACGCAGGTGGCGGTCCTCAGCGCCAACTACATCGCCAAGCGCCTGGAGCCGCACTACCCGGTGCTGTACACCGGCCCCGGCGGGCTGGTCGCGCACGAGTGCATCATCGACCTGCGGCCGCTGACCAAGGCGACCGGCGTGAGTGTCGACGATGTCGCGAAGCGACTGATCGACTACGGCTTCCACGCGCCGACGATGTCGTTCCCGGTGGCCGGGACGCTGATGGTCGAGCCGACCGAGTCCGAGGACCTGACCGAGCTGGACCGGTTCTGCGAGGCGATGATCGCGATCCGCGCGGAGATCGAGCGGGTCGGTTCGGGGCAGTGGCCGGCGGATGACAATCCGCTGCGTGGCGCCCCGCACACCGCTGCCGCGCTCGGCGGGGAGTGGGAGCACGCGTACTCGCGCGAGGAGGCCGTGTTCCCGGCGGGCGTCTCGGCCGCGGACAAGTACTGGCCGCCGGTGCGTCGGATCGACCAGGCCTTCGGCGACCGGAACCTGGTCTGCTCCTGCCCGCCGCTGGACGCCTACGAAGAGTAGTCACCCCGGGACATGCGTCGGGGCCGGTTCGGAGAGTGCTTCTCCGGCCGGCCCCTTCATGTCTCCGGGCGGTTGCCCGCCCATGTCTGTGCGACTCAGGCGGCCGTCATCACGTGTGCGCGGTGCGGGGCGATGATCTGGCCGTCAGGCAGGAGCTCACCGGTGTCCTCGAAGAGCAGAACGCCATTGCACAGGAGGCTCCATCCCTGCTCCGGGTGGTGCACCACGAGGCGGGCGGAATCCCGGTCGGCTGATTCGGCTGTCGGACACGATGGCTGATGCTGGCACATGGTGGTAGGGATCTTTCGGTTTGTTGTGGTGTGTGGGATTGCTGTCGTGGCCGGCTCGCGGCTTGAAGCGTTGTTCATGGCCGCCCCCGTTGTGCTAAGTCGGTCGGTCCCAGTGTTGCCCTACGAGCGTCAATCCGCAGCGGTTTTGCGGCACCGTTTTCTCACAGGTTTATGACGCATCTCACGCGCGGACGGTTCATCCCCACCGCACTGTCCCTTCGGGTGGTTCGCCCTGGCCGGATGGGGCTAGTCCACGCCGGTCGACGGGCTTTTTCGGCTCGTACGAGCGTTATCGCGCCCGAAAGAGCGGTGAGTCCTGTCGGCAGGAAAGTCGTACCCCGCCGCCGGTCATTTCCGGGGCGGGGTACGGGGTTGTCCGGGTGTGAAGTGTCAGGCGCTGAGCAGTGGTGCCGGAGTTACCCGGTGGGTCAGGACCGGCAGCAGGTCTGCGACCGGGTAAGGGCGGTTGGCCGCGATGCCGGGTGGAGCGGGAGTCAGCGGGACCAGGACGTCCGTGGCGGCCGGGTGGCCGGTGGCGCCGTCCGCGGTGCAGTCGCCGTGCAGCCAGAGCGTGAGCATGTACAGCTCGGGTACCGACAGCAGCCGCGCCTGGTACGGCTGCTGCACGGATTCCGCCTCGCGCAGTGCTAGTTCCGTGGCGGCGACGTACGGGCCCTCGAAGAAGTGCGAGAAGGCCCAGCCGTCGGGCGTCAGCCGGGTTTCCGCGGCGGCCACCGCGCGGCCGCCGCTGCGGATCAGGAAACGCCATCCGGCCAGCCGGGTCGCGGACGCGCCCTCGGGGGTGATCCGGTCCAGCACGTGGACGGGCAGCGGCAGTTCGGGTGTCACTGGGCCCTGGGTGCTGCGCAGGGACGGGGTGGGTGCCTCGCGGACGGCGGTGGGGGATCCGAGTGCCGTCAGGACGGTGCGCAGTGCGGGCGCGGGAGCCGGGGGGACATGCAGCGGCATGGTGGGTCGCCTCTCATTCGACAGGCACAGTGGCGCGAGGTCGGGGGCGGACGGCGCTGTCAGCTCTCGGGCTCAGAGAGGTGGGGCCTTGGGGTCCGGCGCGGGAGGCGGCCTGCCGCACGTCACCTGACGGCAGGCCGAGGACCGAGCGCCAACTCTCTGCCTCGTTTCGCGAATTTTATACGAGAAGTCTTCAGGCAGTGTTTCTGCTAGCCGTCCCGGATATGCGCAGCAAGGCACTATTCGGCCGCGGTAATGCGGGGTTTCATCCCGATTGCAGGCGGGGTGCGCGGCGATGACCTCGGAATTTCCCCGGGCGACGGACGGCCGGTTCTCGTCAGTGTTATTCACAAGGTCGCAAGACGTGGAAACCGCGTGCTACTTCATGCCTAGTGAATGTGCCTATGGGTACTCGTTCAGCGTAGCGGGTTACGGGTCCGCCCGGGGGCGCTATCGAGGGACCCGCCGCAGGGCGTTAATGATCGCGCTGCCTGGGCATCATCCCTCGTGGACCCGGGACAGCAGCGGCCGGTTTGTCGGCCTGCCCATCCGAGGAGGGGGCGCTTCGATGGGGGAGAAGGTCGTGGCGGAGTCGTTCGACCTGTCCGATCGGCACCGCTACCGCGACAAGCTCCGTCAGTGTCTGACGGTGCTCGGGCGACTGTTGGAGGAGAAGCGGTTCGACCGGCCCAAGAACCTGATGGGGCTGGAGATCGAACTGAATCTCGCTGGTGCCGACGGTCTGCCCAGAATGATGAATGCGCAAGTGCTGGAGCGCATAGCGAGCCGTGATTTCCAAACAGAACTGGCCATGTTCAATCTGGAAGTCAACATAGCCCCCCATCGATTGGAGGGTCGCGTATTCGACCGACTTTCCGAGGAGCTCCGTACGTCTCTGGCATATGCCGACCGGAAAGCGGGTGAGGTCGACGCGGGCATCGTGATGATCGGCATCCTGCCCACCCTCGGCCGGGACGACCTGGTCTCCTCGAACATCTCCGACGTGGACCGCTACGCGCTGCTCAACGACCAGATCGTGGCCGCCAGGGGAGAGGACTTCGCGCTCGACATCGACGGTGTGGAACGGCTCGTGTGCACGTCGAAGTCGATCGCGCCCGAAGCCGCCTGCACCTCCGTGCAACTGCATCTCCAGGTCACCCCGGGCCGGTTCGCCGACGTGTGGAACGCGGCGCAGGCGGTGGCCGCCGTACAGGTCGCCGTGGGGGCCAACGCCCCGTTCCTGTTCGGGCACGAGCTGTGGCGGGAGTCGCGGCCTCCGCTGTTCCAGCAGTCCACCGACACGCGGCCGCCCGAGCTCCAGGCGCAGGGCGTGCGGCCGCGCACCTGGTTCGGGGAGCGGTGGATCTCCTCGGCGTACGAACTCTTCGAGGAGAACCTGCGCTACTACCCGGCGCTGCTGCCCATCTGCGACGACGAGGACCCGCTGAGCGTCCTCGACCAGGGAGGCACACCCAAGCTCGCCGAACTCGTGCTGCACAACGGCACGGTGTACCGGTGGAACCGTCCGGTGTACGGAATCGCGGACGGCGTTCCGCACCTGAGAGTGGAGAACCGGGTGCTGCCCGCGGGGCCGACCGTCACCGACGTCATCGCCAACGCGGCCTTCTACTACGGGGTCGTGCGGGCGCTCGCCGAGGAGTCGCGGCCGGTGTGGACCCGGTTGCCCTTCGAAGCCGCCGCCGCCAACTTCGACGCGGCCTGCCGTCATGGCATCGAGGCGCGTCTGCGGTGGCCTCGGCGGGGCCGCTACGGCGGGACCGTGGAGGTGGACGCCGTGAGCCTCGTGCGCGACGAGCTGCTGCCCTTGGCCGAGGTGGGGCTGGACGCGTGGGGCGTCGAGCCGGCGGACCGGGACTTCTACCTCGGGGTGGTCGAGGAGCGGTGCCGACGGCGGGTCAACGGCGCGAGCTGGCAGGCGGAAACGTTCCACCAGGCGCTGGAGAAGGGGCTCGACCGGGACGTCGCGCTGGCCGCGACCACGCGGAGGTACTGCGAGCTGATGCACGTCGGGGAGCCGGTGCACACCTGGCCGGTGGGGTTGCCGGAGCCGGTGCCGCTGGGGTGAGGGGTGCGCCCACCGGGGGCCGTGGGACCGGTCGCGGGGCCGGTCTCGCCCCCCGTCGCCCCTTCTCTTGTCCTCAAGCGCCGGAACTGGCTGGGTGTCGCCGGGGTCCGGCTCAGCTCTGGCTGCCCGCCTCGGTGATGGCCTTGAGGATGACCGACTGGATCTGTGACGGGTCGCTGACCTGATGGCCGGAACCGCCGGCTGCCTCGGCGAACTGCTCCAGCTCGTCCTTGTCCGCCTCCGGGCCCACGGCGATCGCGATCAGCGGCACCGGACGCTCCCGATCGGCGGTCTCCTGCAGTGCGGAGACGAGGGCCGAGCGGGAGATGCTGTCCGGGTCCTCGTTCACGCCGTCGGTGAGGACGACCAGCGCGTTGAACTTGTCCTTCGCGTACGACGAGACGGCCTCCTTGTACGCGGCGAGCGTGGTGTCGTACAGGCCGGTCGCGCCCCCCGGCACCGGTTCCAGGCTGTTGAACGCGGCGGACAGCCGGTCCCGTTGGGTGCTGTCACCGACTCGGTCGCCGAGCCGTTTCGTCGGCTCCAGAACCTTGTAGTCGCGATTTCCGTCGAGCCGGGTGGCGAACTCCCACAGCCCGATCTCGTCCTCGGGCGTGAAGGTGGCGAGGGCCTGGAGCAGTGAATCCTTCGTCACGTCCATGCGGGTCCGGTCGGTGCCGGGCACCGGCTCCGTCATCGAGGCGGAGGCGTCGACGACGGTGGTGATCCGGGCGCTCTGCACGGTGATCGTCCACACGCCGAGCGCTTCCTGGACCGCCGTCGCGGGGTCCGGTTCGGGCGGATCGTCGTCGTACGGCTGCGGGGCGCGGCCCCCGGCCCGGGTGACCAGGGCCTGCGAGGCGCCGCCGCCCTCTGTGCGGAACCCGCGGTCCGTCAGCAGCGCCCGCTCCTCCTTACCGTCCAGCAACGTCATGAACCGCAGTGCCGCACGGCTCTCGTCCGTGGTGAGCCGCGCCTCGTCGACCAGCGTGAACGGGTAGTCGAGCCGGGGTGCGCCGTCCGTCGGGTAGAAGGTGCGGAGCCGCTCGCCGCCGTCGGCCGACGCGTTGTGCGCGTACGCGGACTGTTCGGACAGGAGCAGCGCCTGGTTGCGTTTGGGGTTGCCCCGTTCGGTGCCCGAATCGTCCCTTGGGAGGGTGGCCAGGACCTGGCTGTCGCTGTCGACCGTGCGCTGCGAGAGCAGCTTCGCCAGCGCCGCCGCCTGGGTGCCGCCGTCCTTGGCAGCGGCCGTGGCGGTCGTCAGCCGGGTCAGCGCGAGCAGACCGGTGGCGCTGCGGGAGGGGTCGGCCGCGCCGAGCTTCAGCCGGTCGTCCTGGAGGGTCGCGCCGGCCAGATCGGTCCAGGTGTACGTCCGGTCGGGCCAGCCCAGGGACTTCGCCGCCGAGGGGGTCGTGGCGATGCCGACCGGGGAGGAGGCCACGTTGCCCGCCCGGGTGAGCCGCGTGGATGCCGCGTCCGCCGTGACGCGCTGCACCCACACGTCCGAGTCCGGCACCCACACCTGGGCCTCGGGTTTCCCGCCGGAGCGCAGTTCGTCCGCGACCTCGTACGAGTCGCGGGCCGTCACGCGTATGTCGAGGCAGCGGCCGTCGGAGGTGATGCTCTCGTCGCGCGCCCGGTCGGCCGCCGTCTTGAGCGCGGGCGCGATGTCGGGCGAGGCGGCCAGGTCGAGCCGTACGGCCTGGTCCCGGCAGGAGGCGCCGAACGAGAGCAGTCCGCCGCGGACGGCGGCCGTCGTGCCTCCGGCGATGGTGAGGACGAGGGCGGTCGCGACGGTGACGGTGCGGCGGCGGGCGTGCGGCCGAGGGCCGGATGCGGCCGCCCTGGGAGGATCGGGCAAGCTGTGACGTCCCATGGGATGGTGCCCTTCGCGTTCGTACTTCGTGACGTGACATGGCCAAGCGGGAACGGGGGAGGTACGCCCGCCGGGCGCGCCCGTCCTCCCGTGGCCTGTCGCACACGATCTTCGCAACTCCTTTTCGAGACCCTAGCGGGGTGAAGATGGGGATGCGGTGGGATTACTGAACTGGAGGCAGGAGTGCAGGTGGAGGCAGGGGTGGTGGCCGATTCCTCTCCGTTGGAGGGGGTGGCTCGACGGACTCTCCGGAACGAGACGCTGCTTGTTCTGGGGCTTTCGCTCGGTGCGAGTGGAGTGTCCGCTCTGATCAGTTTTGTCGGATCGGTCACGAAACCAGGAGGGCTCAAGGACCAGGCTGCGACCCTCAACGCCTCGGCCGCGCCGGGCCGTCCATGGCTGGATCTCGCCTGGCAGCTCTTCGGGATCACGACGGCGCTGGTGCCGGTCGCGCTCGTCGCGCACTTTCTGCTGCGTGAGGGCAGGGGGCTGCGGGCGCTGGGGTTCGATCGGACGAAGCCGTGGTTCGACCTCGGGTGGGGGGCGGCGGTCGCGGCGGTGATCGGCAGTACGGGCATTGCGTTCTATCTCGCGGCCCGCGGACTCGGATTCAACCTCACGGTGGTGCCGGAGGCGCTGCCCGACGTGTGGTGGAAGTTCCCGGTCCTGATCCTCTCCGCGATCCAGAACTCGGTCGTCGAAGAGGTCATCGTAGTCGGGTATCTGCTGCGCCGGCTGGGCCAGTTGGGCTGGAGTCCGGGGTCCGCGCTGCTGGCGAGCTCGCTGCTGCGCGGCTCGTACCACCTCTACCAGGGCATCGGCGGCTTCATCGGCAACGTGGTGATGGGCGTGGTGTTCGTCTACCTGTACCGGCGCTGGGGGCGGGTCGGGCCGCTCGTGGTGGCGCACTCACTGCTCGACATCGGCGCGTTCGTCGGGTACGCGTTGCTGGCGGGCAAGGTGGGCTGGCTGCCGACGGCGTGAGGGGGCGTGCGGTCGGCGCGGAGTCGACGGTACGCCCCCTCGGGTGCCGTCACGCCAGCAGCTCGCCCTCGATGACCGTGATCGCGCGGCCGGTCAGGAGGGTGCGGTCGCCCCGGACCTCGGTACGGACCAGGCCGGAGCGCGGTGAGGCCTGGAGGCCGGTGAGGGCGGGGCGGCCGAGGCGGTCGGACCAGAACGGGGCGAGGGCCGTGTGGGCGCTGCCCGTGACGTGGTCCTCGTCGATGCCGACGTTCGGGAAGAAGCAGCGCGAGACGAAGTCATAGCCCTGGGAGGGGTCTTCGGCACGGGCCGTGGCGATGATGCCGCGCTCGGAATAGCGGCCGAGGGCCCTGAGGTCGGGGGTGAGGCCGCGGACGGTCTTCTCGTCGGCGAGTTCGAGCAGCAGGTCGCCGATGTCGGTGCCGGTGTCGAGGGCGGTGAGCGGCTGGGCGCCCAGTGCGTCGGCCACGCCGTCGGGGAGCTCGGCCGGGGCGATGGGTGCGGTGGGGAAGTCCAGGGTGAGGGACCCGTCCTCGTGGGGTGTCGCGACGAGGACACCGCTGCGGGTGGCGAACCGGACGGTGCCGGTGTGGGCCCCGGTGGTGGCGAGGACGTGCGCTGTGGCCAGCGTGGCGTGGCCGCACATCGCGACCTCGACGGCGGGCGTGAACCAGCGCAGCGCCCAATCCGCCTCGGCGCCCTCGGGCAGCCGGTGGGCGAACCCCGTCTCGGGGTGGTTGACCTCCCGGGCCACGTGCTGGAGCCAGGTGTCGTCGGGGAAGGCGTCGAGGAGGACGACCCCGGCCGGGTTGCCGGCGAAGGGGCGGTCGGTGAAGGCGTCGACGATTCGTATCCGCATGGTCCGACGCTAGAGGCCGGGTGGAGCGGCGGGCCAAGGCCAATTCCGGGGCGCTGGACCGATTTCAGGAGGGCTGAGGAGCGGGGTTCGGGGGAGCAGGGGAGCGGTTCGGGGGAGCGAAGGCCTGGGCGCGGCGAGGTGGCGAGGCCGCGCCCTCGGTTCTGGTCGCCCGATGTGGTGGGTCAGTGAACGGAGAATCCGCCGTCGACGAAGATCGACTGCCCGGTGATGTAGCCGGACGCGCGGCCGGCCAGGAACACCGCCGCTCCGGCGAAGTCCTCGGCCAGGCCATTGCGCCCGACCATCGTGCGTGCGGCCAGCGCGGCCACCTTCTCCGGGTCGGACGACAATCGCGCGTTGAGCGGGGTCATGACGAAGCCGGGCACCAGCGTGTTGCAGGTGACGCCGTACGACGACCACGCCTCGGCCTGTGAACGGGCCAGCGACTCCAGCGCCCCCTTGGAGACCCCGTAGGCGCCGCTCTGGACGAACGCCCGGTGCGCCTGTTGTGAGGTGATGTGGATGATCCGGCCGAAGCCCCGCTCGGCCATGCCGGGCCCGAACTGCTCGCCCAGCAGGTAGGGCGCCTCCAGGTTCACCGCCATCGTGGTGTCCCACACGTCCTCGCCCAGCTCGCCCATCGGCGGCCGCAGGTTGATCCCGGCGCTGTTGACGAGAATGTCGGGCTCGCCGAACACCTCGGCTGCCTGCGCCGCCGCCGCGCGCACCCCGTCGCGGGTGCTCAGGTCGGCGCTGACCCAGGCCGCCCGGCAACCGTCCGCCACCAGCTCGTCGACCGTGGCGGCCAGCTCCGCCTCCCGGCGCGCCACGATCACCACGCTCGCGCCCGCTCGGGCCAGTGCCTCGGCGATGGCCCGGCCGATGCCGGAACTGCCGCCGGTCACCACGGCGACCCGGCCGTCCAGCGAGAACAGTTCGGAGAGGTAGCTGTGCGAGGTCATGCCCGAACCCTAGAGGGCGCGGCCACGGCGACGGGGGTCGGGGCGGAGCACCGCGGGTGGGAGGCCAACTGGGCGTGCCTGCTCTTTGAGGCTTGCCGCGCGGACTGTTCCGATATATCGTTGAAGCATCGCGACAGATCAACGATGGAATGGAGTGAATGCGATGCGTTCCCGTGGACAGGACTACGGATTCGAGCGTGGACATGGACGTCACGGTGGGTGCGGCCCGCAAGGGCGCCCCGACTTCGAGGCGCTGCGCGGTGCCTTCGGGCCGTTCGGCCCGGGGCATGGCGGCCCCGGTTTCGGGCCGGGCTTCGGTCCGGGCCCGTGGGGCGGGCGCGGCAGGGGCGGACCAAGGGGGAGGGCGCGGCGAGGTGACGTACGGGCATCGATCCTGGCGCTTCTCAAGGACCGGCCCATGCACGGCTACGAGATGATCCAGGAGATCGCCGAGCGCAGCGGCGGGGCGTGGAAGCCCAGCCCCGGCTCGGTCTACCCCACCCTCCAGCTGCTGGAGGACGAGGGTCTCATCGTCAGCGAGACCGAGGGCGGCAAGAAGCTGTTCTCGCTCACCGAGTCGGGCCGTACGGCGGCCGACGAGGGGCCCGAGGCGCCGTGGGAGGAGGCCTCGCGCGGGGTCGACTGGGAGGCGCTGAGCGAGATCCGGCAGGCCGGTTTTGGCCTGATGGAGGCGTTCGGCCAGGTCTGGAAGACCGGCAGCAAGGACCAGCGCGACAAGGCGCTGGCAGTCATCAACGAGGCCCGCAAGAAGCTGTATCTGATCCTCGCCGACGAGGACTGACAGTCGGCGGGTCTGTGGTGTGACATGGGGTGCCCCTCGGACGTGGTCCGCGGGGCACCCTGCCTGTGTGCCTGTGTGCCTGTGTGCCTGTGTGCCTGTGTGCCTGTGTGCCTGTGGCGCGGTCTGTGCGGAGTCGTGCGTCCGTCCTACGCCACCAGTCCGCCCAGCTTTCGCAGCGACTCGTTCAGCGCGGCCGTCGCCGAGTCCTTCAGCTTGCCCGCCATCAGGGCCACGGCCGCGCCCGTGAACGCGCCGTCGATGCGGACCGTGGTGGCGGAGCCGTCCGGCGTGAGCGTGTAGCGCGTGGAGAGGTCCACGGCCATCGGGCCCTTGCCGCGGATGGTGAGGACCCGGGCGGGTTCGAGTTCCGCGATGGTCCACTCGACCTCGGCCGGGAAGCCCATGAGCTTCAGGTTCTCCTGGAAGGTGCCGCCGACCGCGAGGGTCCCCGGGCCACCCTTGGGGAAGGAGGTGTGCGTCGTGTTCCACTCCCCGTATGCGGACCAGTCGACGAGCTGGGCCCACACCTTCTCGGCGGGTGCCTCGATGCGTGCCTCCGCGCTGACCTCGGCCATGCGACCACCTCTTCGTCTCGGGCTGTGGTGTCGCGGAACGTAGCCGCACGGCCTGGAACATTCAATACTGATGAACCGTCAGAAAGAGTCCCGTTGCCGTCAGAAAGAGTCCCGTTACGAAGGTTCCGATGTCGTCCCCGAAGGGGTGTTCTCATCCGTAAGGAGGAGAACCGACTCATCCGTGCCCAACCTGTGTCGGACGTGGAAATGCTGCCGGGCGAGGATGACCCGGCCGGAAGGGACTGATGGGGTGGGACATGTGCGACCCCGTATTCCCCGGCAGTCGGCCGCCGGACACGACCGGACAGGCGCGGAGCCCGATGCCCGGCTCACCGACGAACTGGCAGCGGTGATCGCCGGTGCGCGCAGACGGGCGCTGCGGGACGGGGACCGGCAGATCGACACCGCCCATCTGCTGCACACGCTCCTGGAGTGCGACCCCGAGGTGCGCGCCGTCTTCGGCAGCGGCCCGCAGATCGCCCGGCTGCTCGGATACCTCGTCCAGCGGAGCATCGGCTACGGACTGCGCTGGCAGAGCGGCGTCGAGGACTCCGGAGCCGTGCCCGTGCTCACCGACGTCGCGGGCTGGTCACCGGTGGCGGCCAGGGCGATGGAGGATGCGTACGGGCGCGTCGAACGACGGGGTGGGGAGCGCGCCCGCGGGGTCGATCTCCTCGCCGCCATCGTCGCGGCCCCCGAGTCACGTGCCGTGGAGGTCCTCGGGCGCGCGGGCATCGAGGCGGACGAGTTGTCGGCGCGGATCGAGAGCGGGCAGGCGGGGCGCCCGGCGGGTGGGGACGCCGTCCGCTGAGGCGCTGCCGGACGGGTGTGGGCGCCGCGGATTACCTCGTCCGGCGCCCGAGGCCGCCCAGAAGCTGAGACAGGTGTCATAGGGGGTGACGCTCATGTCATCGCCTGTCATCATGTGCCGGTGCACACCTCACAGGGCAGTCAGGGCAACCGCGGCAGAGGCGTCGGCCTCGGGCTCGCGCTCGGGTCGGCGATCGCTTTCGGCGGATCAGGTGTCGCGGCCAAGCCGCTGATCGAGGCGGGCCTCGACCCGCTCCACGTGGTGTGGCTGCGGGTCGCGGGCGCCGCGCTGGTGATGCTGCCGCTGGCCGTCCGCCACCGGGCGCTCCCACGTCGCCGGCCCGCGCTGCTCGCCGGGTTCGGCCTGCTCGCCGTGGCCGGGGTACAGGCCTGCTACTTCGCCGCGATCTCGCGGATCCCGGTGGGCGTCGCGCTGCTCGTGGAGTACCTGGCGCCCGCGATCCTGCTCGGCTGGGTCCGGTTCGTACAGCGACGGCCCGTCACACGTGCCGCGGCCGTGGGGGTCGTGCTCGCGGTCGGCGGACTCGCCTGTGTCGTCGAGGTGTGGTCGGGGATGGGCTTCGACGCCCTCGGTCTGCTGCTCGCCCTCGCCGCCGCCTGCTGCCAGGTCGGCTACTTCGTCCTGTCCGACCAGGGCACCGACGCGGGCGAGAACGCACCGGACCCGCTTGGCGTCATCGCGTACGGCCTGCTCGTCGGCGCCCTCGTGCTCACCGTGGTGGCCCGCCCCTGGACGATGGACTGGTCCGTGCTCGCGGGAACCGTCAGCATGGACGGCACGGCCGTCGCGGCCTGGCTGCTGCTCGGCTGGGTCGTGCTGATCGCGACGGTGCTCGCGTACATCACCGGAGTGGTCGCCGTCCGCAGGCTCTCCCCGCAGGTCGCGGGCGTCGTGGCCTGCCTGGAGGCGGTCATCGCGACCGTGCTCGCCTGGGTGCTGCTCGGCGAACACCTCTCCGCACCGCAGCTCATCGGCGGTGCCCTCGTCCTGGTCGGTGCCTTCATCGCACAGTCCTCGACGCCCGCCAGGACACCGGACGGGCCGGTCGCGGGCGGCTCGGGCCATGCTCAGAGCGACGGCGCGGCATCGGACGGCAGTGGGGCGGGCGGTCCCGAGAGGCAGTTGTCGGCCCCCGGAAGCGCCCCATAGGATGCGGATCATGCCGTCGACGCTCGTTCTTCCTCCCCCGGCCGCCTGAGGCGGGCCTCCGGGAACCATGCCCTGCCGGACGGCAGGGCGGAGCGGTGCTGCCCGCAGACGAAGTCCCGGGACCTTTCCGTACGCCGGTGAGCCGTGCCCCAGCGCACATCAGCGCCCAGCACGTCTCACCGCGGCGACGACGTGGTCCTTTCTCGAACTTCTGCCTCTGCGGAGAGAACACGTGTCGAACGCTGCCTCCGGCCTGCCCACAGGGCGAGGCCTCCTCTATCTGATCGTCGCCGGTGCCGCCTGGGGGACCGCGGGCGCGGCCGCATCCCTGGTCTACCGGGCCAGTGACATGGGGCCGGTCGCCCTTTCCTTCTGGCGCTGCGCCGCCGGGCTCGTCCTGCTGCTCGCCTTCTGCCTCCCGCGCCCGCGGCCCGCCATCGCCCTCGGGACCGTCCGTGAACCGCTCGGTCGCAAGGCGCTGCGGGCCGGGGCGACGGGCATCGGGCTGGCCGTCTTCCAGACCGCCTACTTCGCCGCCGTCGACGAGACCGGCCTCGCCGTGGCGACCGTCGTGACGCTGGGCGCCGGGCCGGTACTCATCGCACTGGGCGCCAGGCTGACCATGGGCGAACGCCTCGGACGGGGCGGCGTCGCAGCCGTCGCCGGGGCACTCGTCGGACTCGCCGTCCTCGTGCTCGGCAACGGCGGGACGAGCGTACGGCCGTGGGGCGTGCTGCTCGCGGTGGTGTCGGCTGCCGGCTACTGCGTGATGACGCTGCTCACCCGGTGGTGGGGGCGCGACGGCGGGGTCGACGCCTCCGGTACGACCGCGTGGACGTTCGCGGTGGCGAGTCTGTGTCTGCTGCCTTTGGGCCTGGCCGAGGGGCTGGTCCCGGCGACTGCCCAACCCACGCTGATTCTGGGCCTGTTGGCGTACATCGCCGCCATCCCCACCGCTCTCGCCTACGCGCTGTACTTCGCCGGCGCGGCCGTCGTCCGCTCGGCCACCGTGTCCGTGATCATGCTGCTGGAGCCGGTGAGCGCGGCGGTGCTCGCCGTCGTGCTGCTCGGTGAGCGGCTGACGGCGGCGACAGCCGTCGGCACGCTGCTGATGCTCGGGTCGGTCGCCGGGCTCGCGGTGGCGGAGGCGCGGGGTGCGGGCGCGGTGGTGGAGGAGGCGGTACGCGTGTGAGGGGCGGGTG
>NZ_VMNX01000123.1 GCF_009377235.1 Streptomyces acidicola
GTCGCGCAGTTCCCCGCGCCCCTTGGGTGAGTGGGTGATGCTGTCCGTTGAAGCTGCGGGTCGTCTGTGGCTGGTCGCGCAGTTCCCCGCGCCCCTGGGGCCTCCGGCTCCCTCCCTCCCCGTTCAGCGGCAGCCGCACGTCGCCAGGGTCGAGGCCGTGTTGTCCAGGGCCTTTTGGGCGCCTGTGGGGTCTGCTGTTTCTGTTGCCATGAAGGCGAAGGCCAGGAGGCGGCCGTCGGTGTCGACAACTGTGCCCGCGAGGGTGTTCACGCCGGTCAGGGTGCCTGTTTTGGCGCGTACGACGCCGGTGCCGGGTACGTCGTCGGCGTAGCGGGTACGCAGGGTGCCCGTGAAGCCGGCCACAGGGAGGCCGGTGAGGACCGGGCGGAGTGCGGGGTGGGACGGGGAGGCCGCCTTGGCGAGGAGGGCGGTGAGGAGGCCTGCGGTCAGGCGGTCGTCGCGGTTCAGGCCGCTGCCGTCGGCGAAGCGGGCGCCGTCCAGTGGGAGGCCGAGCCGGTCCAGTTCGGTGCGGATCGCCGTCTCGGCGCCCTCGAAGCTCGCCGGCTCGCCCGCGGCGAGTGCCGTCTGGCGGGCGAGGGCCTCGGCGATGTCGTTGTCACTGTTGGTCAGCATGCGTTCGACCAGGGTGGACAGGGGCGGGGACTCGACCGTGGCGAGGGGGTCCGCCGTTCCGGATGCCTTCACGGGGGCGGCGGACTTCGTCCTGACGCCCTGGTCCGCGAGCAGCTTCGCGAACGTGTCGGCCGCGTCCGCCGCCGGGTCCGTGCCGCGGTCCGCCGGGCCGCTGGAGGAGCCGTCGCGGCGGGCCTCGTCGACCATCAGGGCGCTGACGGGCGCGAGGTTGGGGTTCACCCCGATGGGGTGCAGGGCGGGGCCGCTGTACAGCGAGGTGTCGTACGAGAGCGCCACCTCCTCCACGCCGCGCTTCTTCAGGGCGGCGGCCGTGTCGGCGGCGAGGGTGTGCAGGGAGGCGTAACCGTTCGCGTCCTCGTGGGCCGTCAGGGTGGGGTCGCCGCCGCCGACCAGGACCACCTCCTTGGAGCCGGGGTTCAGCACGGTCCGCGTCCGGATGCGGTGGCCGGGGCCGGCCGCCGAGAGCGCGGCGGCGGCGGTGGCGATCTTCGTGGTGGAGGCGGGGGTGAGGGCGTCGTCCGCGCCGGAGCCGTAGAGCGTCTCCCCGGTCGTGACGTCGACGACCGCTGCCGTACTGCGGGAGCCGAGCGCGGGGGCGCGCAGGAGGGGATTGAGGACGTCGGCGAGCGCCTGCTTTGTGGGCGCGGGCATCGAGTTGCCGAGGCCCGTCAGTACGGGGGGCGCGCTCGGGGCCGCTTCGGGCGCCCCCGCGGCGTTACCGGAATCACGTCCGTGATCTGTGCCACCCTCGTGATCGCGCGATGCTGCCCAGTCCCGCTCGGCCGTACGCTGACCCGAGGAGTCCCAGGGACCGGCCGTGGCCACCGCCCCGGCCGACAGGGCCAGGCCGAACGTGGCCGCACCGGCGGTGAGCTGGAGGGTCGTGAGCTTCATGGAGCGCGTCGCGACGGCTCGTGTGCCCTGGACGACGGCTCGCCCGGCGCTTACGACGCGTGGTTTCGCGGCGCGTGCGATCCGCTCCGCATACGGCCTCGCGGCTCGCCAGACCCTCGGCTCCGGCATTACCACCAGCCCCTTTCGCGACCACACACCTGCGTGAGGGACACTTAACCACCAGAACTATGTGTTGATCATGGAGGAGCCACCGGTGGAGTTCGACGTCACGATCGAGATCCCGAAGGGTTCGCGCAATAAGTACGAGGTGGACCACGAGACCGGTCGGATCCGCCTGGACCGGCGCCTCTTCACCTCGACCAGCTACCCGGCCGACTACGGCTTCGTCGAGAACACCCTCGGCGAGGACGGCGACCCGCTGGACGCGCTGGTCATCCTGGAGGAGCCGACCTTCCCGGGCTGCCTCATCAAGTGCCGCGCCATCGGCATGTTCCGTATGACGGACGAGGCCGGCGGCGACGACAAGCTGCTGTGCGTCCCGGCGTCCGACCCGCGCGTGGAGCACCTGCGGGACATCCACCACGTCTCCGAGTTCGACCGCCTGGAGATCCAGCACTTCTTCGAGGTCTACAAGGACCTGGAGCCCGGCAAGTCCGTCGAGGGCGCCAACTGGGTGGGCCGCACGGAGGCCGAGACGGAGATCGAGCGGTCGTACAAGCGCTTCGAGGAGCAGGGCGGGCACTGACGCCCAGGCTCTTCCCAACGGGCCGGCCGATCCCCGACGGGGAACGGGCGGCCCGTTGGTGTGTCAGCGGCCAGTACGCATACTGGGGCCGGAGAAGGGAGGGCGTTCGCGGGAGCGGCGCCGGAGATGTCGTGAGAAGGGGCGCGACGGTGACGTACGCGGAGGACCGTAAGCCGCGGTCGGATGCGGCGAGGAGTGGGTTCGTGCAACCGACGGTGGGTGCGCCCGCCGACGGGGAGTCGCAGACCACATCCGAGTTCGCGATCCCTGTGGGACTGGACGTGGCGCCCGTGGCCGAGCCCGAGGCGCACACGACCTCGGAGTTCGCCGTCCCGAACGGGCTGGCGCCGCCGCACCCGGTGGCCGCCGAGCCCGAGGGTTCGGCCTTCAGCCCGCCGAGCACCTACAGCTCCGGGCATGCCCCGCCCCACTTCACCCCGCCGTCCGGGATCCCCGTGATCAGGCTGACCAAGGAGCAGCCCTGGCAGGACCGGATGCGCACGATGCTGCGCATGCCGGTGGCCGACCGGCCGGCGCCCGAACCCGTGCACAAGGAGGAGGACGAGCCGGGGCCCGCCATCCCGCGCGTGCTCGACCTCACCCTCCGCATCGGGGAGCTGCTGCTCGCGGGCGGTGAGGGCGCCGAGGACGTGGAGGCGGCGATGTTCGCCGTCTGCCGGTCGTACGGGCTCGACCGGTGCGAGCCGAACGTCACGTTCACGCTGCTGTCGATCTCGTACCAGCCGTCCCTGGTGGACGACCCCGTGACCGCGTCACGGACCGTGCGCCGCCGGGCCACCGACTACACACGGCTCGCGGCCGTCTTCCGGCTGGTCGACGACCTGAGCGACCCGGAGACCGCGGTCTCCCTGGAGGAGGCCTACGGCCGACTCGCGGAGATCCGGCGCAACCGGCACCCGTACCCCGGCTGGGTGCTGACCGGCTCCAGCGGGCTCCTCGCGGGCGCGGCCAGCGTCCTGGTCGGCGGTGATGTGATCGTGTTCGTCGCGGCCGCGCTGGGCGCGATGCTCGGCGACCGGCTGGCGTGGCTGTGCGCGGGACGCGGGCTGCCGGAGTTCTACCAGTTCACGGTGGCCGCGATGCCGCCCGCCGCGATCGGGATCGCGCTCACCCTCGCCGGCGTGGACGTGAAGGCGTCCGCGGTGATCACCGGTGGGCTGTTCGCGCTGCTGCCGGGACGCGCCCTGGTGGCGGGCGTACAGGACGGGCTGACCGGCTTCTACATCACCGCGTCCGCGCGGCTCCTGGAGGTCATGTACCTGTACGTCGGCATCGTCGTCGGCGTACTGCTCGTGCTCTATTTCGGCGTCCAGTTGGGCGCCGAGCTGAGTCCGGACGGGGCGCCGTCGGGGACCGACGGGCGGCCCCTCTGGCAGACCGGCGCCGCCATGCTCCTCGCGCTCACGTTCGCGATACTGCTCCAGCAGGAACGTTCCACCGTGCTGCTGGTGACGCTCAACGGGGGCGTGGCGTGGGTGGTGTACGGCGCGATGCACTACGTGGGCGGGATCTCGCCGGTGGCCTCCACGGCCGTCGCGGCGGGACTCGTGGGGCTGTTCGGGCAGTTGCTGTCCCGGTACCGGTTCGCTTCCGCGCTGCCGTACACGACGGCGGCGATCGGGCCCCTGTTGCCGGGTTCCGCCACGTATTTCGGGCTGCTCGCGTTCGCCCAGAACGACGTGGACCGGGGCCTGGTGGGCCTGACCAAAGCCGCCGCGCTGGCCATGGCCATCGCGATCGGGGTGAACCTCGGGTCGGAGATCTCGCGGTTGTTCCTGCGGGTCGGCTCCGCCGAGGGGCGGCGGGCGGCTAAGCGGACGCGAGGGTTTTGAGCGGGGGCGCCCAAGAACTCGGGACTGCCGGTTCGTTTGCGGCTGCGGGTTCGTTGTGGTTGTTCGCGCAGTTCCCCGCGCCCCTTAAAGGCGCGGGGTGCCCTGGCGCGTTCAGTTCTGTGGGTAGTTCTGGCCGTACGGGTACTGCTGCTGGTGCTGCGGGTACTGCTGGGGCTGCTGGCCCTGCTGCGGGTACTGCTGGGCGTACGGCTGGTCCTGCTGGGCGTACGGCTGCTGGTCCTGCTGGTAGCCGTACGGCTGCTGGGACTGCTGGTTGCCATAGGGCTGCTGGGGCTGGTGGTTGCCGTACGGCTGGGGCTCGGCCGACGGCACTCGGCGCAGCTGGGTCGTCGCGTCGTCCATCATCGGCGGAACCGGAGCCTGGTCCTGGGCGGGCGGCTGGTTCTTCTTGGCCTTACGGGCCTTCAGGAGCTCGATGATGATCGGGACGACCGAGAGGAAGACGATCAGGATCAGGATCGCCTCGATGTTCGTGCGGACGAACTCGATGCTGCCGAGCCAGGAGCCCAGCAGGGTGACGCCGGCGCCCCAGAGGATGCCGCCGACGATGTTGTAGATCAGGAACAAGCGGTACTGCATGCCGCTGACGCCGGCGATGATCGGCGTGAACGTGCGCACGATGGGCACGAAGCGGGCCAGGACCAGGGACTTCGGGCCGTGCTTCTCGAAGAACTCGTGGGCCTTGGTGACGTTCTCCTGCTTGAACAGGCGTGAGTCCGGCCGCGTGAAGAGCGCGGGGCCCACCTTCTTGCCGAACATGTAGCCCACCTGGTCGCCCACGATCGCGGCGATGCAGATCAGCACGATGGCCAGCCACAGCGGGAAATCCAGCGTCTTCGACGTGATCAGCATGCCCGCCGTGAACAGCAGCGAGTCGCCGGGCAGGAAGAAGCCGATGAGCAGGCCCGACTCGGCGAACACGATCAGGAGCAGGCCCCAGATGCCGAACGTGTCGAGCAGGTAGTTCGGATCCAACCAACTTGGTCCGAGAGCGAGCGTCGTCACGTTCCGGGCTCCTGTGGGATGAGGCGTAGTACGAGGCGTGGTACGGCGTACAGCTGACCAAAACTATCAACGGAAGGCGTCCTCGCCAGGTTCCACCGTCTCCTTCAGGATGCACTGTGCCCCCGCTGGGACAAAGCTGTGGGCCATGGGCATCGATGATTACGGCGGTGGCCAGCGTCCCCAGTCGGACGTCCTGGTCGTGACGACGAACGACGTACCCGGACACCGGGTCCAGCAGGTCATCGGCGAGGTCTTCGGGCTGACGGTCCGCTCCCGGCATGTGGGGAGCCAGATCGGCGCCGGTCTGAAGTCGTTGGTCGGCGGCGAACTCAAAGGGCTTACCAAGACGCTCGTTGAAACCCGCAACCAGGCCATGGAACGCCTCGTGGAGCAGGCACGCGCGCGTGGGGCCAACGCCGTACTCATGTTCCGCTTCGACGTCACGGAGGCGGCCGACGTGGGCACGGAGGTGTGCGCGTACGGGACTGCGTGCGTGATCGCACCGGAGTAGCCGGGCGCAGGTGAAGCCGGACGTAGGAGAAGCCGGACGTAGGTGAAACAGGCGCGCGAGAAACAGGCGCGGTAAGGGGCGCCCTCCCTAGTGGGCGCCCCTTACCTGCCGGTCAGGCCCCGTGCCGGGCCGCGTTCGCCGTGATGGCCTCCTTGAGGTGTTCGGCGAGGCCCGGCCGCATGGAGTCGTAGAACGCCTTGAAACGCTCGTCGGAGACGTACATCTCACCGAAGCACCGGTGCATCTCGTAGGGGACCTCGAAGTAGGTCCTGCTGATGTGCTGCCGGTGTTCCTCGGCGAGGTCCATGGCCGCCTCACTGGACGGCTGCTCGCCGGCCGCCACGAGGGCCGCGTACCGTTCGCCCCAGTCGTCGACCTCGGCCTGAATGCGCTTCCAGTCCTCCTTGGTGTACGAGGCGGCGCGGCGCTGCGTCTCGGCGTACGCCTCGGTGCCGCCCCAGCGCTGCTCCGCCTCCTCGGCGTACTGTTCCGGGTCCTTGTCCCCGAAGACCTCGAACCTCTCCTCGGGCGTGAGATTGATTCCCATCTTGCGTGCCTCCATGGCCTGTTCCACGGCCGCGGCCATCCTCTGCAGCTTCTCGATCCGGGCGGTCAGCAGTTCGTGCTGCCGGCGCAGGTGCGCGCGGGGGTCCGTGTCCGGGTCGTCGAGCAGGGCGGCGACCTCGTCGAGCGGAAAGCCGAGCTCCCGGTAGAACAGGATCTGCTGCAGCCGGTCGAGGTCGGCGTCGCCGTAGCGCCGGTGGCCCGCGTGGCTGCGCTCGCTCGGGACGAGCAGGCCGATGTCGTCGTAGTGGTGCAGGGTGCGCACCGTGACCCCGGCGAAACCGGCGACCTGTCCCACGGAGTAGCTCATCGCCGTCCGCTCCCTTCTTTTCGGTACGCGCTTCAGCCTGGGCCCTCACGTCGCGTGAGGTGCAAGTCCGGCACCCTGGACTTACCGTCGGATGCATGCCCCTGCACCGAGGTGACGTCGCCAAGGACGGCGCGAGCGACCGGCGCACGCGGCGCGTGAACCCCTTCTACGGGGAGGCCAACCCGGTCAGCGGCATGACCGAGGCGCCGCCCACGCACCGGCTCCCGGACGCTCCGCTGGCCCCTTCCACGGCGTACCAGCTGGTCCACGACGAACTCATGCTCGACGGCAACGCACGGCTGAACCTGGCCACCTTCGTCACCACCTGGATGGAGCCGCAGGCCGACGTCCTGCTGTCCGAGTGCCGGGACAAGAACATGATCGACAAGGACGAGTACCCACAGACGGCCGAACTGGAGCGGCGGTGCGTGGCGATGCTCGCCGACCTGTGGCACGCACCCGATCCGGGGACGGTCGTGGGCTGTTCGACGACCGGGTCCAGCGAGGCGTGCATGCTCGCCGGAATGGCGCTCAAGCGGAGGTGGGCGCGGCGGAACCCCGACCGGTATCCCGCGAAGGACGTGCGCCCGAATCTCGTGATGGGCGTCAACGTGCAGGTGTGCTGGGACAAGTTCTGCACCTTCTGGGAGGTGGAGTCCCGTCAGGTGCCCATGGAGGGCGACCGGTTCCACCTCGACCCGGGGGCCGCGGCCGAGTTGTGCGACGAGAACACGATCGGGGTCGTCGGCATCATGGGGTCGACCTTCGACGGGTCGTACGAGCCGGTCGGCGAGCTGTGCGCGGCGCTGGACCGGCTCCAGGAACGTACGGGACTGGATGTGCCCGTCCATGTCGACGGCGCCTCGGGAGCCATGATCGCGCCCTTCCTCGACGAGGACCTGGTGTGGGACTTCCGGCTGCCGCGGGTGGTGTCCATCAACACCTCGGGGCACAAGTACGGGCTCGTCTATCCGGGCGTGGGGTGGGCGCTGTGGCGCTCGACCGCCGAGCTGCCCGACGACCTCGTCTTCCGGGTCAACTACCTGGGCGGCGAGATGCCGACGTTCGCGCTCAACTTCTCGCGTCCGGGCGCCCAGGTGGTCGCGCAGTACTACACGTTCCTGCGGCTCGGCCGCGAGGGCTTCCGAGCGGTGCAGCAGACCACACGGGACGTGGCACGGGGGCTCGCGGACCGTATCGGGTCGATGGGTGACTTCCGGCTCCTCACCCGGGGCGACGAGTTGCCCGTGTTCGCCTTCACCACCGCGCCGGACGTGACCGCGTACGACGTCTTCGACGTGTCCCGGCGGCTGCGCGAGCACGGCTGGCTGGTGCCCGCGTACACCTTCCCGGCGAACCGCGAGGACCTGTCCGTGCTGCGGGTGGTCTGCCGCAACGGCTTCTCCTCCGACCTGGCCGAGCTGCTCCTGGAGGACCTGGGCCGCCTGCTGCCCGAACTGCGCCGCCAGCCGCACCCGCTGATCCGCGACAGGGAGGCGGCCACCGGCTTCCACCACTGAAGGACACATGGGGACCATGGGGGACGCCGAGGAACACCGAGGGACGCGCACCGCGCGGCCATCGGCCTCAGCGGTCGTCACCGGGGTGCCGCTCCCCCGTCGCGTACGGGTTCTCCGCGCCCTCCGTCAGGACGCCGACGAACGGCTCGCCCTCACCCGCGAACGTGTACGCGCCGCCCTCGACGCGCGCGATGAGGCCCCGGGTCCACTCGGCGCCCGTGTCGGCGGAGTGAACCCAGAAGTTCATGATCTCGCCGATGTGGCCGAGCGACTCGGGGCCCGCCTCCGGCGTGTAGTACTCGGTGACGGACTTCCGCCACTCCTCGATGGTCCGCACCCGCTCCGCCAGCAGGCGCAGCACCTCGGCACGGTCGAGGTCGACCATGAAGCCGAGCGCGGCGGAGAGGACGTCCGGTTTCTGGTCGTACGCGGTGAGCGACTCCCGGAGCAGGGTGAAGTACTCCTGGTCGCCCGCCTCCGTCATCTCGTACTCGGTGCGGGGCGGTCCGCCGGCGGTGGAGGGCGCGATCTCGTGCGCGTGCAGCAGTCCCTGCTTCGCCATCTGTTTCAGGGCGTGGTAGATCGAGCCGGGCTTGGCATTGGACCACTCGTGCGCACCCCAGTACTCCAGGTCGCTCCGCACCTGGTAGCCGTGGGCCCGCCCGTGCTGACGCACCGCGCCGAGCACGAGGAGACGGATCGCTGACATGGGGCCAGCGTAGAACCCCGGGGTCACCGACCGACCGGAGCCCTGTCCCGCCCTACTCCGCCCTGTTCCACTCTGTTCCGCCCTGCTCCTCAGAACGGGAAGAAACTCCGCCCGTGCTGGACCGAGATCCACTTCTGGGTGGTGAAGGCGTCGATGGTCGTGTCGCCGTTGAGGCGGCCGAGGCCGGAGGACTTCTCGCCGCCGAAGGGGACGAGCGGCTCGTCGTGGACGGTGCCGTCGTTCACGTGGAACATGCCGGTGTCGATCCGCTTGGCGAAGGAGACACCCCGCTCGATGTCGCCGGTGTGGACGGCGCCGCTGAGGCCGTACGGGGTGTCGTTGACGATGCGTACGGCGTCCTCCTCGCCGTCGAACGGGATGAGGAACGCGACCGGGCCGAAAACCTCCTGCCGCAGGAGGGGCGAGTCGATGGGGACGCCCTTGAGGACGGAGGGCTCGACCAGGTTGTCGGTGGTCGTGCCGTGCACCAGCGCCGTGGCGCCCTCGGCGATGGCCTGCTCGACGGTGCCCGAAACGGAGTCCGCCTGCGAGGAGTTGATGACCGGGCCGATGACCGTCTGCGGGTCGCGCGGGTCGCCGGCCTTCAGGGTCCTGACCTTGGCGACGAACTTCTCGGTGAACTCGGCCTCGACGGAGCGGTCCACGAGCACGCGGTTGGCGGCCATGCACACCTGGCCCTGGTGGACGTACCGGCTGAAGACGGCCGCGTCGACCGCGTAGTCGATGTCCGCGTCGTCGAGGACCACCAGGGCGCTGTTGCCGCCGAGTTCGAGGATCGAGCGCTTGAAGTGCGAGGCGCAGACGGTGGCGACGTGGCGGCCGACCTTGTCGGAGCCGGTGAAGGAGATGACCTTCGGGATCGGGTGCTCGATGAAGGCGTCGCCGATCTCCGCGATGTCGGTGACCACGACGTTGAGCAGACCGCCCGGCAGGCCCGCGTCCTCAAGGATCTTCGCGACCAGGGTGCCGCCCGTGATCGGCGTGTTCTGGTGCGGCTTGAGGACGACCGCGTTGCCGAGGGCGAGGGCGGGGGCCACGGACTTCAGCGACAGCAGGAACGGGAAGTTGAAGGGGCTGATCACGCCCACGACGCCCACCGGCACGCGGTAGAGGCGGTTCTCCTTGCCGTCGGTCGGCGAAGGGATGATGCGGCCCTCGGGACGCAGCGCCAGTTGGATCGACTCGCGCAGGAACTCCTTGACGAGGTGGAGTTCGAAGCCCGCCTTCAGGTGCGTACCGCCGAGCTCGGCGATGATCACCTCGGTGATCTCCTGCTCGCGCTCCTCGACCAGGCGGAGGGCCTTCTCGAAGACGGCGCGGCGCGTGTAGGCGTTGGTCCCGGCCCAGGCCTTCTGGGCGGCGGCGGCCGCCTTGTAGGCCTCGTCCACCTCGTCGGCCGTGGCTATCGTGATCGATGCGAGCTTCTCGCCGTCGTACGGATTGAAGTCGATGATGTCCCAGGAGCCCGTGCCCTGGCGCCACTCACCACCGATGTACTGCTGAGCAAGATCGGTGAAGTAGGACGACATGTGATCCCTCAATCCCTTACAGCCGAGGCGGACAGCCCGATCACGCACGATCCCTCACGGGCACGACCCACTACGCGCACGATCCATTACGTCACGAAGTGATCACATGTCATCGTACTTGTGTTTCAAGGGAGTTGGAGAACAAGTCGAAAGACCTTGTGAAGACTTTCGGCCGCACGTGAAGGCTTACGGCTGCTCACGGCTGCGAATGAAGATTCAGGACAGCTGGAGCAGTCCCCGGAGCAGATCGCGGCTCTCCTCCGGCGACGGGCTGTCGTACTGGAGCTGCCGCAGCGCCGTCTCGTACTGGGTGACGTCCTCACCCTTGTCCAGGTACAGCGCGCTGGTGAGCTGCTCCAGGTAGACGACGTCGGAGAGGTCGGACTCGGGGAAGCTGAGCACCGTGAAGGCGCCGCTCTCGCCGGAGTGCCCGCCGAAGCTGAACGGCATGACCTGGAGCCGTACGTTCGGCCGCTCGGAGATGTCGATGAGGTGCTGGAGCTGACCGCGCATCACCTCGCGGTCGCCGTACGGCCGGCGCAACGCGGCCTCGTCGAGGACACAGTGGAACTCGGGGGCGTTCTCCGCGACCAGGTACTTCTGGCGCTCCATGCGCAGGGCCACACGCTTTTCGATCTCGGCGTCGCTGCCGTCCTTCATGCCGCGGGCGACGACGGCGTGTGCGTAGGCCTCGGTCTGCAACAGGCCGTGGACGAACTGGACTTCGTAGGACCGGATGAGGTGGGCCGCACCCTCCAGGCCGACGTAGGTGGGGAACCAGCTGGGGAGAACGTCCGAATAACTGTGCCACCAACCCGCGACGTTGGCTTCCTTGGCGAGGGAGAGGAGGGACTCGCGCTCCTGATCGTCCGTGACGCCGTACAACGTCAGCAGGTCCTCGACGTCACGCGCCTTGAAGCTCACTCGTCCCAGCTCCATACGGCTGATTTTCGACTCCGACGCCCTGATGGAGTACCCGGCCTTCTCGCGGGTGATCCCCTGCGCCTCACGCAACCGCCTGAGATGCGAGCCCAGCAGCATGCGTCTCACCACCGACCCACTTGATTCACCGGCGCCCACGTTCGTCCAGCCTCCCCAAGTCTCCAGAGGCCGAAGTCTGCCACTAAACCACTTCGATCCGCACTCGTGCGGTTACAGAAATGGAAAGTCTCGGAGCGCGGACCACGGGAAAGGATCGACCAGGGTCCGCCGCGAGGGAAGAAGGCGACAGCAGAACGACAGAAGAAATAAGCAGGAAGCGGTACTTCCAGGTCCATTTCCGGCGCGTGCACGTGCATCTGCCCTTGCATCTGCCTTGCGCATCAGAAACCATGGTCCCGCGCCACCGCTGCATCGCAACGACCGCGAAGACCCGGGAGTGCCTCGCATGGGGATGAATGGATCAACCATGCTCGAACCCTTACGACAGGGACTTCCCCCGCTCGACCCCTCCACCGTGTCCAGCGCCGCGTCCTGCGCCCTGCCCGCCCGCTACGAAGCGGTGCGCGAGGCAAGACAGTTCACCCGCGGCACGCTGAACCAGTGGGATGTGGACGACCGCTTCGACGACGTCTGCCTGGTGGTCTCCGAACTCGTCACCAACGCGCTGCGGCACGGACTTCCCGCGAACAACCCGCGCATGGCGAGCCAGGAACCTCCCGTGCGGCTGCACTTGATGCGGTGGACCGAGCGGCTGGTGTGCGCGGTGCGGGACCCGAGCCATGACACCCCGGTCGCCCGCGAGGCGGAGGACTTCGCGGCGGAGTCGGGACGGGGCCTGTTCCTCGTCGACTCCTTCGCCGACAGCTGGGGCTGGCACCCTTCCCCGAGCCCGCAGCCGGGTGCGAGCAGGGGAGGCTCCAATGGTTCCAGCGGTTCCAACGGGAGTGCGTTCGGCGGCAAGGTGGTCTGGGCGCTGTTCCGGCTGCGCACGGAGCCACGGGACCCACTGGCGGACCTGGGCGAGTAACGAACCGCGGCATTCTTCGATGTCGCGATTCTACGCGCGTCGCTGGCTGCGACCAGGCAGTAACCCTTGGTAACTCTCAGCCGCCGACCAGGTGGTCGAACTCGCCGTCCTTGACGCCGAGAAGCATCGCCTCTATCTCGGCGCGCGTGTAGACGAGTGCGGGCCCGTCAGGGAACCGTGAGTTCCGCACGGCCACGTCACCGCCGGGCAGGCGGGCGAACTCCACGCAGGAACCCTGCGAGTTGCTGTGCCGGCTCTTCTGCCAGGCCACCCCGTGCAGCTCCTTCGCTGCCATGCCGTTGTACACGTCGTCCACGCCGTACACGTCGCGGTCCACAGGTCGCTCCCCGGGTGGTGCATGGGCTGATGTGACCCCTGCTTCAGTGGTCAACTGCTCCGGATCATAGCTTCGTTCACGTGCTGATGCATGAGCGTATGCACGGGCAGATGCACGTGCACGCGCGGTGTTCCTGCGGTTACACCTTCAACGGTCTGTCAACGGTCTGAAATGTTGTCCCCGCAATAGTTGTGACGTACGGCAGGGCAATCGTGTTCCATTCTCGGACAGGTTCATGGGCCGGATTCACTGCTGAGGGTGCGCAAGGCGTCCTGGTGAGGCCGGTGAGGAGAGTGTGCCCTGAGTGCCCGGGTGCCCCAGTGCCCCGATGGTGTTCTCCCTGTGAGCGCGGGGCGAACGGCCTGGAGGCGCCTGGTAGCTTGCGGCTGTCGTTGCGGCGACACCTCAGGCCCACATCCGTTGGGAGACCCCAGTGACTACGGCGACTTCTGCGACCACGGCGGCCCGTCCGCGGCGACGGGTTCGTATCGCGGCCGCGGCGACCGGGCTGGCGGCCGCGCTCGTACTGACCGCGTGCGGCGGTGACGGGTCCGACGGCGACAACGGTGGCGATGGCGACTCCACGGACAAGGCGTCGTCGGCGGCGCCCAGCGCGACCGAGACGTCGGACACGGGTGGCGGCTCCGGGAGCTCCGGGACGCAGTCCGAGCTGGCGGGCAGCTGGGTGGCGACGACGCAGGGCAAAGCCGTCGCGCTGATCGTGACGGGCGAGGATGCCTCGGTCTTCGACACCGGCGGGTCCATCTGCAGCGGCTCGGCCAAGGAGGAGTCGGGCATGCGGATGATCCGCCTCACGTGCCCGGACGGCGGCGGCGACCGCACCGTGGGCATGGTCGACTCCGTGAGCCCCGAGTCCCTCACCGTCACGTGGGAGAGCGGCGTCGGCAAGGAGACGTTCCGGAAGGCCCCGGGCGGGAAGCTGCCGTCGGAGCTGTCATCGGGGCTGCCGACGGCCGGCCTGGGTTCCTGAGCCGGGCCGGCCGGCCTGACGTCGTCGCCCCGCCCGGGACGTAAACCCCGCCCGGGGGACGTAAACGCCACCCGGGGAATGTGCACGCGGCACACCGCGTGATGATTCTCGAAGCACCGACGCACCATTGCACCACCGCAGTGTCACGACACCTCACGACACCGCACTACCGCACTGCCGCATCACCGCACCACCGCCACGAACCCCGGGGGAACCCCATGCGCACCACGCCCGTAGCCGTCACCGCCGCCCTCGTCGCGGCCCTCACGCTGACCGCCTGCAGCGGCGAGAGCGGCGACGACACCGCGAAGAGCTCCACGGACTCCTCGAGTTCCGCGGACTCCGCGAACGGCAAGTCCACCGCGTGCAAGGCCGACCAGTTCGGCATCGATTTCGGGCCCAGCAGCGCCGCCCCGGCCGCCGGTGACACGGGCACCATCCCGGTCACCCTGACCAACCAGGGCGCCTCCTGCACCCTGGACGGCATCCCCGACGCCGACGTGTACGCCGGCGACACCTCCTGGGCCGTCAGCCCGGACAAGGCCGCGACCGCGACGAAGCTGACCATGGCCAAGGACCAGGCGGTGACCTTCACGATCACGTACGTACGCGGGGTCGCCGGCGATGCGAAGAAGGCCGCCGCCGTGGACACGGTGAAGTTCACGCTGCCCGGCGACAGCGCGCCGCAGAGCTACAAGTGGCCCGACGCGGAGGTGGCCGTGAAGTCCGGGGACCAGCTGGACATGACGGTGGGGCCGTTCCTGCCGGCGGGCGACTGAGGCACTCAGTAACTCAGGCACTCAGCGAGGGCCGCGTTCAGGGGTTCAGTGGGGACCGTGCCCTGACCTGTGCGCGGTCCGCCGCCGCGGTGCCCTCCTGCCATCCCGCGGCGTCGCTCACCCCGCGCATGCGGGTGGTGACCGTCTCCGGGAACAGGCGTGTGACCTGCTCGCGGACGGCCACGTCACGGGCGGCGAGGACGGGCAGCAGTCCCTCCCGCTCCCGCTCCCCCGCCCCGGCCGCCTGATCCCTCTGCTCCTCGGCGACCGCCGCCAGACGGTCGCCCGTCCGGTGGGCGTACGCGGCGAGGAACGACTGCCGGAACGTCTTCGTACGCTTGCGTCCGCCCGCGCGCTGCGCCGCCTCCGCCTTCGTCATCGCGGTCGTGGCCTGCACGAGAAGCGAGGTGTAGAGCAGTTCGACCACTTCCAGGTCGGGCTCGAAACCGACGACCGTGGAGAATCCCAGAGCCTCGTTCCACACGGCCTGGCAGCGGTTCGCTGCGGCGACCGCGTCGAGGAGTAGCGCCTTGGCGGTCTCGTACGGCGCATCGACGCCGATCCGGCAGGCGCCGGGACTGTTCCCGTCGTGCTCCCTGGCCGCGAGCAGCGCCTCGTCGATGCTGTGCCGCGCCATCAGCTCCTGCGCCTTCGCGCTGAGCGCCTCCGCCTCCTCCGGGAACCCGGTGGCCTCGGCCTTGGCCAGGAGGCCGCGGATACGGGAGAGCATGCGGGCGTCTCCGCGCGGCCGGCCCTGGGGCTTTCCCGGCGCGTCGAGCGGCTCCAGGGCGGGCAGGCGCAGGAGCAGGCGGTACAGCTCCAGTACGGCCGTCGCGTACGAGAAGCGGTCGGTGTTCGGGGGGTCGGACTCCGCTGCCCCGAGCTCGTCGAGCTGAGCCGCCCAGCGGGGGTTCGGGGGCTGCCGGTTCTCGTCGAGGATCAGGCGGGAGACGAGTCGTACGTGCACGTCGTCCAGCTCGCGCCGCACGATCCGTACGACGTCGGCGGGCTGCCAGCCGCGCCGCCAGGCCGTGGCGACGAACTCCCGGCCGCGAAGGGCGAGTTCGGGGTCTGCCGTGGGGGCGGCGGCGAGCAGGGAGGCGCCCGTGTCGAGGGCCGCGTCGCTGTCGGCGTAGAGGGCGGCCTCGAAGGCTCGGTCCACCGCGCTGCTGGTCGTACTCACCCGTCGATCGTGCCACGGGGGCAGTGCCACCCGGCCGGGTATGCCTGGCCCTACCTTCGAGACGCCCTCCAGTGGTCGTGTGTGCGGGCCCGGGGGACGGTTCGCTGGGGGCATGACCACGACAGACGTAGCAACAGCATCGGCCGCTTCAGCAGCCCCGTCGGCGGCCGTGCGTATCCGGTCCCTGCGCCGTTCGTACGGCGACGTCACCGCGCTCGACGGCGTCGACCTGGACTTCGCGGCCGGGACCTTCACCGCCGTGATGGGGCCCTCGGGGTCGGGGAAGTCGACGCTGCTCCAGTGCGCGGCCGGGCTGGACCGGCCGACCTCCGGGACGGTGGCCGTCGACGGCACCGACCTGGCCGGGCTGAGCGAGCGGCGGCTGACGTTGCTGCGGCGGGAGCGGATCGGGTTCGTCTTCCAGGCCTTCAACCTCCTGCCCTCCCTGACCGCCGCCCAGAACGTGGCCCTGCCCCTGCGCCTGGCCGGACGGCACCCTTCGCGCGCGGCGGTGCGCCAAGCGCTGGCCCGGGTCGGGCTGGCCGAGCGTGCCGGGCACCGGCCGACGCAACTGTCCGGCGGGCAGCAGCAGCGGGTGGCCCTGGCGCGGGCGCTGATCACGCGCCCGGCGGTGCTGTTCGGGGACGAGCCGACGGGTGCGCTGGACACGACGACGAGCCGTGAAGTGCTTGCGCTGCTGCGGGAGTTGGTGGACCGGGAGGGGCAGACGACGGTCATGGTGACCCATGACCCGGTGGCGGCCGCGCACGCGGACCGGGTGGTGTTCCTGGTCGACGGGCGCCTGCACGGGGAACTGGCCGGGGCGTCGGCGGAGCGGGTGGCCGCGTACATGGCGGGGCTGGAGCGCAGTGCGGGGGCGGAGGCTGGGGCGGAGGCGGAACCGGAGGCGAGGGCTGGGGCTGGGGCGGCTGGTCGCGGGGTCGGTGGGGAGCGTGCGGCGTGCTGACCGTGGTGGTTTCGTCCCTGCGGACGCGGTGGGCCTCGTTGCTCGGTTCGTTCGTCGCCGTGGCGCTCGGGGTCGGGGTGATGGCGGCGATGGGACTCGGTCTCGCCGAGACGTTCGACGCGCCCGAGCGGGAGCCGCGGCGGTTCGCGTCCTCGCCGGTCGTCGTGATGGGCCGGGACACGCTGACGGTGGAGGTGCGGCGGGGGCCGGAGTCGGCCCAGGTGACGAAGAAGCTGGCTCATCCACACCCTGTGGACGCTCGCCTGCTCACCGAATTGCGGGAACTGGGACGGGTCCGGATGGACGGTACCGCCCGGGACGCGGTGGGCGTGGACGCGGTGGGTGTGGACGCGGTGGGTGTGGACGCGCCGGTCGCAGCCGTGCGCGAGGTGGTCGGTGACCGGGCCCGCGTCCTCACGGGTGACGACCGCCGACAGGCCGATCCGTCGTTCGAGCAGGATGCGGAGGCGCTGGTGGCGGTCAACTCGCTGCTGGGCACGGCGGCCGGGGTCACCGCCTTCGTCTCCGTGTTCGTGACGGCCTCGACCTTCGCCTTCGTGGTGGCGTTGCGGAGGCGGGAGTTCGGGCTGCTGCGGTTGGCGGGCGCGACGCCGGGACAGGTGCGCCGGGTGCTGCTCGGTGAGGCGCTGGCGGTCGGGGTCGTGGCGTCGGCGGCGGGCCGCGCGCTGGGGGCGTGGGGAGCGCCGTTGCTGGTCCGGGAGTTGGTGGACGGCGGGGTCGCGCCGTCGTGGTTCGCCCTGCGGGGTGAGGTGACCTGGCCGTACCACGTCGCCTTCTGGACCGGTGTCTCGGTGGCCCTCTCCGGTGCCTGGGCGGCGGCATGGCGCGCCGGGCGGACCGGTCCGGTCGAGGCGCTGCGCGAGGCGTCCGTGGACACGGGGGCGCTGCCGTGGTTCCGGCGGGCGGTGGGTGTCGTGCTGCTGGCCGGCGGGCTCGGCCTGCTTGCCTGGAAGGCGGGGACGGACCCGGCCGACCTGCTGAAGCGCAAGACGTACACGACCCGGCCGATGCTCCTGATCACGGCGGTGGCGGCGCTGGCTCCCCTGCTCGTCCGTCCGGCCGTACGCCTGCTCGCACTGCCGCTGCGGCCGGTACGGGGGTCCGGCGCGACCGGGCTCCTGGTGCGTGAGAACGCGGCCGCGGCCGTGCGGCGGACCGCCGCCGTGGCCGCACCGGTGCTGGTGACGGTCGCGCTGGCTGGTTCGCTGCTGGGGTCGGCGTCGACGGTGGCGGCGGCCAAGAGCGCGGAGGCACGGGAGCGGACGCGGGCGGACGTCGTGGTCACGGGTGAGGACCTGGGGGCCGTACGGGACTCGGGGGCCCTGCGCGCCTTGGATGCCCGGCGGGCGGAGGGAGCGGCCGTCTCCCCGTCGGCCTCGACAGCCGTGTACGTCCGGGAGGAGGGCAGCGCGCTCGTCCGGTCCGACGCGCGGGCCGTGTCCGATGTGGCGGCGTTCGCGGCGGTGTCGCGGCTGCCGGTGGTCGCCGGGGACGTACGCGACCTCGACGACCGCTCGATCGTGGTGAACGAGGAGTGGGAACGGCACGAGGTGGGCGCGTGGGTACGGGTGTGGCTCGGCGACGGGCGGCCGGCGCGGTTGCGGATCGTCGCCGTACTCGCGCGGGGTACCGGGGACAACGGCGCGTATGTGACGACGGCGAACGCGCCCGGGGCTCGGGTGGACCGGCTGGAGGTGCGTGCGGGGCGCGGTACGGACCAGTCGGCGGTCGTGGCGGCCCTGCGTTCGGTGTCGGGTTCGGGTCGTGAGGTCGCGGGAGGCACGGTCGAGGTGCGCTCGGCCGCGGAGTGGCTCGCCGCCACCCGGCCGGGCACCGGCGCGCAGACCCGGCTGGGGCTGTTCGTCGTCCTGGGCATCGCCCTCGTGTACGCCGGGATCGCGCTCGCCGGGACGCTGTTGATGGCGACGTCCGCCCGGGACGCCGAACTGCGGGCCCTGCGGCTGGCGGGTGCCACCCGGGGACAGGTGCTCGGCGCGGTCGTGGGCGAGACGCTTCTGGCGGTCGCCGTGGGGGCGGGGCTGGGGCTGGCCGTCACGGCGGTGAACCTGGCCGGGCCGGCGTCGGCGCTCGGGCGCCTGTCGGCGCCGGTGACGGTGGATGTGCCGTGGGGGGTGATCGCCGGGTGCGCCGGAGCGTGCGCGGTGATCGCGGGGGTGACGGCGGGGGTCGCGACGGTCGTACGGATGCGGGCGGTCAAGATGTGAGGCCGCGTCAGCCTCACGTGCTCCCCTTCACCCGTACCGACTCGTCAGCGGCACCTTCTCCTCACCTGTGCCGTCCCCTCACCCGCGCCATCTCGTTCCGCGAAACTCGGTCGACGCCTGCTCTCGCGATGCCAAGCATGAGGCGCATGGTCGACACATCTCTCTACTTGGCGTTCCTGGTCGCCGCCTTCGCCCTGTGCGTCACCCCCGGCCCCGACATCATGTTCATCGTGGCTGTGGGCGGGCGCGGCGGCCCGGCCGCGGGCGTGATGGCCGCGGCGGGGGTGGCGAGCGCCATGCTGGTGCACACGGTCGTGGCGGCCCTCGGCCTCTCGGCGCTGTTCACGACGCTGCCCGTCCTCTACTACGTGCTGCGGTGGCTCGGTGCCGCGTATCTGCTCTACCTCGCCGTGAAGGCGTTCCGGGACCGCTCCGTGATCGGTGAGGAGAGCGCCCGCACCGGCTCGGGCGGCATGCGGCGTGCCTTCTGGCAGGGCGCCGTCACCAATCTGCTCAACCCCAAGGTGATCCTCTTCAACGTGGCGTTCCTGCCGCAGTTCGTGGACCCGTCGCTCGGGCACGTGCCCGGTCAGTTCCTGCTGCTCGGGGTGACGTTGGTGGTGATGGGCTTCCTCTGGGACGGCACGGTGGGTCTGCTCTCCGGGCGGCTCTCTCTGGTGCTGCGGCGGAGCCGGCGGGCGGCCCGCGCGCTGAACGTCTTCACCGGGACGGTGTTCGCCGGGCTGGCTGTGCGGTTGGCGGTGACGTCACCGAAGTAGGTGTCAACTCGCGGTTGACGCCGAGAGGGTGTCAACCTAAGGTTGACGCATGGCATCGAACTCTCCCACCACCGCATCCGTACGCCTCGACGACCTCATCGAGGCCATCAAGAAGGTCCACCCGGAGCCCCTCGACCAGCTCCAGGACGCCGTGATCGCCGCGGACCACCTCGGTGACGTGGCGGATCACCTCATCGGTCACTTCGTGGACCAGGCTCGGCGTTCGGGCGCGTCCTGGTCCGAGATCGGCCAGAGCATGGGGGTCACCCGGCAGGCGGCCCAGAAGCGCTTCGTACCGAAGGCCGAGGCGGACCTCGACCTCAGCCAGGGCTTCAGCCGCTACACGCCGCGCGCCCGCCACGTGGTCATGGCCGCGCACGAGGAGGCCAAGGCGGCGGGCAACGCGGAGGGGGTACCCGCCCACCTCGTCCTCGGGCTCCTCCGCGAGCCCGAGGGGCTCGGGGCGAAGGCGATCACGGCGCAGGGGGTCACCCTGGACGCCGTACGCTCCGCCGCGACCGCCGCGCTGCCGCCGGCCTCCGACGCGGCCCCCGAGCTCGTGCCCTACAACCCCGACGCCAAGAAGGTCCTCGAACTCACCTTCCGCGAGGCCCTGCGCCTCGGCCACAACTACATCGGCACCGAACACATCCTGCTCGCACTCCTGGAGTTCGAGAACGGGGACGGGGTGCTGAGCGGGTTGGGTGTACGGAAGGACGTCGTGGAGGAAAACGTGCTGGAGGCACTGGACGCGCTGCAGGTGTCCAAGCAGGACGGGGACGCCTGACCGGCTGGTTTCCCCGTCCCCCGCCGCCCCCTGACACGGAGGGGTGAATGACGCTGTCGGCGAATCATCCGGTGACGGGGCACCCCGCTCTGGGTGCGACAGTTTTCGGGAAACTGTCGCACTCGGCGCACCACCTGCCTGGCGGCCCGCGGTCCTTGGCGGCCTGTGGCCCCTTCTGCCAGCTGGTCGCCGTCGTGATCAGCTCAGCTGCTTCAGCCGCCGTCCCCGGCTGTCCGCGACCCGGAGAGCGTCACGAAGCGCTCCCGTCAAACACTCCGCGAGGAACCGGAGTTCGCCACGCGGGGCGTCCGGGAGGATGCCGTCGGCGTGTGCGAGGAGTTCCCTTCCCATGCCGAGCTGGATGGACTCCGTGGTGTCGGCCAGGCGGGACACAGGCCCGCCGTTCTCGTCGGTGATCAGGTAGCAGGTTTTCCCTTCGGCGCCGGACCAGGGCAACAGGCGAAGCTCGGGCGGCGATTGAGACGCCCCCTTCGGCTCCGGCACCTCGGCTTCCGCCCCCATCAGGCGACCTCCAGCCCGTGGACCCAGTACGGCCCGGGCATGTCCAGTCCCAACGCGGCCATGGCCAACTCCCGCCGCCGCTGACGCTGTTCGTGGGCGATCACGTATGGACGTACGGCTCTGGTGGCGGCACCGTCCAGCGGCTCGCTGTCGTCCAGGCCGTACGGGCTTCGGTGGGCGGGAAGGGGAGTCACTCGCGCCAGGGGCAGGGTGGCCGGTGTGGGGCGGCTCGGGGGTTTGGCGTGTGGTTCGTGTCCGGTGAGCAGGAGGCTCACCCAGACGATGACGCGGCCGATAAGGTCGGTCACTGTCATCAGCTCCTCTCAGGTTCAGCTGGTGGCCGTGCCCCCGGACGGCTTGCACCCGTCGCGGGGGTCTTCACGTTACACGGCATTCGCGGTCTACCGCATTCTAGTGCGGTCGCGCGGACTACCGCAGAGTTTTAGCGTCAACCGCATGAGCTCAGAGCTTGACCGCACCCGACCCGTCTGGCGCCAGGTCGCCGCTGCCATCGCCACCCGCATCGCCGACGGCGAGTACCCGGTGGGTGCCCGCGTGCCTTCGGTTGTCGAACTGTCCACCGAGTTCGGCGTTGCGACGTCGACCGCACAGAAGGCACTGGCTCACCTCAAGGCCGAGGGGCTCATCCGTGCCGAGGTCGGCCTCGGCTCCTTCGTCGCCGAGCGCCCCGCGGAGCGCGCCAACGAAGTCGAGGCCCAGTAGTTGTTGCGCCCGGTCCGTGTTGACCTTCGAGTTGGTTGAAGCCCGACGATGACGGGGTGCCGAACTCTCAGCTGATGCCGATCGGGGTCTTCGCCCAACGCAGTGGTCTGACCTCAAGCGCGTTGCGGTTCTACGCCGACTCCGGGCTGCTTCCTCCTGCCGAGGTCGACCCGGTCTCGGGATACCGCTACTACGGCGCGGAGCAGGTGCCACGCGCCACCGCGCTTCGTCGGCTCCGTGAGATCGCCATGCCCCTTGCCGCTGTCGTGGCGGTCCTCGACGCCGAGCCCGATGAGGCGTCCCGGCTGATCGACGAGCACGTCGCGAAGGTGCTTGGGGACGCGGTGGCGGTGCAGCAGAAAGCCGTTCTGATCAAGTCATCGTTCGCCGACGTACCGAGTCTGCCGATTGCCGTGCTGAAGGGGCCCGTGCTCGCTGACGCGATCGGGCAGGTCCTGACCGCGACCGCACGTGATCCCGGGATGCCGGTACTCGGTGGCCTGCGCGTCGAGGCGACCCGTGAGGCGGTCACCCTGACCGCGACTGACCGTTACCGGCTGTCGACACGAACCCTGGTGCCTGCCGAACCGGCGGCCACGACATGGGCTGCCACGGTCGATGGGGATGAGCTGCGGGCCGCGGTCACCGAGATCCGCCGCAGCGTGCTGGTGCGCGTCGAAGCGACGCCGCACGGCATCTGGCTGCGGCTGACGGGTCGAGAAGACCAGCACTGTCGGCTGCTGTCGGAGGAGTTCCCCGACCACCGGCTGATGCTCGCGTCGCTGCCCGAGGTCACGACCCGTGTGACGGTGTCGAAGGATCTGCTCCTGCGAGCTCTGGAAGAACGTTCAGGAGAGCGCATCTCTCTGTGTATGACCCACCGCGGCATGAACGTCCTGGCGGCCGATGACGAGCACCCCGGCTCCCCGCTGCCGGCCACTGTGACGGGGCAGGATCTCCGGATCTCCTTCGAGCTGACCACGCTCTATCCAGCCGTCAGCACCGCCATCGGCCCCGACGTGATGCTCGACCTGCGAGGCCCCGACCTGCCCGTCACGATCCGCTCGGCCGACCGCGGCGATCTCACCACCCTGGCCATGCCCATCAAGCCCGACCACTCCGCCTGAACAAGACGACCCTGAACAGGACGACGAGGACCACTGCCATGACTGCCGCCGCTCCCACCCATCCCGACCCGACCATGGAAGCCATCGGTCAAGCCGTCACCGAGGGACGCGCCGGCGACAGCGACTCCGCTCGCCAGAAACTCCTCGGCCTTTGGTCCACGATCGGTGTCACCGGCGACCCGCTGCACCGCTGCACTCTCGCGCACCACCTGGCAGACCTCTACGAAGACCCCGCCCAGGCGCTGGCCTGGGACGTGCGGGCCCTGGACGCCGCCGACGCCGTGACCGAGCAGCGCGTGCAGGAGCATCACGCCGGCCTTCACATCACCGGCTTTTACCCGTCCCTGCATCTCAACCTGGCTGACAACTACCGCCGGCTCGGGGCCTTCGACGCCGCCACCGAGCACATTGACGCGGCCGAAGAACACGCACCCAACCTCCCCCAGGGCGCCTACGGTGCCCTCCTTCGCACCGCCATCGAGCAGGTAACAGAAGCCATCGCCCAGCGGGACACCACCAAGCGGGCCTCCGCCCCGGGCCCCACCGCATGACGCTGGTGGCAGTGCGGCGAGGGCATTGCCCAAGTTGCTCGCCCCGATGGGGCCCCACCGCACCCCCCACTGTCAGACCCCCCTGTCACACTCGCACCCATGACCGACCGGTGGGCTCTCGCAGTCGCTGAGGAAGGTGGCGTGGAGGTCGCCCCCCTCGGTCCGGACGGGCTGCCCGCGGGCCCCGTACAGCACGAGCAGGACCTCGTCACCGCTGTGCGGAGCCGGCCGCAGGTCAGCCGGTGGGTATGGCGGGCGACCGCCGAGGTGTATCCGCAGTTGCTCGCCGCGGGGGTGCGAGTGGAGCGGTGCTACGACATCGAGGTCGCCGAGAACCTCCTGCTCGGTCACGAGGGCCGGCACGGTGAACCCCGTTCGGCGGCCGCCGCGCTCGCCCGCCTGCGCCGGGCCCCGGTCCCGGCGGACCCGCCCCAGCGCGCCGCCGAGCCCGGTTCGCAGACCCCGCTCTTCGAGCCCCGCCCCGTCCACGTGCCCCTGGCCGACCTCATCGAGGTGTACGCGGAGCAGCTGCGCCGCCACGACGCCACCGCCCACCCCGACCGTATGCACCTGCTCACCGCGGCTGAGTCGGCCGGCACTCTGATCGCCGCCGAGATGAACCTCGCGGGCCTGCCCTGGAGCAGCGACGTGCACCGCGAGGTCCTGCACGAGCTCCTCGGCGAGCGGTACGCGGGCGGCGGCGAGCCGAGACGTCTGGCCGAGCTCGCCGATGAGGTGTCCGAGGCCTTCGGGCGGCGCGTGCGGCCCGATCTGCCCGCCGACGTCGTCAAGGCCTTCGCCCGCGCCGGGGTGAAGGTCAAGTCCACGCGGCGGTGGGAGATCGAGACCGTCGACCACCCGGCCGTGAAGCCCCTGCTGGAGTACAAGCGGCTGTACCGCATCTGGGTCGCCCACGGCTGGTCCTGGCTCCAGGACTGGGTGCGGGACGGCCGGTTCCGGCCCGAGTTCCTCTCGGGCGGGACCGTCACCGGGCGGTGGGTCACCAACGGCGGGGGCGCTCTCCAGATCCCCAAGGTCGTCCGGCGGGCCTGCGTCGCCGACCCCGGCTGGCGGCTCGTCGTGGCCGACGCCGACCAGATGGAGCCACGAGTACTGGCCGCCATCTCGCGTGATCCCGGTCTGATGGAGGTTGCCGGCAGAGAAAGCGATCTGTATCAGGCCGTTTCCGATCGGGCCTTCTCCGGTGACCGTGCGCAGGCCAAGCTCGCCGTGCTCGGTGCCGTGTACGGGCAGACCTCCGGGGACGGGCTGAAGAACCTCGCCGCGCTCCGCCGCCGCTTCCCCAGGGCCGTCGCGTACGTCGACGACGCGGCCCGCGCCGGCGAGGAGGGCCGACTCGTACGGACCTGGCTGGGGCGTACGTGCCCTCCGGCGGCCGGAGCCTCCGAGGCCGCGGAGGAGGCGGGCATCCCGCAGGACGAGCCGATGGAGGCCCAGGCCACCGACCAGGGGTGGACCCCCGGCTACGCCTCCGCCAGCTCCCGCGCCCGCGGCCGCTTCGCGCGCAACTTCGTCGTCCAGGGCAGCGCCGCCGACTGGGCCCTGCTCCTGCTCGCCGCCCTCCGCCGCACCCTCTCCGACATGGCTGCCGAGCTGGTCTTCTTCCAGCACGACGAGGTGATCGTGCACTGCCCTCAGGAGGAGGCCGAGGCCGTGGTCGCGGCGATCCGGGAGGCGTCCGAGCTGGCGGGGCGGCTGACGTTCGGCCAGACGCCCGTGCGGTTCCCGTTCACGACGGCGGTGGTGGCGTGCTACGCCGATGCGAAGTGAGCAAGGATGTGAATGAGGAAGTGAGCGAGGAAGTGAAGGCCGGGATGCCTCTCGGTTCGCCCCTCGTCAGCCAGTAGCGTCCGCGTCGGCCAGCAGCGTCCGCAGCTCCCCCACCACCGGTGAGTCCGTTCCGTCCAGTACCTCCAGCGCCGACTCCCACTCCCCGCGTGCCTCCTCGGTCCGCCCCTCCCGCGCCAGGAGCAGACCCCGCCGATGCCGGGCCAGACCCGTCATGTACTGGTCCGCCCGCCGCTCGGCGAGCCCGAGCAGTCGGGTGCACTCACGGGTCGCGCGTTCGGTGTGGTCCAGCGCGTGCAGGGCGCGGACGAGGCCCAGCCGGGTCTGGGACTCGCCGCCCCAGTCCTCGTCGTCACCGAGGATCTCCAGGCTCTGCTCGAAGCTGCGCACGGCGTGGTCCGGTTCGCCGAGTCTGAGCTGGGCGTAGCCGATGTTGCAGTGCGCGGTGCTCCGCAGCAGGACGCTGTCGGCCACGTCGCCGAGCGCGAGGCTGCGCTGGTGGTGGACGATCGCGGCCCGTGCGTCGGTGTGCCAGTACAGGTTGCCGAGGTGACTGAAGGTCACGGCCTGGCCGTACGGATCGTCCAGTTGCCGTGACAGCTCCAGGCTCTGCCGCAGCGCCTCCTCGCTCTCCTCGTACCGGCCGAGGCTCTCCAGCAGCAGACCGCGGTTGTTGAGGCAGCGCCGGACGCAGGACGTGGCGTCGAGCCCGCGCCAGAGCCCCAGTCCCTCGTCGTTGAGCGCGAGCGCCTCCGTGAGCCGGCCCGACATGTAGTGCAGCCCGGCCCGGTCGGTGAGCGCGAACGCCTCCGCCGCGTCGTCCCCGACCGACCGCGCCACGTCCAGCGCGATCCGGCCCAGCGTGTCCAGTTCGGCGAGGTGGCCGCTGCGTTGCAGGTACGGGAAGAGGTGGCGCACGAGGGCGGGGACGAGCGGCGAGGGCGTCGTTCCGGTCCGGTCCGGGCGGGCGCAGCGCTCCACGAGGGCGACGATGCCCGGCAGTTCGCTCTCGCCCCAGGCGAAGGCCGCTTCGGCGGAGGGGAAGGGGCGGGTGTCCACCGGGTCCGTCTCCCCGCCGGTCGGCCGCAGCCGCTCCCGACGTTCGTAGCCGGGCGGCAACAGCGCGACGAGGCTCTGCCGGGCCCGGTCGGCGTACCAGCGCAGGGCGGCTCCGACGGTGTGGGCGGCGGGCGGGGTCCTGGCGGCCCGGTCGCCGCCTTCACCGGCTCTACCGCTCTCGCCGCCTCCGCTGCCCTCGCCGCCTTCACCGACCTCCCCGTCCGCGTGGGCCAGTTCGCGGGCGAAGTCCCGTACCAGGTCGTGCGGGGCGTACCGGCCGTACGACGTCTCCTCCAGCAGGGCGACGTCGACGAGGCGGTCGAGGGCGGCCTCGGCGCGGTGTTCGTCGGTGTCGGTGAGGCGGGCGAGGAGGGGTGCGCCGTACGAGGGGAGGTCGAGCGCGCCGATGCGGTGCAGGGCGAGCGCGGCGTCGCGGTCGACCTCGCGGTCGGAGGCGCGCAGGGCGTCGTGGGCGACGGCCAGGGAGCGGCGGACGCTCAGGTCGTCGTACTCCAGGTGGCGCAACCGCCCCGCCGTGGCGGCGAGCTGACCGGCGAGCGCGTCCGGGGTGAGTGCGCGGCGCGCGGCGAGGCGGGCGGCGACGACGCGCAGGGCGAGCGGGAGACGGCCGGTGAGTTCGACGAGCGGGTGGGTGCCGTCGAGCCCGTCCCGGCCGGAGACCGCGCGCAGCAGCGCCGCGCTGTCCTCGCCCGACAGGGGCGCGAGCGGGAAGCGGTGGGCGCCGTCGAGGGCGGTGAGCGGCGAACGGCTCGTCACGATCACCGCGCAGCCGGCGCCCGCGGGCAGCAGCGGCCGTACCTGCGCGGCGTGCGCGGCGTCGTCGAGGACCATCAGGGTGCGGGTCGGCGCGAGGGTGGAACGCAGGAGCGCGGCGGCCGCGTCGGGCTGGTCGGGGATGCGGCGCGGCTCGGTGCCGAGGTCGCGCAGGAGTGAGGCGAGGGCCTGGCCCGGGGTGAGCGGGGTCATGCCGGGCGTGGCGCCGTGCAGGTGGACGTAGAGCTGGCCGTCGGGGAAGCGTTCCGCCAGTTCATGGGCCACGTGCAGGGCGACGGCGCTCTTGCCGACGCCGGCCATGCCGGTGAGGACGGCGACCGTGGAGAGGTGTCCGTCGGGGGCCGCACCCGGGTCCAGGAGGCGGCTCAGGGCCGTGAGCGTCTCGGCGCGGCCGCTGAAGTGGGCCGGGGCGGGCGGGAGC
>NZ_VMNX01000124.1 GCF_009377235.1 Streptomyces acidicola
CCACACCCAGGCACTTCTCCGCCTGGCCCGCCAACGGATCAACGTGCTGTTCGCGATGCTCCGCGACAGCACCTTCTACGAACCCAGAACCCCACGCCTCGCTTGACGAAAGACATAGAGGCACCCCTCTGCCTGTGCGCGCGCCATAGCCGGTGCGCCCACTGCGCACCGGATCGGGACGAGCCCCCGGGCCGACCGTGCGGCCGAAGGAACTCGACGGCGAGATCGTCACCGCCTCGCAGTTGCGCGCGGCCGACGACGTACGGCTGGAGGCGAGGAAGCCCGACCGGGTCCACCGCATCGAGCTGACAGGCAGCATGGCCGGGTACGACTGGGCCATCAACGGCAAACGGTTCGACATGGCCGACCCGACCGCGCATCCGCTCCTGGTCGATGAGGGGCAACGCGTCCGCCTCGACTTCGTCAACACGACCGACATGTGGCACCCCATGCACCTGCACGGCCACACGTACCAACTCGGCGGCACCGGCCCGCGCAAGGACACCACCATCGTGCTGCCCGGGAAGAAGGTGTCCGTCGTCTTCGACGCGGACAACCCAGGCCAGTGGATGCTGCACTGTCACAACGCGTACCACGGCGAGGCCGGAATGATGGCGCTCGTGGCCTACCGGGCCTGAGCCCTCACGGTACGGACCGCCGGACCGCCCAACGCGAAAGTGGTGATCACCGCCGCGTGGTCCGAGGGCCAGTCGTTTCCGGTGACGTCAGGCCACGGCTGCGGGGAGCCGCTGACATAGGTCGTGGAGGCGAGGACCCGCAGGCCCCTTCCGTTGTGGAGGAGGTAGTCGATCCGGTCCTGAGGTTCGGGGCGTCCGGTGCCGTCCTCGTGCTCGACGTGGATCGGGGACCAGGTGTGGCCCGGATGCTCGGCAGGATCGGGGTGTGCCTCCCGGTAGGAGTCGCGCAGGCCCGCCTCCTCGGCCGCCTTCGTCACCGGCCAGGGCACGTCCGTCCGCTCCAGGTGCGAGGGGCAGTTGAAGTCGCCGACGAGGACGACCGGCACGCTGTCGCCCGCCGTCTCGGCGATCCGCCGGAGGGTGTCCCGCATCCCGGCGAGCCGCCGCTCCTCGTGGGCGATGACGTCGGACGCGGGAAGTCCGCCGAAGGTGAGCTCGTAGGGGCCGTAAGGATAGGCGTCAAGGTGGGCCGTCCAGATGTCGATGTGCCGCCCTCCGATCGCGATCCGGACTCCGGTGGCTCCGTAGAAGCCGACGTCCGGGTCGCCGAAGCGGGCCGTGATCGGGTGGCGGCTGATGATGCCGAGGTTCTCGCCGGCCCGGTGGTGGTGCCAGCCGAGCGCCTCGGCCAGTTCACGGGCCGCGGTGCCACCGGTCTCCTGGAGGCCGACGACGTCCGCTCCCGTCTCCAGGATGGCCTTGATCTGCTTGAGCCGGTGATCGTCGACCTTGGTGCCGCCGAGCCACAGGTTCCAGGTCATGACCCGGAGTTCGTACGTCGGCAGACCGGCCAGCTGCTGCGGAGTCACCCCCACCAGGCTCGACCGCACGGTCCGCCGGGGGGCTGCGTCGATCGGTGCGAGGGAGGGCACCGCGAGCACCGCGCACCCGGCCGCCTCTGCCGAGGCGACGCCGGTCATGGTGTCCTCGACGGCCACGCACGCCGCCGGGTCGACGCCGAGGGCCCGGCAGGCGGCGAGGTAGGGGTCGGGGGCCGGTTTGGTGTGCTCGGTGTCGTCGGCGGTGACGGAGACCGCGAAGCGGTGGGCGCCCAGGGCCCCCAGCACGGTGTCGGCGACGGCCCGCGGCGAGGCGGTGACCAGCGCGGTGGGCACACCTGCCGTGGCCAGCGCGTCGAGCAGATCGAGGGCACCGGGGCGGGGCACGATGCCGGAGCGGACACGGTCGGCGAACTCGCGGTGCAGCGCGGCGGCGAGGTCCGCGGTGGGCCTGCCGGTGGCCGTGCCCAGCCAGGCGGCCGTGTGCTCGACGGGCCGGCCGAGCACCTCCGGCTGGTCCGCCTCGGTCAGGGCCCGCCCGGCGATGTGCTCCACCGCCTCCCACCACAGGCGCTCGGTGTCGACGAGCGTGCCGTCCATGTCGAACAGGACGGCCTGGAGCGGGAGTCGGGGGTGGGGGGACACAGTTCTGCTCTTCCTCACTTCTTGTCGCGTTCCGCCACCAGCACCGGCCGTTCCGGCAGTGACACCCGTACGGCCGTCCCCGCGCCGAGTCCGGCCGCCTCGTGGGTGGCCAGGTCGGCCTTCACCTCGGTGCCGTCGCCGAGCCGGACGGTGACGCGGACGACGGCGCCCAGGAACGCGGTGGCGACGATCCGGGCGTCGCCCGCCTCGTCGGGCCGTACCTCGACCGCCTCGGGCCGTACCAGCACGTCCACCTCGGTGACGGCCGGTGCCTGCCCGTCGGCGGGCAGCCGCTGTCCGAGCACCTCGACGGTGCCGTCCGACAGCCGTCCCGGAATCCGGCTCATCGTGCCGACGAACTCGGCGACGAAGGCGGTGGCGGGCCGGCCGTACAACGCGGCGGGTTCGGCGCACTGTTCGAGCTTGCCGGCGCGCATCACCGCCACCCGGTCGGCGATCGACAGCGCCTCCTCCTGATCGTGTGTCACGAACAGTGTGGTGATGCCGAGTTCCCGCTGCAGCCGTCGTATCTCCTCACGCAGCGTCAGCCGCACCTTGGCGTCGAGCGCGGACAGCGGCTCGTCGAGGAGCAGGACGCGGGGGCTCAGGGCGAGCGCGCGGGCCAGCGCGATGCGCTGCTGCTGTCCGCCGGACAGCTGGTGCGGGTACCGCTCCCCCTTGTCCGCGAGACCGACCAGCTCCAGCAACTCGGCGGCGCGTGCGCGCCGTTCGCGTGCGCCCACCTTGCGCATCCGCAGCCCGAAGGCCACGTTGTCGAGGGCGTTCAGGTGCGGGAAGAGGCTGTACGACTGGAAGACCATCCCGGCGTCGCGGCGGTGGGCCGGTACGTGGGTGACGTCCTCGCCGTCCACCAGCACCGCACCGGAGTCGGGGTGTTCGAACCCGGCGAGCATGCGCAGCGCGGTGGTCTTTCCGCAGCCGGACGGGCCGAGCAGGGCCAGGAACTCCCCCGGCCGCACGGTCAGGTCGAGTCCATCGAGGGCCACGGCCGCTCCGAACTCCCGGCGCAGTCCCCGGAATTCGATGGTTGCGGCCTTGTTCTCAGTGGCTTTCTTCGCAGTGGCTTTCTCAGGCGTGGTCGCGGTCATGTCTCATCCCCGGGAGGCAGCGGTTCGGTTGCGCCCGCCGACACCGGCGAGCGCGAGGAGCAGGGCCCATGTGACGAAGAGGCTGAGCACGGACACGGCGACGGACAGCTGGGCCTGCGATCCGGCGACGCTGTAGATCCACACGGCGAACGGCCGGAAGCCGAGCAGCTGGGCCACGGTGAACTCGCCCAGCACCAGGGCCAGCGTAAGGAAGGCCGAGTTCAGCAGCGCCCCGCGCAGATTGGGCAGTACGGCCCTGACCAAGGCCTGCGGCCAGGACGCACCGCAGCTGCGGGCGGCCTCGACGAGGGTGGGCACGTCGATGGCGCGCAGTCCGGTGTCCAGGGCCCGGTGGACGAACGGCAGCGCCATCACGACGTACGCGAGGACGAGCACGAACGGGAAGTCCGGGTTCTGGAGGGCCACGAACGTCTGGAACAGCGGAGTGCGGGACAAATGCTCGGGTCCCCACTTGAGCACGGTCGAGATCCCGGCGACGAAGGCGATCGGCGGCACCACCAGCGGCAGCGCGCACACCACCTCGACGACCGGCCGCAGCCGGGGCGCACCGAGCCGCAGCGCGACCATGGCGGGCACCATCAGCAGCAGGACGACCGCGATCGTCGCGCCGGCCAGCCCCAGCGACAGCAGCAGGCTGGAGACGAATCCCTCGGTGGAGACGATCTGTGTGTAGGCGTCGAAGGTGACGCCCTGACCGGGCACGTCGACCGTGAAGATCACGGACGCGGCCAGGGGGACGAGGAAGTACAGCGCGGCGAGCGAGAGCACGACCCACCGCCACGGGTTCAGGCGAGCCATCGTGCGCTCCTCCGTTGCAGGGGCAGGTACACCGCCATGACCAGACCGGCCACGAGGACCATGTCGAGGCTGAGGGCGAGGGCCACGTTCTCCTGGCCGACCAGGACGTTGCCGGAGATGGCGTCGGCGATCTGCAGGGTGACCAGCGGCACGGAACTGCCCACCATGGCCGCGGCGGTGGCGTAGGCGGCGAAGGCGCTTCCGAAGAGCAGCACGAGTCCGCCGAGGAGGGACGGCAGCAGCACGGGCAGGGCGATGTGCCGCCAGTACTGCACGGCCGTGGCGCCGTTGTTCTGCGCGGCCTCGCGCCACTGGGAGCGCAGGCCCTCCAGGGCCGGGGTGATGGTGAGGACCATCAGCGGGATCAGGAAGTACAGGTAGACGAGCACCAGTCCCCAGAAGCTGTAGAGGTCCCAGCCCTTGTCCGTGAGGCCCAGGTGCCGGGTCAGCACACCGGCGTTGCCGAGTGTGGCGACGAAGGCGAAGGCCAGGGGGACGCCGCCGAAGTTGGCGAGGACTCCGGAGGCGGTGAGGACGGCCTCCCGCAGCGCACGGGAACGGGACGTCACCACGGCCTGCGCGAGGGGCAGTCCGAGGGCCGCCGCGATCACGGCCGACACGGCGGACAGCTTGACGCTGCCGAGCAGCGCGGTCAGGTACGCGCCCTGCAGCGAGGTGGTGAGGTTCTCGGCGGTGTAGGACGTGGCGCCGGTGGCCGGGTCCTTCACGGTGAAGGCGCCGTCGAGCATGGCCAGGGCGGGTATCCCGAAGGCGATCGCGGTGAAGGCGAGCAGCGGGACGACGGCGAGCCAGCCGGGGGCGCGGCGCCGCCGCTTCGGGGAAGCGGCGGTCACCACGTCGACGCCTGTGAGGGTCGTGGTCATCCGGAGACGGCCTTCGCCCAGCCCTGCGCGAGCACGGTCTTGGCCTTGTTCTGCTGCTCCTCGGTCGGGAAGGAGGGCGTGCCCGAGACCTTCGGCAGCTTGTCCGCCGCGGCCGTGTCGAGCGTGCCGGCCTTCTCCATCGCGGTCATCAGCGCCGGGCGGGCGTACCCCTTGAGCCACAGGTTCTGGCCGTCGGCGCTGTAGAGGTACTCCTGCCACAGACGGGCGGCCGCCGGGTGCGGGGCGTCCTTGTTGATGGCCTGGGAGTAGTACTGGGAGAACTTGCCGTCGCTCGGCACCGCCACCGTCCAGTCGACGCCCTTGGACTTGAACTCGTCGGCGTATCCGGCGTTGAGGTAGTCCCAGTCGATGCTGATCGGCGTCTCGCCCTTCTCGACGGTGGCCGGGGTCGACTCGACGGGCGTGTAGTTGCCGTTCTTCTTCAGCTCGGCGAAGAAGTCGAGGCCGGGCTGGATGTCGTCGAAGGATCCGCCGTTCGCGAGCGCGGCCGCGTACACCCCGCCGAAGGCAGCACCGGCCTTGGTCGGGTTGCCGTTGAGCGCGACCTGACCCTTGTACTGCGGCTTGAGCAGGTCCGCGAAGGACGTCGGGCAGGCCTTGACCCGCTTGGCGTCACAGCCGATGGAGATGTAGCCGCCGTAGTCGTTGTACCAGCGGCCCTGCGCGTCCTTCTGCCCCTCGGGAATGTCGGCGAAGTCCGTCACCTTGTACGGCGCGAGCAGCCCCTGCTGTGCGGCGCTGAGCGCGAAGGAGCTGCCCAGGTCGAGGACGTCCGGCGCCCGGTCCTGCCCCTTGCGCGAGGTCACGGCGTTGATCTCGTCCTGGCTGGAGCCGTCCGGGTTCTCCACCTCGATCTTGATGCCGTACTTCTTCTCGAAGCCGTCGATGAGGGCGCCGTAGTTGGCCCAGTCACGGGGCAGCGCGATGGCGTTGAGCGTGCCCTCCTTCTTCGCCGCCTTCACCAGGGCGTCCATGCCGCCGAAGTCGGCGGCGGAGGTGGCGGTGGCGGCGTTCTTGCCGTCGGCGGTGGTCGACGCGTCGTCGGGGGCGGCGCCGCAGGCGCTCAGGGCGAGCGCGGCGACGACGGCGAGGGCGCCGCTGAGGACGGCAGTTCTCGGCAGGGACACGGTCACGGTCTCTCCAGGGGTGCGCACGAAACTTCATGGCGGAGCACTTGTCTGAACAAGTCGGCCTCAGTAGGACCGCCGATGATGTCGCGCCCGTAAACTCTGCCGAAACCCTGACCTCGCTGTTCCTGGAACTTATGGATCCGTTCCGACCACACCCGGAACTCGATTACGCTGCTCACACTGTGCACAACGTGCGAGACAGAGGGGAAACATGGCGGCGCGACACGAGGAGATCGCCGACGAGCTGCGGCGGGCGATCGACCGCGAGGAGTACGCAGTCGGCAGCCTGCTGCCCCCGGAGACCGACCTCGCCGCCCACTACGGCGTCTCGCGCGGCACGGTCCGCCAGGCCGTCGCGGCCCTGACCGCCGAGGGGCTCATCGGCTCCCGGCAGGGCGCGCGCCGCGTGGTCCTGGCCAGCCGCCGCAGCCAGAGCTTCACCGAACTGCGCAGCTTCGCCCAGTGGGCCCGCGCGATGGGGCGCGAGGCGACCGGGGACGTGGTGGCCCAGGAGTACCGTCCGGCGACCAAGGAGGACGCGGGACGCCTCCACCTGCGCGCCGGCACGCCCGTGTTGCACGTCCTGCGCCTTCGCGGACTCGACGGAGAACCGGTACTCCTGGAACGCACGGTGTACGCGGACTGGATCTCCCCCGCCGTCGAGGCCATCGAGCCGGACTGCCCTTCGGTCACGCAGCGGCTCTACGACGACACCGGCCTCGTCTTCGCCCATGGCGAGCACCTCATCGACGCGGTGGCGGCCGGGGCCCAGGACGCCGAACTGCTCGGCGTCCGCCGCACCAGCCCGCTGCTGCGGGTCCGTCGGATCACCACGACGCACGAAGGGCGCCCGGTGGAGTGGTCGGACGACCGCTACCGCCCGGACGCCGTGAGCTTCAGCGTGCACAACTCCATAGGAAACAACGCCCTGGCGCGCACGACATCGCATCGACCGATCGACCAGCGGACGGGCGGAGACTGACCGGGCCCCGCCGGCGCGCCGCTCCGTGAGCCTGGGGTCGAGCGGACGTCGAACTAGGGCGTGGGGGGGGACCTAGACCAGGGCGACGACGAACAGCGCGAAGGCGAGCACGATGACGCCCACGCGGACATGGTGGAACCGGTCCCACCGCCCCACCTGCTGCTTCCAGTCCGTGGGCACGCCCTCGGCCGACCAGGTCGCGACACGTGAGTTGATCGGCACGAGCAGCAGGATCGACATCACCACGCTGAGCACGAGCAGCATGGTGCCCGCGGCGACGAGCGAAGCGCCCTCGCCGCCCCACGCCACCGCGGCCCACACCGCGCCGAGCACCACCGAGCCGATGTACCAGAACGGCATGACGCGGCCGAGGACTCGGGCCCCGTCGCTGCGAGCGCCGAGTCCGCCGTCGTTCGGGAGCCGGTCGAGGATCGGGTTGACGAACGCCGCCACCGCGAACTCCACCCCCACCATCACCCCGACCACGACGACCGTGACGACGGCCAGCACATCCTGCATGTCCCCTCCTCAGGGCTACCCCAAGCGCCATCCTAGCGGCGCTAGCCTCTGTTGCGATGCTAGACATGTCATCGCTCCATTGTCTAGCAGTGCTAGCATCAAGGCATGTCGGTACGTGAACGCAAGGAACGCGAGCGGGCCAACCGCCACAGGCTGATCATCGCCACGGCCCGCGAACTCGCCGAGAACCACGGATGGGACGCCGTCACCACACGCCGGCTCGCCGAGCAGATCGAGTACAGCCAGCCCGTGCTCTACAGCCACTTCCGCGGCAAGAACGAGATCGTGGGGGCGGTCGCGCTGGAGGGGTTCGCCGAGCTCACGACCGCACTGCGCGCCGCGGCGCCGGAAGGACCCGGCGACCGGGAGGCCGTGGCAGCAGTGGCCCGCGCCTACACCGACTTCGCCGCGCACAATCCCGCCCTGTACGACGCGATGTTCAGCCTCGACAACGGCCTCCCCTTCGCCGACGAGGCCACACCCGCTCCCCTGCGTGAGGGGTTCCAGGCCCTGCTGGACCCGCTCGTCGACCACGCGCACCCCGACGAACCGGGGCTGTTCGTCGAGACGTTCTGGGCCGCGCTGCACGGACTGGTCACCCTCACCCGCGCCGGACGCCTGCCCACCGACCGCGTCCCCGACCGCCTCACGCTCCTGGTCGACCGGTTCGTACCGGGCTAGGGCCTGCATCGGAAGTGGCGTCGTCCGCTCTGCCGGAGTCACCCCTCGAAGCGGTGGCCCATCCCTGACTCGGCAGGGAGAGACCACCATGGTGGCCTCGGGTCTACGCAGGTTCCTGCAGTACGGACAACACGTTCCCGGCAGGATCGGTGAACCATGCGATCAGCGGGCCGCCGCCGCGGAAGATGCCCTTGTCGTCCGCCTTGAGGTGGTCGTAGCGCTCGAAACGCACGCCTCGCCTGCTCAGCTCGTCAACCGCCGCCTCGATGTCGTCGACGGGAAAGTTGAGAATCGTGTAGGCCGCCGGGGTGTGATCGTCCTTGGGGTAGACCAGAGTGTCCCGGTCGCCCGCGATGTGCAGGGTCAGCAGACCGTTGTGCTCGGACACCCGCAGGCCGAGTGTCTCGCCGTAGAACTTCCTGGCCGCATCGATGTCGTCCACCGAGAAGCCGCTGAACGCCTTGGTCGTGCCGAACATGATCGCCTCATCTCCTGAGATGGTTCCTCAGCTCATGGACCGGAGGGCAGCCGGAAACTCATCGGTCAGGGCCGTCCGCGTCTGCTCAGCGACGCCAGCGCCACCAGCGTGACGCAGCCCACGGCTTCCACGGCGAGGGCCGGCTTGACCAGGTTCGCGTCGATGTACTCCCGGAACCCGAACAGACCCGAGGTCAGGCTGACGATCAGGGCCGCGAGTGTGCCGGCCGTGAAAAGCGCTCCCAGGGGCGCGAGGACGGGCAGGAGGCGGGTGGGTGTGATCAGCAGCGACAGCACGAGCAGTCCGGCCCCGATCGCGTTGAGCAGGAACAACGGGCCGATGATGTGCAGATGCCGGTAACCGCCGTACCAGAGGTAGAGGTGGATCGCCCCCATGGCCGCAGCCGTCCCCGCCGCGGCCAGCCGCAGGGCGACGAGCGCGACCGTGCGCTCAGTGGCCATGGCCGTCGGCCGTGTTGGTGCCGCCGCCCTGTGAGGAGGTGCCACTCACGGTGAGCACGGTCTTCATGCCCAGCTCCTTGTGCGAGTCGATGGGGCAGTAGGCCTCGTACTTGCCGTCCTTCAGTTTGACGGTGAGATTCGCCGACTCGCCGGGGGCCAGCGTCTTCGTGCGCCTGTCCAATCCGTGGCCCTCGATCTCCAGGGCGTGGTCCTGATTGGCGGCGTTCCTGGCGACGAAGGTGTAGACACCGGCCTTCAACGTCGACCGGGACGGCTCCACCCTGTAGTCGACCAGCTTCACGTCCACCCGGATGGTCCCCGGGTCGCCGCTCCGTTCCGGGGCCGACAACGCCGAAGCACCACCGCTGCCGGTTCCGCCTCCGCACGCCACGAGGATGCCCGCCAGCGCTCCGGCGGCCAGCCCGGTCCCGACGTCCCTGCGCATGAACGTCATGAGCATCGTCGCCATGTCTCGGCCCTCCGTGAGAAATCGTTCCTGACCAGAGAGATACGGGCGGACGCCGTCAGAGGATTTCCGGCGGGCACAGGCAGGAGAATGGGAGCGTGATCCCGCGTGGAACCGGGGGAATCCGTTCGGCGCGGTCCGCCGTATCCACTGGTATGCGGAGATTGGGCCTACCGGTCGGGCGGGTCCCGGACGAGGCGCTGCTGGCGGGAATGGCGACGGGCGACCCGGAGATCGCCCTCGCGTTCGTCCGCCGTTTCCAGCGCATGGTCTTCGGTATCGCCCTCGCCGTCGTCGACGATCCCCAGCTCGCCGAGGACATCGCCCAGCAGACCTTCGAACAGGCCTGGCGTCATGCGCAGGTCTACGACACCCGGCGCGGATCGGTGCGGACCTGGCTGAGGACCATCGCGCACAACCTGGCGATAGACGCCGTCCGAGCACGCAGGGCGACCCCAGTCTCCCCCGAGGACCTCGACGCTCTGCTCGACTTCGTGAACCCCACGCCCGAACAGTGGGCCCTGGCCGACGAGGCGGCGGCCCGGACGCGGGCCGCTGTGGCGGAGCTGCCGCGTGAGCAGGCGCGTGCCGTGGTCATGGCCGGGATCTACGGGATGACCGCACGGCAGATCTCCGAGTTCGAAGGGATACCCCTGGGCACGGCGAAGACACGGATCAGGGCGGCGATGGGGAAGCTGCGGACGGTTCTGGGACCCGAGCGAGCCGATCATGACTGACAGGGACTGCGAGCGGCTGAGGACCGTCGCCGAGGAGCTGGCGCTGGGCATCCTCCCCGGTCAGGAGCGTGCCGAGGCCATCGCCCACCTGGACCGCTGTCCCGCCTGCCGGGAGCACGTCGAGCGGCTGACACTCGTCGGCGACGGACTGCTCGCTCTCCTGCCGGGCAGCGAGCCGCCGGTCGGCTTCGAGACACGGGTGACGGACGTGCTGGGCCTGAACCGGTCGGCACGCCGGTGGCAGCCGAGGGCCGTCGTCTCGGTCACGGCCGCCGCCGTGATCGCCCTCGGGTTCGGCTTCGGTGGCTGGGCCATCCGCACGGCCGTCGAGGGACCGTCGGCTCCCTCCTCGCGGAGTTACGAGGCCACCGGCTCGGAGCACGGCCTGCTCGAAGCAACGTTGCTGGCCCCCGACCGTCACCCGGTGGGCCGGATCTTCGCCTACCCCGGGTCTCCCGGCTGGGTCTACATGTCGGTCGACCTCGGCCACGACGGGCCCGGATACGGCTCCCGGAGCGGGGACGGATATCCGGGGGCCGGGAAGGTCAGCTGTCGGCTGGAGCGTACGGACGGCACGTCGATCCACGTGGGGAACTTCTCCCTCGACGACGGCGGCCGGGGGCACTGGGGAGCCCCCGCGCGGGTCGCCCCGGACAGGGTGTCCGGGGCCAGGCTGCTTGCCGCGGACGGCTCCGTCCTGGCCACGGCCCACTTCGCCGCACCGCGGAACCAGTGACCACGCCCTGTCCGGTTCGGCCCGGGGCTCCCGACGCCGCGCCCCGTCGCTGACGCGTCCCCCGGTCCTCAGCCGCGCAGCGTCAGGACCGGCTCGCCCCGGGCGTCGCCCGCGGGATCGCCGATGACGGCGGTGAACGCCTCGGTGCGTACGACCAACCCGTCCAGAACGCGCTCGAAGACGGGGGCGACGGTGTCGCCGGGGCCGTAGCGGACGGCGAAGACGTTCAGGTCGTCCGGGGTGCCGGGGGCCGGGTCCGCCTCGAAGGCCGTGGAGGCCACGAGGTGGCTCCAGCCCTCGTCGGGGTTGCCGTAGCCTCGCGGGTCGGCGGCCAGGACGAACGCCGCCTGTTCCTGGGTCGTCTCCGAGCGGGCGTCGAAGAAGTCCGGGCCCTGCGCGGGCGGATGGGTCAGCCGCAGCGGGCCCGCCGAGGTCACCTCGGCTTCGGCGATCCGGCGCAGGTGGTCGCCGTCGTCCGCGGCGTACGGGAGTCCGGCGAGCAAGTACGGTGTACCGCCGAGGCGTTCGACGGCGACTGTCATCCACAGCCGGGTGCCGTCCGTGACGTACAGGGACTGCACATGGCGCAGGACGTGGTCGCGGGTGACGACCGGCTTCGTGACCAGCTTGGCGCTCAGGGTTCCCGTGCGCAGGTCGCGGACCCGTACCTCGCCCATGGGGCGGCACAGCAGGAAGCCGTCGGTGACCGGTCCGAAGCCGTGCTGGCGGTTGACGGCGGCGGGCAGGAGGTAGCTGCCCGCCGCCTCGATGAGCGACGGGGTCAGCCTGTCGTCGAAGGCCACCGAGACCGAGCCCGCGCGCAGTTGGTGGCGGGCGGGTTCCGGTGACGGGGTGCGGTGCCAGGGCGTCGTGTCCTGGATCTGCCAGACCAGCATGAAGGCGAAGTGGCCGTCGATCCCGCCGTCCGCCTGGACCGCGTGCCGGGCCCTGGGGGCACCTCCCACGCCCTTTGGGCAGTGGGGGAGGGTGTCGCCCCGGTAGCGGCCGAGGTCGGCGCCGACGCGGTGGCCGAAGTAGCGCAGGCCGAGGACGGACTCGAAGGCGGAGTGCTGTTCGCTGTAGCGCGGGCCGCCGATGTCGAAGCCGCCGCCGGTCAGCCGTGCGTCGAGGTAGCGGGCCAGTGCCTCCCCGTCCTCGGCGAAGACCTCCTCGCCGCTGACCCGGTGGGCCTGGGCGAGGAAGGAGAGGGAGATCGGGCCGTAGTTGTTGTCGTACGCGCCGCGGTGCTCCGGGGGCAGCAGCGCACCCCGGTCGCGGACCCGGTGGGCGCGGATCTCGTCCAGGTACAGGCTCATGGCGCGCGAACGGACCGTCTTGGCCTCGGCGGGCTGCAGATGCCGGGCCAGCATCAGGCCGCCGACCACGCAGCCGATGGCCTGGTTGCCGGCCTCCTGCGGGTTGAAGAAGGTCGCCTCGGTCAGCCAGCCCCAGTAGCCGCGGGCCAGCTCCAGAAGTTCGAGGCGCTGTTCGCCGGCGAGGAGTCCCTCCGCCGTGTCGAGGACGTTCACCGTCTGGAGCAGTGCCCACACCGTGCTCGGCCAGTCGCCGATGGGGTGGGCACCGTCCTCCAATACGTAACGGGCGTACGCCAGGCCCGAGTCGCGTACCCGGAGGTTCGGGTAGCCCGGGTTGTCCTCGGTGTAGACCCGCTGCCGGAGGTGGAACTCCGTGCTGCGCCGCACCGCCTCCGGCAGGCGAGGGTCCCTGGTGCGCTGCCAGGCGAGCGCCAGCAACGAGGTGATGCCGAGCGAGGTGTCGCCGATGTCGTCGTGGGCGTCGGGGTGTTCGAGGTTGCCCTCCGGCGTGATGCGCGCGAGGGCCTCCTCGGTGACGGAGGCGAGGACCGTGTCGTATGCCGCGGGGTCGGACGGCAGATCGTGCAGCCGACCGTGCTGGCGGGGAAGATGCATCTGCTCAGCCCTTCATACCAGAGGTCGCCATGCCTTCCACCAGTCTCTTCTGGAAGACGAGGAAGCAGATGAGCGTCGGTGCGAGGGCGAGTGTCGACATGGCGAACATCGCGCCGTAGGAGGAGCCGCTGGTCTGGTCCATGAACAGGGTCAGGCCGAGGGGGACGGTGAAGCGGTCGTTCTGCTGGAGGTAGACGAGCTGGTGGAGGAAGTCGTCGTACGTCCAGATGAAGGTGAAGATCGTGGTGGTGATCAGGGCGGGCTTCATCAGCGGCAGGATGATCTTCCAGTAGATCTTCCAGGGGTTGGCGCCGTCCACCATGGCCGCCTGGTCCAGCTCGCGCGGGATGGAGCGGATGAACTGGACCATCAGGAAGATGAAGAAGGCGTCCACCGCGAGGAACTTCGGCACGATCAGCGGCAGGAACGTGTTGATCCAGGTCAGGTTGTAGAAGATCGTGTACTGCGGGATCAGGACGGCCTGCGTGGGCAGCATCAGCGTGCCGAGCATCAGCCCGAACCAGATCTTCTTGCCGCGGAACTCGAAGCGCGCGAAGGCGTAGGCGGCCAGGGAGCAGGAGATCACGTTGCCGATCACGGCGCCGATTGTGACGATCAGCGAGTTGGTGATGTAGAGGGAGAAGGAGTTGCCGGAGCCGCTCCAGCCCTCGGAGTAGTTCTCGGGGCGCAGCGTGTCCGGGATGAGCCCGGGTTGGGTGAAGATCTCGGTGTCGGGCTTGAGGGAGCTGCTCAGCATCCACAGCAGCGGGTACAGCATGACGACGGCCACGCCGATGAGCAGGGTGTGGACGAAGATGCGACGGGAGCCGGTGAGTGAGCGGAGCTTGTGCAGCGGCGACGCGTTCGGGGTGATGGCGGACATGGGGTGAAGGACTCCTCGCTCAGGCGGCGGATCGGACTCGGCACGACGTCAGTCGTCGTAATGGACCCAGTAGCGGCTGGCGATGAAGTTGACCGCCGTGAAGCCGGCGATGACCAGGAACAGCACCCAGGCCAGCGCCGAGGCGTACCCCATCTGGAGGTCCGTGAAGCCCTTCTTGTACAGGTAGAGGGAGTACAGCATGGTCGAGTTCAGTGGTCCGCCGGTGCCGTTGCTGACGACGAAGGCGGGGGTGAACGTCTTGAACGCGTCGATGATCTGCAGGACCACGTTGAAGAAGACGATCGGGGTGAGCAGCGGCAGGGTGATCTTGAAGAACCGGGTGATGTTGCCGGCGCCGTCGATCGCGGCGGCCTCGTAGACGTCCTTCGGCAGCTGCTTCAGACCGGCGAGGAAGATGACCATCGGCGTGCCGAACTGCCAGACGGCCAGCAGCACCAGCGTGTAGATCGCGGTGTCGGGGCTGGAGATCCAGTCCTGGCCCTTGATGCCGAACCAGGCCAGGAAGTCGTTGAACAGGCCCTCGCCGCCGAAGACCTGACGCCACACGATGGCGATGGCCACCGCCCCGCCGAGCAGGGACGGCAGGTAGAAGGCGGCCCGGTAGAGACCGATGCCCCTCAGATCGCGGTTGAGCAACATGGCCACCGCGAGGGCGAGTGCCAGTTTCAGCGGCACGGAGACCAGGACGTAGAGGAGGGTGGCGTGCACCGAGTCCCAGAAGACCGGGTCGTCGGTGAACATCTTGTCGTAGTTGTCCAGGCCGACCCACTGCGCCGGTGTCAGCAGGTCGAAGTTGGTGAAGGACAGGTATAGCGAGTCGAGCATCGGGTAGATCGTCAGGCCGAACAGGCCTACGAACCAGGGGGCCAGGAAGAGGTACGGCCACCAGCCGCCGCCTCGCCGTCTGGCGAGGCGGCGCCGCATACGGTCGCGCTCCCGCTGGTCGGACGGGGTCGCCGAAGCCGGTGGCTCCTTCATGACCGCGTCGGTCTTCGCGGTGGTCACACTCATCTCTCCCTGGCCCTCTCCCGGTGTTGCAGTGGTGCGTACTGCCGCGCCCCGTCAGGGGCGCGGGGCTGCATCCTCATGCGGCTCCGCCGCGATGGGGGTCCCCCCCTGTTCGAGCGAAGCCGAGAACTTGGGGGAGCGACCAGCCACGACGAAGCCGCAGACGATCGACGGCACAGCGCGGCAATTCCTTCATCGGCGGTTCCAGCGGAGCTAACCGCCCAGAATGCCTTCCGCCTGGTCGAAGAACTCGCCGATCTGGGCCTTGATCGACTTCTTGCCGAAGGCGATGGCGAGGTTCGCCTGGAACAGCAGGTCCCAGATCTGGTCGGCGCCCTGCGGCGGCGGCTGGGGGGCGTCGAGGACGTCGGTCGCCTTCCCGACACGCTGGGAGATGTAGTCGGCGTTCTCCATGTTCAGCTTGTCCGTCTCGGTGAGGCCCGAGGCGATCAGGTCGCGGGCCTTCTCCGTCGGCGGGATGCCGCGCAGCAGTTGCATGTCCTTGATCGCCGTCTCGTCCTGCGCGAAGAACGTCATGATCTTCACGGAGTCGGCGACCTTCTTGCTGGCCTTGGTGGCGCTCAGCAGTACACCGCCGTTGACGAAGTTGCCCTCGCGGGCGCCGGAGAAGCCGCCCTGCGGGGTGGGCAGGAAGTCCAGCTGCGCGTCGGTGATGGAGCCGCCCGCGCCGTACACGCCGGAGTCGAAGGTGAACAGGGCCTTGCCGATGACGACCGCGTTCTTGGTGAGGTCGTTGTGCGCGGCCGAGGTGATCGCCGGCGGCGGGGAGGCGTTGGCCTTGCGCATCTCGGCCCAGTACTCCCACCACTCCTGGAGGGTGTCCGCGGTGAAGCCGACCTTCTTGCCGTCGTCGGAGAAGAACTGCTGGCCCTTCTCCCGGGCGAAGATCTCGAAGCACTGGAGGGTGGAGCCGCCGCCGTCGTCGACGCCGTAGATCTTGCCGCCGCTCTTCTTGTGGACGTCGGTGGCTGTCTTCTTCAGGTCGGCCCAGGTCCATTCGCGGTCGGGCAGCTTCAGGCCGAGCTGCTCCAGGCCGCTGCGGTTGACGGTGAGCTGGTTGACGCCGATGCCGGACGGGACGCCGTAGAGCTTGCCGTCGACGGTGCCGGCGGCGAGGAGCGTCCTGGAGAAGCCGGTGAGGTCCAGGGTCTTGCCGACGTAGGAGTCGAGCGGGGCGAGGACACCCTTGCGCGCGTACTGCGCGACCAGGGCGGTGTCCATCTGGAGCAGGTCGGGGGCGCTGCCGCCGGCGACGTTGGTGTTGAACTTGTCGAAGTACCCCTCATAGCCGGAGTAGGTCTCCCGGATCTTGATCTTCGGGTTCTTCTCCTGGAAGTACTTCAGCGTCTTCTTGTAGGCGTTGTGACGGTCGTCGCTGCCCCACCAGGTCATGGTCAGGTCGCTGCTGGTGCTGCCGGCGCCGGTACCCCCGCTGCAGGCGCTGAGCGAGCTGCCGAGGGCACCCGCGACGGCGAGGCCGCTCGCGGTGCGGAAGAGGGTTCTGCGCGAGATCTGGTGACCCACCGGGTCCTCCCTGGATGTGCGTGACGGATCCCGCGGCCGGTCAGCGGCTCGGGTATCTGTGTGTGGGGTGCGCTCTTCGGCATGCGACCTCGCCCGGTCGCGCCGCCCTGGCGGCAAGGGGTCCGTGGCCGTCGTCCCGGCCCGGCCCGTACGAGCACGCCCTCGTACGGCTCGCCGTACACCGTACGGTCGAGTACCTCACCCGGGGCCGGGTCCCGCCGACCCTAGAAAGCGCTTGTCCGGACATTGGCAGACGCCGATGGAGTCCGTCAATGCTTCACTGGCACCCCATCGGTCACGGTTTGGATTCCGCGGGCGACCGCCAGTTCGGTGGCTCCTACAACGGTGCCGCTGTCACCGAGGGCGCTGCTCTGGACCTCGGTGGGCCAGCTCAGCCGGGCCAGTTCCGCCCGGACACCGGGCAGGAGCTGGGGGTTCGAGCCGACGTCGCCACCGAGGATGATCAGGCCGGGGTCGAGGACGGCCGTCGCCGCGGCGGCGAGCCGGCCCACGTCGGCGGCATGGCGGCCGACCACGTCGCACGCTCGGGCGTGTCCGGTGTCGGCGAGCGCGAAGAGCCGCTCAGGGGTACGGGGGCACGGGCCGTCGGCCTCCTGCCAGGCGTCCGCCGCCCGGCGCAGCAGGGAGCGCGCTCCCAGATGCTCCTCCAGCCCCTCATGGCGTGGCTCGCGGTCCTCGTCCCACGGGTAGGGCAGCCGGGCCACCTCTCCGGCGGCGTGGTTCGCTCCGCGCAGCACCTGGCCACCGATGACGACGCCGAGGCCGATGCCCACGCCGATCCGCAGATAGCCGAAGGTGTCGCGGCCGCGGGCGGCGCCCTCGTGCAGTTCGGCGAGCGCGGCGCAGTTGACGTTGTTCTCCAGGTGGATGGGCACTCCGGGCGGCAGGGCGACGGCCATGGCGTCGAAGGCGGGGCCGGCCTTGGCGGTCGCCGGGCGCTCGCCGGTGCCCTCCCGGCCCTGCGTGGTGACATCGCCGACGGCGACGACGACGGCGCGCAGCGGGGCGCCGGCCGGGAGCTCCGAGAGGACCTTGGAGACGACGTCGGCGGCCTCCGGCCGGGAGCCGGTGCACTGGGCGAGCAGAGTGCCGTCCAGTGCACAGCCGCGTACCTGGGTGCGGCTGGGCCCGAGGTCGACGGCGAGCACGGCACCGGCGGCCGCCCCGAGACCGTAGACGGCGGCGGAACGGCCGGTGCCGCCGGAGGCGGTACCCGAGCAGGCGGCGAGTCCGGCGGCCTCGAGCTCGGCCACGGCGGAGGAGACGGTCGGTTTGGAAAGGCCCGCCCCGGCCGCCAGTTGGGGTCGGGTGGCGGTGCCCGCCGCAGCCAGTACGGCGAACACGGCGCGGGCGCTCTCGCTCAGGTGCATGGTCTCCCCAGTCGTACCACGGCGTTCGGGCCGCACGGGTTCGTTCGGCATTCGGGTCCGAACGCTTGACGCACCCTAATTGGTTAGTTAATTTCCTAACGAAGTCAAGCGGTACTCGCCTGCCGCACCCAGCAGAGGCCCGTCCCGGGGCTTCCCGAGCACCCCTCAGTCCTGTGTGTCCAGGCACGGTTCGCCCACCGTCGCAGGCCAACGCAACGACGAAAGAGGCTCCGTGCAGGATTCCACGCCCCTCGCGGTCGGTATCGACGTGGGCGGCACCAAGACGCATCTCCGCGCCCGCGCGGGGACGGGTTCCGTCGCCGACCACGTCCGCACGAGCAGCGGATGGCGGCCTCACGACCCGGTGGCCGCCGCCGCGTGGCTGACCGCGCTGGTCCACGACGCCCTGCCCTCCGGCACGCGTCCGTCCGCCGTCGCGGTGGGCGGCCACGCCTGCGAGACACCACGGCAGTGCGAGGCCGTCCGCGTCGCACTCCAGGAGCGGCTCCAGGTGCCCTGTCTGGTCGTCGGGGACGCCGAACTCCTCGTGCCCGCCGTCGGCTTGGACAACGGCGTCGGTCTCGTCGCCGGAACCGGTTCGGTGGCGGTCGGCCGGCTCGCCGACGGCAGCCCGGTGCAGGTCGGCGGCTGGGGTGCCGTGCTCGGCGACGAGGGCGGCGGCGCCGGACTCGTCCGTGAGGCGGCACGCGCCGTCTGGGCGGCGCATGATCGCGGGGAGGCTCCCGACGCGCTGGCCGACCGGCTCGTCGCCGCCTTCGGAGTGAGCGAAGTACCGGCTCTGGGCGCGGCGTTGGAGAGCGCAACGGACGTGTCGGCCGAGTGGGGGCGGCACGCTCCGGCCGTGTTCGCGGCGGCCGAGGACGGTTCCCTGATCGCCGGCGAGGTGATCGCCGACGGGGGCCGCGCACTTGCCGCGCTCGTGGTCCGGCTCGCCGAGCGCGGCGTCTTCGTCGACGACGTCGTGATCGCGGGCAGCACGGTCCTGGCCCAGCCCACCCTCTACGAGGCGTTCGCCTCCGCCCTCGCCGCGGCCCTGCCGTCGGCGCGGCCCCGCCCGCTCGACGGGGCGCCGGTCGAGGGAGCGGTGGCACTCGCGCAGTCCCTCCTTCGACCGGTCACCCGCTGAACACCACCGCGTCGGCGAGCGGCCATGGGCCGGTCAGGCGTCGCCCCCACTCTCTGCCCGAAGTTCGTTCACCGTGAAAGGAGCGGCACTCGTATGCCGTCATCAGCCGGGCACCACACCGTCGACCGACGTGGCTTCCTGAGGACCTCACTCGGCGCCTCGGCGGGTCTCCTCGCCGCTCCCACCGTCGCCACCTGGTGGAAGGCCCCCGGGGCCCGGGCCGCCGCGGCCCCCGCGGCCTTCGTCGACGACTACACCACCAACGTCGTCGCGAACCAGACCCCCGAGACCAACGCGGTGGTCCGCGCGCTCGGTGGTTTCGCCGAGGTGTGGAAGACCGGCGCCGAGTGGAACACGGGCACCCCGCTCATGCCCGACGTGCTGCGCGCCAACATGCGGTACTGCGCGCGGGTCACCCAGCGCCGCACGGACGCGCAGGCCCGCGAGGCGTTCGTCTTCGACCGGCAACACCAGAGTTACGCGATGATCGCCGGCCTGGGCCCGCTCGCCGAGCTGTACAGGTCGGGCGCCAGGGCCGTCACCTCGATCACGAGTGCCCCGGACGGCACCCCCTCGGGCAAGATCAACGATGCGGTGCCCGCAGACGCGCCCGCCGGTTCCGCGCTCGGCGCCGGCTCGTACGACTCCGCGCTCGGCACCGTGGCCCAGCTGGTCGACACCGTGCGCGGCCCGTTCGCCTCGGGCAACCCGGCCAAGTTCGCGTTCCAGTACCCGCGTCCGTGGCGGATGAACGAGGACAGCGAGGTCGTCGACACGGGCGAGAAGGACGCGCTCGGTTTCCCGGTGTACGACTCCGCCGTGATCGTCGCTCCGCAGCTGCTGCGGCAGCGCGGCACGAGCGGCGAGGAGGACGGCGGCTTCCCCAGCGGCCACACCAACGCCTTCCACCTGGCGGCGCTGGCGTTCGCGTACGCCGTGCCGGAGCGCTTCCAGGAGTTGGTGACCCGGGCCTTCGAGCTGAGCCACTCCCGCATCGTGTCGGGCATGCACTCCACGGTCGACGTCGTGGGCGGCCGCGTCATGGCCACGGCCCTGGCCGCCGCCGCGCTCGCGGACCCGCAGAACGCCGAGCTGAAGGCCGCCGCGCGGAAGCAGGCCGTCGCCTACTTCCAGCAGCGGACGGGCACGACGGCGGACACCCTGTACGCGTACGCGCACTCGGCGGGCGCGGACACCGACCCGTACGCCGACCGGGCCGCCAACGCCCGCGCGGTCGCGCCCCGGCTGACGTACGTCCTCACGCGGAACGGGCGCTCCACGCCGCTGACCGTGCCCAAGGGCGCCGAGGTGCTGCTGGAGACGCGGCTGCCGTACCTGGACGCGGCGCAGCGGCGCGAGGTGCTGCGGACGACCGCCCTGCCGTCGGGCTACGTGCTGCTGGACGGCTGGGAGCAGTGGGGCCGGCTGAACCTGTTCGCGGCGGCCGACGGGTACGGCGCCTTCGAGGCGGACGTGCACGTGACGATGGACTCGGCGGACGCCGGCTTCAGCGCGGCCGACACCTGGCACAACGACATCTCCGGTCCCGGCGGCCTGGTCAAGAGCGGCAGCGGCTCACTGACTTTGTCCGGCGCCAACCGGTACACGGGCGGCACCACCGTGGAGGCGGGCGTGCTGGCGGCGGCCTCGAAGGAGGCGTTCGGCCGCGGTGATGTCAGGGTGGTGCGCGGCACGCTGGCGACGGGCGACAACACCGTCCGGGTGCGGGGCGGTTACACGCAGGCGGGCACGCTGGACGTCACCCTCGACAGAGGCACCGACCCCGCCCTCGTCGTGGACGGCCGCGCGGTCCTGGAGCGGGGCAGTGCCCTGGTGGTCCGGTTCGACCCTCGTCGGTCGCCGCGCCCCGGCAACACGGTGGCGGTCATCGGGGCGCGGTCCCTTCAGGGCCGGTTCGCCGAGGTCACCGTCGCCACCGAGGGCTGGCGGGCCGAGCAGGTCTTCACGGCGCACGGCCTCTCCGTACGCCTGACCAGGAACTGACGCTCCATCAGGCCTGGGTGCGGGACTCCAGATCGAGACGGGTGTCGTTGCCGTAGACACCCGTCTCGTCGCCCCGGATCCCGTACCAGAGCTGGAAGCGTGCGACGGCTTCGGTGAGCGTGGAGTCGTACGTGCCGCTGGTCGAGCCGTTGTCGTACACGTTCGGGATCTTGCGCAGCCGCTGCTGGAGTTCGGCGACCTCCGGGCCGGTGTCGCCCTCGCGCAGGGTGCCGGGCCCGTCGGGGTCGACCGCCTGCTGGGGTGGTGGTGCGGCGCTGGGTGTCGTCGCCGTCGGGGTAGGAGTCGGGGTGCCGGTTTGCGCCTCGTCGCTCGCGTCGCCGCCGGGCACGAGCAGTGCGGCGCCGAAACCGATGAGGGCCGCCGCGGCCACACCGACGACGACCGCGGCGCGGCGCAGATCCACGCCGCCCGCCCGGCGTGTGGAGGGGCGCTCACGAGCCGGTCCGGGACCTGAGTCCGCGCTGAAGTTCTCCCCCATCCGGACGGGCGGGAGTTCCTCGGTCTCGGACTCCTCCAGTCGGGGCGGGGCGGGTTCCGGCGGCGGCGCCGGCGCCGGCGCGACGGGTACGGCCTCGTAGGCCTCGTCGGGATCGGGGCCCGGGCGGCCCTGAAGTTCGGCCTTCGCGCGGTCCTGCTCCATCTCCCGCAGCAGTTCCGCCAACGCCTCCGTCCGGCGGCGGCGCATGACATACGTGGGCTCGATCGGGCGACGCCTCACCGTCTGCCCCGGTTCGGGCGGTGTCGACACACTGCTCTCCTTCCGTGCACGCGGTCTCCCGCCATCCCCGTGGAGTGATACGAGGCCACCGACCCGAGAGTTCAAACCGGGCTCGGGTTCCGTCCGTACAATGTGATCCCGAACGAGCGAACAGCACCGGACAGCGTGGAACGGCCGTCTGGACCAGGCGACGAGGGCAGAAGAGCGCCCGTGGCCGGCCGGCGGTCCATCACCGAAGCCGAGCCGGACGGCGCCGGTCCGAGACCGTGGCGCAGCGGTCGCCGCCCCGGCTCCTGACCCGCGCGAGGGCCCTCATGCGAGCCGACGATCTCGTACCACTGGGCCGGACGGGACTGCGGGTCAGCCGTCTCGGTCTGGGCCTGGCGTCACTGGGCGGACTCTTCGCACCCGTCCCGGAGGACCGGGCCGCCGCCACGCTCGACCGCGCCTGGCAGCTGGGCGTACGGCTCTACGACACGGCACCCGTGTACGGCTACGGGCGTTCGGAGACCCGCACCGGCGCGGCCCTCGCGAACCGGCCGCGTGACGCGTACGTGCTCTGCACGAAGGTCGGCCGGATCATCGAGCCGGGAGGCACCGACACCCAACCCATCTGGGCGGATCCGCCGCCCGGCATGGGGCCCCGCCTCGACTACTCGTACGCCGGGGTGATGCGCAGCGTCGAGGAGAGCCTGGACCGGCTGGGGCTCGACCACGTCGACGTGCTCCACGTCCACGACCCGGACGAGGACTTCACCACCGCCGTCTCCGAGGCCTACCGGGCTCTGGCGGACCTGCGGGCGCGGGGCGTCATCGGTGCGGTGTCGATCGGGGTCAACCACGCGCCGGTCGCCGCGGCGTTCCTGCGTACGGCCGCTCCTCCGGGGCCCGACTGCGTCCTGCTGGCCGGGCGGTACAACCTGCTCGACCAGTCGGGGCTCGACGAGTTGCTGCCGCTGTGTGCCGAGCGCGGTGTCGCCGTGATGGTGGCGGGCGTCTACCAGTCGGGGCTGCTCGCCGACCCTCGTCCGGGCGTACCTCACGGGTACGGCACGGTTCCGGCCGAACTGGGGGCGAAGGTACAGGCGTTGCGGACCGTGTGCGCGGACTTCGGGGTGCCACCGCTGGCGGCGGCCGTGCAGTTCCCCGTCGGGCACCCCGCGGTCACGAGCGTGGTGGTCGGCGCCCGCTCACCGGAGGAGGTCACCGACAGCGTCGCCTACCTGAACCACCCCCTCCCGGCGGGCTTCTGGCAGGCCGTCAAGGCCAGAGGGCTGCTCCCCGGAAGGACCCCGACACCCCTCTGACGGCGGACACGGGGGCGTGGCGCGGGCGGGTTTCACCGGGGTCGGCGATAGCGTCGCCACGCCGCTCCCGGGCCCGGTGGCCGCCGGTTTCCTTCCGAAGGGTCACGGCACTCGCGGCCCCGGCGCGGGCCGCGTGGAGGAGAACGATGACCGAACTGTCAGAGCGCGTCGGCGCAGCCCGCCGCCGGACCGCCCCGGCCACCCCTCTCGGCCACACGCTCCTGCGCCTGGCCACCACGACCGATCACAAGGTGATCGCCCGCCTCTACATGGTCACGGCCTTCTGCTTCTTCCTGTTCGCCGGACTGCTGGCCATCGCGATGCGGGCCGAACTCATGAGCCCCGGGCTGCAGTTCATGAACGAGCAGACGTACAACCAGCTGTTCACGATTCACGGCACGATCATGATGCTGCTCTTCGCGACACCGATGTTCGCCGGGTTCGCGAACGCGGTGATGCCGCTGCAGATCGGCGCTCCGGACGTCGCGTTCCCCCGCCTCAACGCCCTGTCGTACTGGCTGTACCTCTTCGGCGGGCTGATGGTCGTCGCGGGCTTCCTGGTACCGGGTGGTGCCGCGGCGTTCGGCTGGTTCGCGTACGCGCCGCTGAACAGCGCCTACCGCTCCCCGGGGGCGGGCGGTGATCTGTGGGTGATGGGCCTGGTGGTGACGGGTGTGTCGACGACGCTCGGCGCGGTCAACTTCATCACCACGATCCTGTGTCTGCGGGCTCCTGGGATGACGATGTTCCGGATGCCCATCTTCACCTGGAACATCCTCTTCACATCGATCCTGGTGCTGCCGGCGTTCCCGGTGCTGACGGCCACGCTGCTCGTGCTGGAGGCGGACCGCAAGTTCGGGGCGCACGTCTTCGACGCGGCGAACGGCGGGGCCATCCTGTGGCAGCACCTGTTCTGGTTCTTCGGTCACCCGGAGGTGTACATCGTCGCGCTGCCGTTCTTCGGGGTCATCTCGGAGATCCTGCCGGTGTTCTCGCGCAAGCCCCTGTTCGGGTATCTGCCGCTGATCGGTGCGACCATCGCGATCACCATGCTGTCGGCGGTCGTGTGGGCGCACCATATGTTCGCCACCGGTGCGGTGTTGCTGCCGTTCTTCTCCGTCATGTCGTTCCTGATCGCGGTGCCCACCGGGATCAAGTTCTTCGCGTGGATCGGCACCCTTCACAAGGGATCGCTGTCGTTCGAGACGCCGATGCTGTGGTCTCTGGGCTTCCTGGTGACGTTCCTGCTCGGGGGTCTGAGCGGGGTGCTGATCGCGTCGCCTCCGCTGGACTTCCATCTCACCGACTCGTACTTCATCGTGGCCCATCTGCACTACGTGTTGTTCGGCACGGTCGTCTTCGCGATGTTCGCCGGGTTCTACTTCTGGTGGCCGAAGATCACGGGGAAGATGCTCGACGAGCGGCTCGGCAAGGTGCACTACTGGCTGCTGTTCCCCGGCTTCCAGCTGACCTTCCTGGTGCAGCACTGGCTGGGCGAGCAGGGCATGCCGCGCAGGTACGCGGACTATCTGCCGGCCGACGGCTTCACGCTCCTCAACACGCTGTCGTCCCTGGGCGCCTTCCTGCTCGGCATCTCCACGCTGCCGTTCCTGTACAACGTCTGGCGCACCTCCCGCTACGGCGAGCCCGTGACCGAGGACGACCCGTGGGGGTACGGGCGCGCGCTGGAGTGGGCGACGTCGTGTCCGCCGCCCCGCCACAACTTCGTCGCGCTGCCCCGCGTACGGTCGGAGTCGCCCGCGTTCGACCTGCACCATCCCGAGATCGTCAGGCAGGCGCAGGAGGAGGGGCTGCGATGAAAGTCGAGGCGTTCCTCTTCGGTGGCGTCGCCGCGTTCTTCGCGGTCACCGCCGGACTGTACGGCTGGTGGTCGGGCGATCCGACCGGGACGGCGGCACTGGTGATCGCCTTTCTGATGGGCGGCGTGGTGAGTTTCTTCTGCACGGTGCAGTACCGGCGCAAGGGTCGGCGCCCGCAGGACCGCCGTGACGCGGAGGTCGCCGATGCCAGCGGCCCGCTGGAGTTCTTCCCACCGAAGAGCGCCTGGCCGCTGGTCACGGCTGTCGGAGCCGCGATCGCGGCCACGGGTGTGGTCTACGGGCTGTGGCTGTTCCTCATTGGTTTCGGCGTGCTGGCTCGGGGTGTTCTCGGGATGGTGTTCCAGTACGTCCATCGCCAGGAGTGAGCGGAAAGCTGGGCGCCCCGGGGCGGAACGTGTCGACGGGCCGGTGCCCGCTCTCATACCCGCCCTCCAGGGTCTGCCGCACCTCGCCGGTCTCGTCCCCCTTCTCCAGGCGCTCGCGTTCGGCGTCCAGCAGGCCGTGGCAGAGCCGCCGCGCGATCAGGAAGGCGAGGATGGGCGCCACCACGAGGGCGATGCGCAGCACCCAGGTCAGCGTGTTGATCGAGATACGGAACGTCGCCGCCACGATGTCATTGCCGCCGGCCAGCAGCAGGACACCGTAGAAGGTGACGCCGGCGGCGCCGAGGCCGGTGCGGACGGGGCGTTCCCTCGGCCGGTCGCACAGGTGGTGCTCCTGGTCCCACTCCCCGGTCAGCCGCTGCTCGGCGAACGGGTACAGGTAGAGGACGAGGAAGAGCAGTCCGGGCAGGACGATCGCCGGGAGGAGCACGTTCCACATGATGGTGTGTCCGGCGACGTTGGTCTCCCAGGGCGGCACGAGCCGTAGCGCGCCCTCCAGGAACCCCACGTACCAGTCGGGCTGGGAACCGGTCGACGCGATGTCCGGCCGGTAGGGTCCGTACACCCACACCGGGTTGATCTGGGCGAGCCCGCCGAGCAGCGTGAGCACGCCGAACGCGGTGAAGAACAGGCCGCCGGAGGAGGCCATGAACTGCGGGAAGAAGGGTTTGCCGACGGCGTTCCGATTCGACCTGCCGGGGCCCCGCCACTGGGTGTGCTTCAGGTGGACCACCAGGATGAGGTGCACCGTGACCAGGGCGATCAGGGCCCCGGGCAGCAGCAGGATGTGCAGACTGTAGAGCCTGGGGACGATCTCCTCGCCGGGGAACTGGCCGCCGAACGCGAACATGCTCACGTAGGTGCCCACGACCGGGATCGACAGCATGATGCCCTGCGCGATGCGGAGCCCCGTGCCGGACAGCAGGTCGTCGGGGAGTGAGTAGCCCGCGAAGCCCTCGGCGAGGGAGAGCATGAACAGGGTGACGCCGATGACCCAGTTCGCCTCCCGGGGCCGGCGGAAGGCGCCGGTGAAGAAGATCCGCAGCAGATGCAGACCGATCGCGGCGACGAAGACGAGTGCCGCCCAGTGGTGCGTCTGCCGGATGAGGAGGCCGCCGCGGATGTCGAAGCTGATGGACAGGGTCGAGTCGAAGGCCTCCGACATCGGCACGCCGCGCAGGGGCACATAGCTGCCGTCGTAGATCACCTGCCCCATGCTCGGCTTGAAGAAGAACGTCAGATAGACGCCCGTGAGCACCAGGACGACCAGGCTGTAGAGCGCGATCTCGCCCAGGAAGAACGACCAGTGATGGGGGAAGGCCTTGCGCAGCAGCCCGCCGGCGCCGTCGAGCACCGGCAGCCGGGCGTCGACGGCGTCGGCGAGACGCTCACCGGGACGCGTGGCGTCGGCCGATGCCGGCTGGGGGGCCGGGGACCGGGGTTCCGCCGTCACGTCGGGTCCAGGGCTCGGCGTGCGGACTCCTCACAGTGCTCGCGCTCCACGGATCGCCTCCTCCTGCCCGTCGTGACCGGCTCGGCACACGTCATGCCTTGCCGTGGAGCCGTGGGGCGAGTGCCCCGGCTCCGGGAAACACTCGCGCGGCCCGGGGACGGCACCCGTTCGGGTGCCGTCCCCGGGCCGTGGATCCAGGGGTGGAGGGCGTCGTCCTCAGGGTTTGCGGGCGACGCCGCCGATGGCGATCACCTCGCCCTGGGCGGGGGCGGTTCCGGGG
>NZ_VMNX01000125.1 GCF_009377235.1 Streptomyces acidicola
GCCCACCCCCCCCACAGGAGGAACCCCTCAATGAGTCCACGACGGGCGCCGAAGCCCACTGAGCGACGGACCATACCCTGGCACAACAGGGCGGTCGTGGCCGCGCTGGCAGCCGCCGTGCTGGTCGGGCCCGGCGTCGCGCAGGCCGCCCCGCAGACCGCACCGCCGTCCCAGGAACAGGTGGCAGCGGCCACCATCACCTGGACCCTCGAACGGGCGAGCAACCCCACCCAGGACCAGCAGACGGCCTACAACCTCATCACGACGGCCATGAACGCCGCGGTAGCCCGCTACAACAACCTCAGCGACCTGGGCAAGAACATCACCGTCCGCTACGACCCGAGCGTTCCCACCGCTGACGGCAACATCAACGGGACCATCCGCTTCGGCAACCGCAGCTACATGACCGAGCGGACCGCCCTCCACGAGATCGCCCACACCATCGGCGTGGGCACGAGTTCGGGCTGGTCCCGCCTCGGCGGAGGCGGTACCTGGACCGGCCCCCAGGCCACGGCACTCGTCAAGCAGTTCGACGGCTCGGGCGCCACGATCTCCACCGGTGGAGGGCACTTCTGGCCCTACGGCCTGAACTACGACAACGAGTTCTCGAACACGGCAGCCGATCGGCACGTCCAGATCGTCGCCGCCATGGTGCGTGACGGTTTGTGACCCCAAACGGGCTGTGCCCGGGAGCGGCGATCGCTCCCGGGCACAGCCCGCCGGCGGGCACATGCGGCTCGCAGCGGCGATCCCGTCATGTGGAAGTACTTCGTCCTCCTGGGTCGCTTCCGGTGACCGCCAGTGCTCCCTGCAACGGAAAGCGACACGCCGCCGTGTGGGGCTGCGCACCGAGCGGGGCCACCGGGACGGACGGCCGTCCGACCCAACTCCTCGTCCAAGCGGACGAGTCGGCCATGGAGGACGTCCCCTCGGTCCTGCCCGGGACGATCGCGCCGGGAAATTCCGGCCTCGTCAAGATCAGCCGACCCTCGGACGCACACCTGCTTCCGTGGTCCCGGCGCCCAGCGGGAAGTGGCACAGCCCCTGGTGCGGCTCCTGCCCGGTGTCCGCCGTGCCGTCACGGGTCACTGCCGGGGGAGCGTGCTCGGCACACCGCTCCTCGCTCTTCCAGCAGCGGGTCCGGAACCGGCAGCCCGACGGGATGTCGAACGGGGAGGGGATCTCGCCGCGCAGCCGGATCTCCTCCCCGTTCGATGCCCCGGACACATCGAGGGCGGGCGCGGCCGACATCAGGGCGGCGGTGTAGGGGTGCAGCGGCCGGTCGAAGACGTCCTCGGTGCGGCCGTGTTCGATGACCTTGCCCAAATACATCACCGTCACCCGGTCGGAGATGTATCGGACCACCGACAGGTCGTGGGAGATGAAGACGTAGGAGACACCCAGCCGCTCGCGCAACTCCGAGAGTACATTGAGCACTTGGGCCTGCACCGACAGGTCCAGCGCCGACACCGGCTCGTCGCACACGATCAGGTCGGGCCCGAGGGCCAGCGCACGGGCGATGCCGATGCGCTGCCGCTGCCCGCCGGAGAACTCGTTCGGATAGCGGTATGCGTCGCTCTCCCGCAGTCCGACCAGGGACAGCAGTTCGCGCACCCGCCGCTCCCGGTCCCGCGCCGTGGGCACGATGTCGCGGTGGGTGCGCCACGGCTCGCCGATGAGGTCGGCCGCGGACATCCGGGCGTTGAGCGAGGCGAAGGGGTCCTGGAACACCATCTGCACCCGGCGCCGCCACGCCAGCAGCTCCTTGCCCTTCAGGGCGAACGGATCGGTGCCGTCGAAGCGCACGGTTCCCGAGTCCGGCCGCTCCAGCCCGAGGACCACCCGGGCCAGGGTCGACTTGCCGCAACCGGACTCGCCCACCAGGCCGAGGGTTTCCCCGCGCCGGAGAGTGACGTCGACCCCGTCCAGCGCGGTCAGGCGTCGGCGGCCGTGGCCGAACGACTTGGTCACGCCGCTGACGTCGAGCAGCGGCCGGGCGGTGGCCGGCGCCCCGCCGCGCGGGTCAGCGGCGGTGGCGTCGGGCAGGGGGGTCTCAGGCATGGTCGAGCTCCTCGGAGAAGTGGCAGGCGGCCGTACGCCCGGCCCCGACGGACACCTGCCGGGGACGCTCCCGGACGCAGACCTCCCGGGCCATCGGACACCTGGCCTGGAAGACACAGCCGGACGGGATCGCACTGAGCTCGGGTGGGCTCCCCGGTACGGCGGGCAACGGGCGCCCCCTGACGGCGTGTTCGGGCACGGAGTCGAGCAACCCCTTGGTGTAGGGGTGGCGGGGGCGGGCGAACACCTCCGCCACCGGGCCGGTCTCCACCACGTTGCCCCCGTACATCACCACCACGTCGTCCGCCCGCTGGGCCACCACCGCCAGGTCGTGGGTGATCAGCACGAGCGCCATGTTCCGCTCGGTCTGCAGGTCCCGCAGCAGCCGCATGATCTGCGCCTGCACGGTGACGTCGAGTGCGGTGGTGGGCTCGTCGGCGATCAGCACATCAGGGTCCAGGGCGACGGCCATCGCGATCAGCAGCCGCTGGCGCATACCGCCGGAGAACTGGTGCGGATACGAACGGGCCCGCAGCCGTGGCTCGGGGATGCCGACCCGGCGCATCAGCTCCACCGCCTCCTCCTCCGCCCGGCGCCGAGACAGGCCACGGTGGATCCGGAACGGCTCGGCGAGCTGTCTGCCGACCGGCTGCACGGGGTTGAGCGCGGCCAGCGCGTCCTGGAAGACGATCGACAGCACGGGCCCGGCGAGCTTCCGCCGCCCTGCCCTGCCCAACGTCAGCACATCGGTGCCGGACACCCGTACGGAGCCGTCCGTCACCTCGGCCATCGGGTCGAGTAGTCCGACGACGGACAGCGCGGTCATCGACTTCCCGCAGCCGGACTCGCCCAGCAGCGCCAGGGTGTGCCCCCGGCGTACGGAGAAGCCGACGCCGTCCACGGCGCGGACCGTGCCGGAGGGTGTGTGCAGATCGACGCACAGTCCCTCGACTTCGAGTGCCGGACGACCGGTCGCGGGGGGCGCGGACAGCTGGGACGGCTTCACGCGATCATCTCCGGGGGTACAGCGGCTCGGTCGCCGCGCCGCTTCCTGGGCAGGGTCAGCCGCCAGCGCTGGGCGGGGTCGGTGGCCAGGCGCACCCAGGCGGCGAGCACCGTGGCCGACACCGTGGTGAGCACGATCGCGACCCCCGGCAGCACCGCGATCCACCACGCCGTCTGGAGGTACTGGCGCCCCTGGGCCACCATCAGGCCCCAACTCACATCCGGGGGTTGGATGCCGATGCCGAGGAAGCTCAGGCTGGACTCGGTCAGCATCACGAAACAGAAGTCGAGCGTGGCCACGGTCAGCAGCGTCGGCAGCGCGATCGGCAGGATGTGGCGGACGATGATGTGCCGGCTCGGCGTCCCGAAGGTGCGTGCCGCGTCGACGAACAGACGGCTCCTGAGCTCGGCCGACTCCGCACGGGCGGTGCGCAGATAGACCGGGATGCGCGCCACGGCCAGGATCAGCACGATGTTCAGCGCACTGGGCGCGAAGACGTACAGCACCACCACCGCGATCAGCAGGGAGGGGAAGCTGAGGATCACATCGGCCACGCGCATCGCGACGTTCTCGCGCACCCCTCCGTGGTAGCCGGCCCACATCCCCAGAGCGGAGCCGATCAGCAGAGAGCACAGCACCGCGGGCACCGCGACGGACAGTGTCGTCCCGGCGGCGTCCACCAGCCGGGCCAGCACGCTGCGCCCCAGCACATCCGTGCCGAGCAGCCCGTAGAAGCCCTGGTCGAGGGAGGGCGGGCGCAGCGAGGCGCCGAGGTCCTGGCGTACGGCCCGGTCGCCGATGAACAGCCGGCCGAAGACCGCGACGAGGAACACCAGGGCGAGGACGACGGCGGCGACGGCCGCGCCCCGGTCTCTGCCGAGCAGCAGCCACCAGCGGGGCGGGCGGGTGCGCGACGGGGTGACCGCGTCGGTGGGACGGGAGGCGAGATCGGTCATGGTGGGTCCTTCGCTCACGCCGGCACCGCCTGGCGCACTCGGGGGTCGATCAGGGCGTGACAGACATCGACGAGGATGTTCAGCGCGAAGATCGTCACCGCGGTCAGCAGGACGGCGGCCTGCAACACCGCGAAGTCGCGCTGCAGAATCGAATCGATCATGAGCTTGCCGATACCGGGCCAGCCGAAGATGGTCTCCACCACCACCGCGCCGTTCACCAGGCCGACGGTGAGGTCACCGGCGACGGTCAGCACCGGGGTGGCGGAGTTGCGCAGCGCGTGCCCGAACACCACGCGCTTGGCGTCGGCGCCCTTGCTGCGGGCCACCTTGACGTACGGCGCGGACAGCGCGCCCACCATGCTGCCGCGGACCACCTGGACCAGCACGCCGAACGGGCGGATCAGCAAGGTGGCGATGGGCAGCACCCAGATCTCGGGGCCGCCCAGGGTGCCGGAGGTCGGCAGCAGGTCCAGGCCCACGCCGAACACCAGCACCCCCATGATCGCGAACCAGAAGTCGGGGATGCTGGCCGCGGTCATCGACAGCAGACCGGCGATCCGGTCGACGAGCGAGTTGGGCCGGTACGCGGCGAGGCTGCCGACCACGAGCGCGCCGAGGATCGCCAACAGCATGGTGACCCCCGCGAGTTGGAGGGTGACGGGGAACGCCTGGAGCACCATCGAGCCGGCCGACTCCCCGGTGCGCAGCGAGGTGCCGAAGTCCAGGTGCGCGGCGCCCGCGAGGTAGTCCCACAACTGCACCGCAATGGAGTCGTCGAAGCCGTGGGCGGCGGAGAACTCCGCGCGCTGCTGGGCGGTGGCGCTCAGCGGCAGATAGAGGTCGACCGGGTTGCCGGTGAGCCGGGCCAGGCAGAACACGCCCAGCACCACGAAGACCAGGGGGATCGCGCTGGAGACGACGCGTTTGCGCAGGAAGAACCCCATGTCAATGCCTCCCCGCCGTCGCCGGGCGGACCTCGGACAGCCGCATCTCGTCCCCGGTCGCCGAGTCCGGCCGGTACCGCACGGACGGCGACAGGCCGAGCAGCCCGCGCATATGGGCCAGATACGCGTACTGCGCGACCTCGGTGTTCTGGTGGGCGAGTACCGAGGCGAACGCCTTCTGGCGGTCCTTGCCGGAGCGGGTGTCCGCAGCGGCGATGCGCCGGTTCAGCTCCTGGGTGCCGAAGGTGGACTGAGGGCCGTCGCTCAGCAGGTACTGGCTGGTGGTGAAGGCCGCGTCCCCGGCCTGGTTGCCGTGCATGATCAACAGCGCCACCGGTCCGACGCCGCGGGGGAGCGGGCGCAGTTGGTACTGGAGGTGGGTGGCGGTGTCCGCCATGCGAATCCTCACGTTCAGTCCCACCTTCGCCATCTCGTACTGCAGCGCCTCGGCCACTTCGGCGATCCCGGCGAACTGGCCGTTGCGTGCGACGAGGGTGATCCGCCGGTGGACGGGGACACCGTCGGCCGCCGCCTGCTCGACCAGCGCACGGGCCGCGGACACGTCGTACGGGGTGGGGGTGAGGTTGTCGTTGTGCCCGACCACGCCGGGCGGGACGAGTTGTGCGGCGGGCTTGGCCAGTCCGCCCAGCAGGGCGTCGGCGATGCCCTGGCGGTCGATGGCCATGCCGATCGCCTTGCGTACCCGGATGTCGTTCAGGGGTGCTTCGCGGCCGTCCAGCCGCAGGGCGGTCGTCTCGTTGTTGGGGTAGGCGACGCTGTTGTCCCCGGTGGCGTCCATGGGGTCCAGCGCCATCGCGATGTCGGCCTCGCCTTTGTCGATCATGGCGGCGCGGACACTGGCGTCGCTGCGCCAGACGTACCGGGCCCGGGGGTAGGCGGGGGCCTTGCCCCAGTACTTCTCGTTGCGGGCGAGGGAGATCGAGACGCCGGTCTGCCAGGAGGTGACGGCGTAGGGCCCGGTCCCGACCGGGATGCGCACCTTGGCCTTGGTGCTGGTGGTCCGCGGCACGATCTCCACGAAGCTGAGCCGCAGCGGGAGGATGGGGTCGGCCTTCTCGGTGGTGACGGTCAGCCGGGTGGGGCTGACGGCGCGTACCTCGAGCTTCTCGTCCCCGAAGACATAGCCGTCCACGTTGCAGGCGAGATCGGAGTTGACGGCGCGGTCGATGGAGAAGACCGCGTCCTCGGCCGTGAACGGCTGCCCGTTCTGGAAGTTCACGCCCGAGCGGATGTCGAAGGTCCACGTGGTGGGCTCGGTCTGCCGCCAGCCGGTCGAGAGCAGTGGTTGCAGCTTGCCGGTGGAGGGCTCCCGTTCAACCAGCGGTTCGGTGATGTTGGAACGGACCACGACCCCGGTCGCGGTCAGCGAGGACTCACAGGGCTCCAGGGTCGGGGGCTCCTGGGTGAGGACCACCCGCAGGGTGCGGCCGTCCGCGCTGCCCGCATCACCCGCGGTGTCGCTGTTCGCCACGGCGCACGCGCTGGTCAGCAGCGTCATGCCCGAGATCAGAAGGGTACGGAGTCGGTGTGCCCGGCGTGGTCGCGGGCGTGGGAGGGAGGGTACGGAGAGCTTCATCGTCGGCGTATCTCCGAGGGTGCTGACGTGTTGCCGCCGGAGACGCGACCGCCACAGGGCTGTCTATACTTGCGTACCCGGTCTGCATTTGTAGACGCCGAAGCTAAGTGCGAGGTAGTGAGGCGTCAAGAGATCTCACAAAATGCGTCGGTCGAGCGAGGCTCCCGGCGATCCCACGACAACGGAAGCGGATACCCATGCTCTGTACGACACTCAGCCTCCGCCGTCCCCGCCCGGCAGGGGGAGCGGCATGACCGCGGCAGCGCACCACGGCACCGTCCTCCAGGTCTGCCCACTGCTGCCGTCCCTGGAGACCGCGCTGGCCGCGCACCACCACACCGTACGGCTGGCCGAACTGCCCGATCCCGAGGGCTATCTACGGGACCACGGCGGCGAGGTGGCGGCCGCCGTGACCAGTGCCCGGATCGGGGTGCCGGACGACCTGATGGACGCCCTGCCCGGGCTCGGCGCGATCGTCCACTTCGGCGTCGGTTACGAGACCACCGACGTGGCCCGGGCCCGGGCCCGCGGCATCGATGTCAGCAACACCCCGGACGTGCTCACCGACTGCGTGGCGGACCTCGCCGTCGGCGCCCTGATCGATGTGATGCGCCGACTGTCGGCCGCCGACCGCTTCGTCCGCAGCGGCGCGTGGACCTCGGCCGCCTTCCCGCTGGCGGCCAAGGTGAGCGGGAAGCGCGTGGGCATCCTCGGGTTGGGCCGGATCGGCCGCGCCATCGCCCGGCGGCTCGAAGGCTTCGGCGCCGAACTCCTCTACCACTCGCGCACACCCGCCACGGATGTGGACTACGCCTACCTCTCCTCGCCCACCGCACTGGCTGCGGCCTGCGACGCGTTGGTCGTGGCTGTCTCCGGAGGCGGCGCCACCCAGGGCCTGGTCTCGGCGGACGTGCTCGACGCGCTCGGGCCCCAAGGCCATCTGGTCAATGTCTCACGGGGCAGTGTCGTCGACGAACCGGCCCTGGTGTCCGCCCTGGTGAAGGGCACGATCGCGGGCGCGGCCCTGGACGTCTTCGCCCATGAACCCGAGGTGCCGCCCGCCCTGCTGGAGCTGGACAGTGTCGTCCTGCTCCCGCACATCGCCAGCGCCACCCATGAGACGCGCGAGGCCATGGGGGAGTTGGCCTTCCGCAACCTGCACCAGTTCATGACCGAGGGCACGCTCGTCACACCGGTACCGACGACGCCGGTACCCCGTACAGCGGGCTGAACGGCCCGCCCGCCGGCGCATCCGCGGTCACCGCGGATGCGCCCGCTCCAGTTCCTTCCGGGCTCGGAACATGGCGGCCACGACGCGCTCCCGGTGCTCCTCGCTCAGCCGGACCGTGGGTACGGAGCAGCTGATGGCGTCCTCGGCCGGACTGCTGTAGCGCAGCGCGAAGCCGAAGCAGACCAGGCCCTCGATGTGCTCCCCGTCGTCGATCGCGTAGCCCCGCTCGCGGACGGTGCCGAGGTGTTGCCGCAGGGCGGTGTGGTCGGAGATGGTCCGCGCGGTGTACGAGGGGAGGACCGCGGGCAGTTCCCGCTCGAGGTATTCGGGGGGCTGCTCGGCCAGCAGCGCCTTGCCGAGGGCCGAGGCCTGCGCAGGCAGCCGCCGGCCCACCCGGCTGAAGGGACGCAGGTAGTGGCGGGACTCGCGGGTGGCCAGGTACACGATGTCGGGGCCGTCCAGCCGGGCGAAGTGAATGGTCTCCCCCAGCTCCTCCGTGAGCTGGTCCAGGACGGGACCGGCCAGGCTGAGCCGGGCGTCCGTGTCCAGGTACCGGGTGCCCGTGAGTAGCGCGCGGATGCCGATGCTGTAGAGGGAGCCGGTGCCGTCGGTGCGGACCCAGCCGCAGGCCACCAAGGTCTGGAGCAGGGCGTAGAGGCTGCTGCGGGGCACCCCGGTCTCTTCGGAGAGCTCCCGCAGTCGTACCTGGTCGGAGCTGCGGTTGGCGAGGATTTCCAGCACCTGGACGGTCCTCGCGGCGGACTTCACCTCACGTACTCCGCCCCCGCTGTCCGTGTCGGCGGGCCCGCTCCTTTCCCGCATGCGTCCTTCTCCGTTGCTCGCGCCGCGCGTGGTCGTCCGCCGTCGTCCCGAGGCGGACGCGGCGCCGGTCGATTCTAGTGCCGAATCGCCGTCGGTATCGGCCGGATCATTGACAGTCCCACAAGTGCTGTCTACAAATGGAGATGCCAGCTACATATGAGGATGGTGTCATGGTCGGGACGGCTGAACGCATCGCCGAAGTCACGGTCACCCCCGTGGCCTTCCGGGACTACCCCCTGCTCAACACGGTGGGAGTGCACGAGCCGTACGCGCTGCGCACCATCGTCGAGCTCACCACAGAGAGCGGTGTCACCGGCATCGGCGAGAGCTACGGCGGAACCGTGCACCTGGAGCGGCTGCGCCGGGCCGCCGAGGAACTCGTCGGCCTGGACGTCTGGAGCCTCAACGACCTGATGGCGCGCGCCCGCCGCGCCCTCGGCTCGGACACAGCCGGCGGCGACGGCATGTCCGGCATGGTCACCGGCAGCAGCACCGTGGACCGTGTCGTATCCCCGTTCGACGTGGCCTGTCTGGACATCCAGGGCAAGCTGGTGGGACGGCCGGTCAGCGACCTCCTCGGCGGCGCCGTGCGCCCCGCCGTGCCCTACAGCGCCTACCTCTTCTACAAGTGGGCCGGACACCCCGGCCAGGGGGACGACGACTGGGGCGCCGCCCTCGACCCCGAGGGACTGGTGGAACAGGCCCGCCGCATGATCGACCAGTACGGCTTCTCCTCCATCAAGCTCAAGGGCGGTGTCTTCCCGCCCGACGAGGAGATCGCCGCGATACGCGCTCTGCGGGCCGCCTTCCCCGACCTGCCCCTGCGGCTGGACCCCAACGCCGCCTGGAGCGAGGAGACCTCGCTCCGCGTCGCCCGCGAACTCGACGGAACCCTCCAGTACCTGGAAGACCCGACCGCGGGCATCGCAGGCATGGCGGCCGTGGCGCGGCAGACGGACACACCCCTGGCCACCAACATGTGCGTGGTCTCCTTCAACGACCTCGCCCCCGCCATCGCCCAGGGCGCGGTGGGCATCGTGCTGTCCGACCACCACTTCTGGGGCGGCCTGCGCCGCTGCACCCAACTGGCCGCCATCTGCGAGACGTTCGGCCTCGGCCTGTCCATGCACTCCAACTCCCACCTGGGCATCAGCCTCGCCGCGATGACCCACCTGGCCGCCGCCACCCCCGGGCTGACCTACGCCTGCGACACTCATTGGCCGTGGAAGCGGCCGGACGAGGACGTGATCGCCCCGGGAGTCCTGCGGTTCACCGAGGGACGCGTCGAGGTGCCAACCGCCCCGGGCCTCGGTGTGGAGCTGGACCGGGTCGCGCTCGCCCGGCTCCACCAGCAGTACCTCGACTGCGGGGTGCGCGACCGCGACGACACCGGCTACATGCGCCGTTTCGAGCCCACCTTCGAGTGCACGACGCCCCGGTGGTGACCACGGCATGCGCATCATGCTCAACCACCGCATTCTGAGCCGGTTCTCCGAGCGGCTGAGGACCGGGGGCGGCCACGAGTGGCTGGCGGCCTCCGAGTGGGACCCGGAGCGGATCGCCGAGGCCATCGCCGACATCGATGTGTACGTGGGCACGCGCCTCACCGAGGACGCCGCGCGGCGAGCGGAGCGGCTGCGACTCGTCCACGTGGTCGGCGCGGGCTACGACGGCATCCCCCTGGAGGCGCTGCGGCCGGAGGTGACCGTGGCCAACACGCACCACCACGGCAGGTCGATCGCCGAACACGTCCTGATGTGCGTGCTGATGCTGTCCCGACGTGTGCTGACCGCCGATCAGGAGCTGCGTGCCGGCCGGTGGCGGAACGTCGCCGTCGACCCCGCGCTGCCCTTCGGGGACACCCTGCGGGGGCGGCGCGTCGGCATCATCGGATTCGGCGAGACGGGGACGGAGACCGCCCGGCTGTGCCAGGCGGTCGGCCTGGGCGTACGGGCCGTGCGCCGCGATCGGTCGGCCCCCCTGCCGGACGGACTGCGGCCGGACTGGGTAGGCGGTACGGACCGGCTGCCCGAGCTGCTGGCCGACTCCGACGTCGTCGTGGTCACCGTACCGTTGAGCCCCGCGACCCGCGGACTCATCGGACCGGCCGAACTGGCCTCGATGGGCCGCCACTGCTTCCTGATCAACGTCGCCCGCGGTCCCGTCGTCCAGGAGGAGGCGCTGTACGAGGCGCTGTCGGCCGGCACCATCGCCGGCGCCGCCCTCGACGTGTGGTGGGCCGGACCGCCGCACGCGCCCAGCCGCCTGCCGTTCCACACCCTGCCCAATGTCGTGATGACACCGCACAACTCCGGGCACACCGAGGAGACCTTCGCCGCCCGCGCCACGGAGATCGCGGCCAACATCACCCGCCTGGAGCGGGGGAGCCCTCTCACCAACGTGGTGCGCGCCGGCCGGGTCCCGGCCGCGCCCGGCGTCCCCGCCGACCACGAATCCCCCCACGACCCCGCACCGCTGACCACCGCCGCCCCGTCGCCCGCCAAGGAGCCCTGACCCATGTTCGAAGGCGTTCTGTTCTTCCCCGTCACCCCCTTCACCGCCACCGGGGAAGTCGACCACGATGCGCTGAGGAAACACATCGGCGCCGGGGTGGACGCCGGTCCCGGTGCCGTCTTCGTCGCCTGTGGTACCGGTGAGTTCCACGCCCTGGCGACCGAGGAGTACGCCCGTGTGGTGCGGACCGCCGTGGAGGTCGTGGGTGGTCGCGTCCCGGTCTATGCGGGAGCCGGCGGGGCGCTCGGCCAGGCCCGCGGTTTCGCCCGGCTCGCCGCGGAGGCCGGTGCGGACGGCCTGCTGCTGATGCCCCCCTACCTGGTCGAGGCTCCCCGCGCGGGCCTCGTCGCGTTCACTCGCGCCGTCGCGGAGACCACCGGCCTGCCGCTGATCGTCTACAACCGGGGCAACGCGAGGTTCGACGAGGCGTCGGCCGCGGAGGTCGCCCGGATCCCCGCCGTCAGCGGTTTCAAGGACGGCACCGGTGACCTCGACCTCATCGCCCGCATCGTCCCGGCCGTGCGCGCCGAACTGGCCGGAACCGGCAAGGAGTTCCACTTCTTCAACGGGATGCCGACGGCCGAGGCCAGCCAACTCGCCTACCGGGCACTGGGCGTCGACCTCTACTCCTCGGCCGCCTTCGCCTTCGCCCCTGACATCTCCCTGGCGTTCCACCGCGCGCTGGAGGAGGACGACCGGCAGCTCGTGGACGGCCTCCTGCGGACCTTCTTCCATCCGCTGGTCCGGCTGCGTCAGCGTGTACCGGGGTACGCGGTGTCGCTGGTCAAGGCGGGGGTGACCCTGGAAGGGGGAACCGCGGGCCCGGTACGTGCGCCCCTGGTGCCCCTGACCTCCGAGGAGTGCGCGGAGCTGGCGGCCATCATCGCCGACGGCCGCCGCGCGCTGGCCGCGGCCGGCTGACCGCCCCGAACAGCCTCTCGCGACGGCGGCGTTGCTCAGCGAAGGGCCACGGCTCGATGCCGGTCACGGCTTGACGCCGGTCACGGCTTGATGCCGACTCCGGCCCCTGGCTGCGCTCAGCGTCGGTGGCCCGGTTCGCCTGCGGCACCGGGCTCCCCGTCGTCGGCGGACGGCCGTCGGCCGTTGCCGACGACGATGCCGGGCTCGATCGGATCCGGATCCCTCACCGGCCCGGCCCCTTCCCCGCGCGCGTGGTGAGGACCATGTACGGCGCGACCCGGGTCTCCGCGGGCTCTGGGGTGCTGCTGTCGTGATGCTGTGGCGCCAGCGGCAGGTCGAGGTCGGGCGAGGCGAAGCCGGCCTGTGTGAGGAGCGCTTCGTAGCGGGGGAGGGAGCGGTAGTGGCAGGCCGTGGTGACGGTCGTCCCGCTCAGCCTCCGCAGGGTCGTGGGGACGGTGTCTCCTTCGGTGTAGACGGTTCCCGGGTCGCCGTAGCGGAGGGTGGAGAAGGCCTCGCCGATCGCCTGGGGGTTGAGATCCGCGAGGACGTAAGGCGCGCCGGGGCGCAGTACCCGATGGATCTCGCGGGTCAGGTCCGCGAGTCTGCGGTCGTCCGGGTCGGTGCAGTAGACCAGGCAGCACACGACGGCGTCGACGTCGTCGTCCGCGATCCAGTGCAGGGACCTGCCGTCGAAGAGCCGGTAGTCGACGCGGGGGTGGGGCCGGTCGGCGCGGGCGATGTCGAGCATGGCGGAGGAGGGGTCGAGGCCGTGCACGGTGCACCCGCGGGCCTCGGCCAGGTGCACGGCGAGGGCACCGGTGCCGCAGCCGACGTCGAGGACGACTTGAGCGGTGCCCTCGGCGGGGCCGAGGCGCCGCAGCACCGCCGGGAAGATCAGCTCACGGGCGAGTCTCATGTCGCGGTCACGGTAGGCGTCGGCCGCCTGCGTGGTGTCCCAGGGAAGGGGCGGGTGGGATTCGCTCACGGGAGGGCCTTTCGGGCGGTGGGCGGCGGTGCGGCCCACGCCGATGCTCTCGGCCGGTGAGGCGGGCCCTTTCGGTGCCCTCCCCCTCCCGCATCACGGACAAACTCGATCATTTCGTCAACTGTCGTGCCTGTGTTCGGGGTTGCTCGGATCAGCTCAGGGGCACTGCTGAACCCCTTGCATGTTCTATGTCATACAACATAACTTACTGAGCGGTAATCCTCTGGAGAGCCTCCCCGTCCCGGACATCAGGAAGGCGGCGCACGCCATGACCGGCAGCCGTGAGCGGATGGTCCTCAGCGCCGTGGAGTCACTGCGTGAGTACGGGGCGAGCGCCACGAGCATCGACCGGGTGCTCGCCCACAGCGGCGCCCCGAGAGGCTCGGTCTACCACCACTTTCCCGGCGGACGGGCGCAGCTGATCGAGGAGGCGGTGGCGCTCGCCGGCGACTTCATCGCGGGACTGATCGACGCCGCCCTGCAGACGGACGACCCGGTGCAGGCGATCGACGGCGTGTTCGCGCTGTGGCGTGACCGGCTCGTCCGGAGCGACTTCAGAACCGGCTGCCCCGTCGTGGCGGTCGCGGTGGAGACCAACGACGACGCACCCCAACTGGCCCGCTCCGCCGCCACGGTGTTCGCCCGCTGGCAGCAGGCTCTCGCCGTCCTGTTCCTCCGGCACGGCCTGACGGAGGAACGGAGCAGGCGGCTGGCAGCGTTCGTCATCGCCGCACTCGAAGGCGCGGTGATCATGTGCCGGGCCGAGCAGAGCACCGCCCCCCTGGAGGCGGCCGCCACTGAGATCCACGACCTGCTGGTCCACGCCCTGCGCAACCGGCCCGACCCAGGTCGGGCACCAAGTTCCTGACCTGCCGACCCCCGAAGCCACCAGCCCCCGAAGCCACCAGCCCCGAAGGAGCCACCGTGCCCACGCTCGACCGCCAGGACAACGTCTTCGTCCTCGATCTCGGAGACGACGAGAACCGCTTCCACCCGGACTGGATCGCAGCCGTCAACGCCGCTCTCGACGAGGTGGAGAAGACGGACGGGCCCCGTGCCCTGGTAAGCGCCGCGCGAGGCAAGTTCTACTCCAACGGCCTCGAGCTGGACTGGCTGTTCACCCACGCCGACCAGCAGCAGGACTACGTCGCCTCCGTCCACGAGCTCTTCGCGCGGCTGCTCTCCCTGCCGGTGATCACGGTGGCCGCGCTGCAGGGGCACACCTTCGCCGCGGGCGCGATGTTCTCCCTGGCGCACGACTTCCGCGTGATGCGCGCCGACCGCGGCTACTGGTGCCTGCCCGAGGCGGACATCAACATCCCCTTCACACCGGGCATGTCCGCGCTGATCCAGGCCCGGCTGACCCCGCGGACCGCGCACGAGGCCATGCTCACGGCCCGCCGGTACGGCGGCCACGACGCTCTCGCGGCGGGCGTCGTCGACCTCGCCGTGGACGAGGACGCGGTGCGCACCACCGCCGTGGAGATCGCCTCGGGCCAGCTGCAGAAGGCGGGCGACACGCTGCGGACCATCAAGACCCGTATGTACGCGCCCGTTCTGGCCGCCCTGCGCGACGGGACCGCCCCGCTCGGTTGAGGCGGACGCGACCCCGTTGCCGCCCTCACCGGCACGCACACGAGCCCGTCCGTATCGCGACACTCCTCGACCGCCCGCACCCCAGCACCAACACCACCCAGGAGAACGACTGTGTCCACCACCGACCTCGCCGCCATGACGGGCCTCGAACTGATGCGCTGGATCCAACGGGAGCGGCCCGCCGACATCCCGTCCATCGGACGTCTGCTCGGCATGCGCTTCGACGAGGTCGACCACGGCCGCATCGTCATCTCACTGGACACCCGCCCGGACTTCGCCAACCCCCTCGGAACCGTCCACGGCGGTATCGCGGCCACCCTGCTCGACTCGGTCATGGGCTGCGCGGTGCACACCACCCTCCCAGCCGGCGTCAGCTACACCACCCTTGAACTCAAGGTCAACTACATCCGGGCCGCCCGCACCGATGGACAGACCCTCACCGCCGAAGGCACTGTCATCCACGTCGGCCGACGCGCCGCGACAGCCGAAGGCAAGGTGCTGGACGAACAGGGGAAGCTGATCGCTCACGCCACCACGACCTGCATCATCCTCCAGCCCACCGACTGACACGACGGCGACGGGCACCGGACCGATCGCGCCTTCAACGTCAGACGCCGCGTACCTGCGTGACCCGCCAGAGCCGGCGCGGGAGTTCGCCCTCCTCGAAGGCGTGCACCTGCTTCAGGTGCCAGTCGTCCGAGGCGAGGCCGTCGACGAGGCGCCGGTCGAAGAAGTGCACGGCGAATCCTCCGGACTCGTGGATGTGGTCGCCGTGCGCGGTTCCCGCTCCGTAGTGGGCGTCGCCGGTGTGGCGGACGGTGTGGACGAGGGTGCCGCCTGGGCGCAGGACGCGGGCGATCTCGGCGAGTGCCGAGTGGGTGTGCTCGGTCGACAGGGCCATGCACAGCAGCATGTGGGTGAAGACGGCGTCCACGGAGGCGTCGGCGAACGGCAGCGGATCGCGTACGTCGTGCACGACCGTGGTCACCCGGTCCGCCACAGCGGCCTCGCGGGCCGCCGCGACGAGCTGTTCCAGCCCGGCGGAACTGAAGGCGGTGGCGTGCACGGTGAAGCCCTGACGGGCGAAGAACAGCGCGTCACGGCCGTGCCCGGCGCCGAGTTCGAGCACGGTCCGGCAGCCCGAAGCGCGGAACAGTCCGGCGGCGTAGCGGGCCGGCTCGGAGGGCTCCATGCCGTACATCAGGGGGTGCCGGGCGTGCGTCCGCTGCCAGTGCTCCAGCTGGGCCGCAGCGACGGGCGCATCATCCGGCTGTTCTCGTGCGTCACGCATGGCTGCCTCTTCGACTTCCGCGGGCCGTCAGCCTCCCCTGTCCATGATCCCTCACCTTCGGGCGCTGGGAACCCTCGGGCGTCGGGAAGACCCCGCGGACCAGGGCCGCATCACCGAGAGCGGCCCTGGTGTCCCCCATCAGGCGGTCAGACCACCCGTACAGGCGGCGCCCGGCTCGGGCGTCTGCGCACCCTGGACGTACTTGGACAGGAACTGCTCCACCCGGGAGTCGGACGCCTCGGTCACGCTGAGCTGCTTGCCCCAGGCCGACAGCATGATGGGACCGGACTGCTCCTCGTCCGGGCTCATCAGCGTGTACGGCGTCTTGGAGACCTTGTCGCTCAACGCCTTGATGTCGTCCTCGGATGCCTTGTCGTTGTACGTGATCCAGACCGCGCCGTGTTCGAGGGAGTGCACGGCGTTCTCCTTGCCTATGGCCTTGGTGTAGACGGTGCCGTCGCAGGTCATCCACGCCTGGTTGTGGTCACCGCCGACGGGCGGGTTCATCGGGTAGTCGACGGCGCCCTGGACATGGTTCTGGGTGAGTTCCTTCTTCGCCCATGACTTCTCGCCGCGTACGGGTTTCTTCGCCTCGGCGGCCTGCTGCTCGTCCTTCTCGTTGGCACTGTTCAGGGCGTACCCGCCCCAGCCGACGAGTCCGGCGACGATCACCGTGCTGAGGGTGATGGTGATGATGCGGTTACGGCGCTCACGGGCCTTTTCGGCGCGGCGCATCTCCTCGATCTTGGCCCGCCGCGCGGTCGACGCCGCCTTCTTGCTGGTCTTGCTCATGACAGTGAGTTCCTCGTCTCCGCCGGGCGGTGTCGACGCGCGGCGGTGGGTGCGGGGAGTGGTGGAAGGACGCATACCGTCGGCCGCACGCGCGAGCGCACGGCGCTGTGACAGTCGTCTACGTCCGCTGCACCTGGAGGACGTGGAGGTCGGGGGCGCGGCAGGTCGGCGCGGGTTCTGCACACCGCGAGGGGATCCCCGGTGTGGGCACGCTCGGCATGCTGGGCAGTACCGCCGGTACGGGCTGGACGGGAGCGGCGAGCACGGCCCGCACCCCGTCAGCGGCCGGGCCGCAGCAGACATCGCCGTAGGGGCAGTCGGCCGGATGCGCGCCCGTCGTCGCGTGGTGACTCGTGGGGGCGCCCGCCGGAAGCGAGTCGACGGACGTCGTGGTCATCGGCCCCATCGATGTTGTCGTGGTGCCGCCTGGGCCGCTGTCGCCATGGGACACGGAACCCAGACACATGACGAGCGTGGTGAGCAGTACCAGCAGGGCAGGACAGAGCGCCGCGATCCGCGTGGGCCGCCACGCATCGCGGGTCGTGTGCTGAGCCTGACTCCTCATCATCGCTGATCTTAGGCGGTCGTCGCCGGTGAGCCGACGGCTTCGCCCGGACGCTCACTGGTCAGGGCCGAGCCACTGCCGGGCCGGTTCACCGGTCCGCGTTCCGTCCGGGGGCGGATGCGGCTCCGCCCCCGGACACGGCAGGCGAGGGTCAGCTCTGTGATGCCGCGGTGCGCCGCTTCACCAGCCACCACGCGCCGCCGCCGAGAACGGCCAGTGCCACGACCGCCCCGCCGATGACCAGGCCCGTCGAGCCGCCCTCGTCGTCCTCGGCGGCCTTGGCGGCGGACTCGGAGCCCGTCGCCTCAGTGCTCGGTTCGGCGGCGGACGGAGTTGGGCTGGGTGTCTCGTCCGTGGGGCTGGAACTGGGGCCGGGGTCGGCCGGCTTGGCGCCCGGGGCCGCGGCCTTCAGTTCCAGGACCGGGGCGGGCTGTTCGGAATCCTCGCCGCCGGTGGGCAGTTCGATCCAGCGCGAGATCTTACCGTCGTCGTAGGTCTCGACGGTCTTGAACGCGAGCTCCTTGGCGTCCGGCAACTGCCGGACCTTGACCTTGTGCTCACCGTCGACGCCGGCCTTCAGAGCGGGGCCGGCAACGGTGTATCCGTCGCTGGTGGCCTTGAACTTCCAGCCCTTGGGCGCCTCGTCGAGCGTGACGTCCTCGGGAGCGATGCCTTCGGGCAGTACGACGCGCAGTTCCGTGAAGCCCGCCGAGTCGGACTCGGCCTCGGACAGGAAGGTGAGGGTGACATCCTCGGCGAGGGCCTGGGGCGTGTCGGCCTCGACCTCCACATGCGCGGCGGCCGGCGAGGCCAGGGCGAGCGTCGCTGTCAGCGCGGCGGCACCGGCGAGAGCGACACGGCGGCCGGCCAGTGCCAACGGGTGTGTGGACATGGACACAGGGAAACTCCTTGCTGGTACGGGAAGAGCCGGTCCCGCAGTCGCCGGGACCGTGAAGAACCGGAAGGTCGCTCCCGCCGCGGTGGTCCCCTGCGCACCACCGCATGCTCCAGTACCTCCTCCCGTGCCGGAATCGCTGCTTCGAAGCGGGCACCCGCTCTCCGCCCGGGGAGCGTCAGCGATACCGGGCCCGCGCCGACGACCGGTCGTGGCAGCACCTGGACCAGGGCGGACACGACTGCCCGGGCGAGTGTGCGCAGCGTGCCGAGCGCTGCCGTCATCCGAGCGTCCGCCCGGTGCAGCAGCAGGGCCACGACCAGCGCGGCAACCACATGGACGGTCGTCATCGCCGCCCCGGCGTGATGCCAGGCGTGTCCGTCCCCCGGCGCGACCGCGAGATGCCCGGCGTGCGTCGTGTGCCACGGCGTCACGGCCGGCGGGTCACCGTCCGCGTAGGACAGGGCGAGATGCAGCATGCCCTGCGTCGCCAGCGTGAACGCGACGGTAGCGATGAGCGTGTAGCGGCGCCGGGCGAGCGGCCAGACCGCCGCGAACTGCGCCACGATCGCCACGCCCACCATCCGCCAGGGCACCGTGCCTTCGGCGATGGCGTGGTGGCCGAAGGCCGCGAGCACGGTGCCGAGCACGGCGAACAGACCGGCCCGCACGCACGTTCCCGCCCGGCTGGCCCGGCTGGCCCGGCTGGCCCGGCTGGCCCGGCTGGCCCGGCTGGCCCCGGCAGGCTCCCCGCGCCCGGTCACGGACGCCGCACGATCAAGGGCGCGCACTGATCGCTTCTGCGAGCCGGTCCGGCGTCCGGGTGGAGAGGTAGAGGTAGGGCGTGGGGTCATCCGGGTCGAGTACCTCGACACGCACCGCGGTGGGGATGAAACCACGCATCACGCTGAACGCTCGCAGATCGGCCTTGTACGTCCGCCAGGCCCTGGCCTCCTCGCCGTCGAGCACCTCCGCCTTCCCCAGCGCGGACAGCGGAATACGCGCGTCCGCCGTGAACAGCGTGTCCGAGGTGACCCGGATCCGCGCCGAGCCCTGCGCGCTGACGTACGTCCCGGCCAGGCAGGTGCCGCCGGCCAGGGCGATGAGTGCCGCGATCAGCCCGTAGGGAAAGAAGACCAGGGCCATCGAGAGGCCGAACAGCGCGGAGATGCCCCACCAGGACCTGGGGGCGGTCAGTCGTTCGTCGTAGATGATCCGGCTGGTGGGAGTCACGGGCTTTCACCTTGTCGTATACGTGGGGTGGTGCGGGGCTGTTCACAGGGCCGGAAGGCGCATGCCTGGCCGAGCGGATGCTGTGTGCTGTCTCCGCTCACGGTCACTTGGACAGCCGGTCGTCGATGAGCGCTTTGAACACCTCGTAGGAGCCCGGAGTGGGGATCCCGGTTCCGTCCACGAAGAAGGTCGGGGTGCCCTGCACGCCCAGGCCGAGGCCGTCGCGCTGGTCGTCCTGGACGCGCCCGGCCACCTCCGGATCGGCGAGGTCGGTGTCGAACTGGGCCATGTCCAGGCCGAGTTCCTTCGCATACCCGCGGAAGACGGACTCCTTCCACTCCTGCGACTCGCCCCAGTCCTTCTGGGTGGAGAAGAGCTTGGTGTACATGTCCTCGAACCTGCCCTGGCGCGCGGCGGCCTCGGCGGTACGCGCGGCGAGTTCGCCGTTGCGGTGGCCGGGCATCGGGAAGTAGCGGGCGACGAAGGTGACCCGGTTGCCGTACTCCTCGCGGAGCCTCTCCACCATCGGGTACACCGCCCCGCACGCCTCGCACTCGAAGTCGAGGAACTCGACGATCGTCAGTTCGCTCTTCTTCGGGTCGGTGAGACGGTGGCTGGTGTCGCGGACGGGCAGTGCCTCGGCGGCGGGCTGGACGTTCACGCCGCCGGCGTCGCGGTCGTCGGGGGAGAACAGCAGGAAGGCGCCGAGGGCGGCGGCGAAGCCGGCCACGATCACCGCGGCGACGACGAGGTGTTTCTTCAGCTTCTTCATGATTCCTCGGTGGACGTGGACGTGGACGTGGACGTGGACGTGGACGTGGACGTGGACGTGGACGTGGAGGCGGACGTGGAGGTGGACGTGGGCGCCGTCTTGGCCTTGGGTTCGGTCGTGGTGGGGTGGGCGGGGCGCCGGTCGCGGGCGTGCAGGCTCGCCAGGTAGGCGTTGTAGGCGGCCAGGGGGTCACCCGCGTCGCCGCGGTCGATCTGCCGGTCGACACGGCGGGCTTCGCGCTGGTCGGAGCGGACCCACTGGACGGCCAGGATGATCGTGGTGATCAGGACGGGGATGTCGCCGGTGGCCCAGGCGATGGCACCGGCGTTGTACTGGTCGTCCATCGCGTCCGTGACCCAGGGCCGGTCGAGCAGCGACCACCAGCCCTCGCCGATCAGGTCGGTGGAGCTCATCAGCGAAATGCTGAACCAGGAGTGGAACGGCATCGTCAGGATCAGCACGAACAGCCTGCCCAGATGCGGTGGGCGGCGCGGCCCGGGGTCGATGCCGATGACCACCCAGAAGAACAGCAGCCCCGCGATGAGGAAGTGCACCAGCATGACCATGTGCCCGAGGTGGCTGCGCATCAGCGTTTCGAAGAGTGAGCTGTAGTAGACGGCGAAGGCGCTGCCGATGAACAGCACGCTCGCGACGGCCGGATGCGAGAGGACCTTGACGTAGCGGCTGTGGAGCAGCTTCAGCAGCATTTCCCGCGGGCCGTCCGGCTCCCCTTTCGGGGCGGCGGGCAGAGCCCGGAGCGCGAGCGTGGCGGGGGCGCCGAGGACGAGCAGGATCGGCACGGTCATCGCGAGGATCATGTGCTGGCCCATGTGCACGCTGAACAGCACCTTGCCGTAGACCGCGAGGCCGCTCATCGTGGCCAGCACGGTCACCGCCAGGCCCAGCAGCCACGAAATCGTGCGCCCGACCGGCCACTTGTCGCCCCGGGCGCGCAACTTCCGTACGCCGGCCAGGTACAGCAGCGCGGCGGCCGCCGTACCGAACGCGAACAGCGGGTCGAAGTGCCACTGGGTGAACAGTGGCGTCCAGGGGAAGTCGCCGAGCGGCGGCGGCATGGCGAAGCCCAGTAGTTCCTCGGTGGGCGACACCGAGGCGTCACCGGCGCCGGGGGCAGGGGTGCGTGACAGGCCCACGGCGAGCCCGATGGCCGCCGCCATGAGCAGGAGTTCACCGACGGCGAGCCGGACGAACCCCCGCCACTCGCCGCCCTTCAGGGCGGGCAGTGTACGGCGCCTGTGCCACCCGCCGATGCCGCCCAGAGCGGCGAGCGCCAGCGCCTTGGCGAGGACCATCAGCCCGTACCGGCTGGTGAAGACGTCCCCCGGGGAGGGGAGCCGGACCGCGACGTTCACGAGGCCGCTGGCGGCGACCGCGAGCAGTGCCCATGCGGCGAGTGGGCTGAAGCGCCGGACCGCGTCCACCGCCTGCTCCTCACGGCGTGCGGCCACGATCAGTACGAAGACCAGCCCGCCGACCCACACCGCGACACCGAGCAGGTGCAGGGCGAGGCTGGTGACCGCGGCGTCATGGTTGCCCGCCGCGGAGGAGTGTCCGGTGAACGCGGGCGGCAGCAGCCCGGCCAGGGCGACGACGAGCGCCACGTGGGCCCAGCGGGCAGTGCCGATGCCCACGCCCAGCGTCGCGATCACGCCCGCGGCGCCCGCCATCAGCGCGTACGAGCGGCCTTGTGCGTCCGTGGTCACGAAGTCCGCCAGCACGGCCGGAGAGAGGATCTCGGGGACGGGCTGGGCGAACAGGTCCGAGAGCAGGAACGCGAGCGTGGCGGCCGAGGCCAGGGCCCACAGCGCGGCGGCCGCGGCGGCCCAGGTGAGATAGCGCAGTTGGGCCGGGCCTAGCTTCTTGCCGCCCGGCAGCAACACAGCGACCAGCAGCAGCGCGCCCACGGTCGCCGTGGCGGCCGCGTCCGCGAGGGTACGGGCCACCGGCAGGCCCCAGGCGGTCAGCGCACCGGCATCCGGGATTCCGGGGATCGCGGTCGGGGTGCCGCCACCGGCCCATACCGCGACCGCGGCGACGGCGACTGCGAGGCCGACCGATCCGGCCAGCACGAGCGGCAGTTGCGGCAGCCGCCCGGCCCTGGTACTGGTCCCTGTCGTGGTTTCAGTCGCCATGACGGGCTCGCCTCCGCCGCACGACGTACGCGCCCACGGCCGCCGCGACCGCCGCGGCCAGCGCGCCGACCACGATGAGAACGGGGACAGTCCCTCCGGAGGACTCCCCTCCGGAGGACTCCCCGTCGGTGCTGTCCGCGGCGGTCTCCCCGGCGGCCTCTTCGGCGGCGCGGGGGACAGCCGCCCCCTCCGACTCCGTCTCTCGCGCCGACGGAGCGGAACTGTCGGACGCCGCCTCGACGGTGAAGGAGTAAGAGCCCGAGACCGGATGGCCGTCGGCGGAGACGACCCGGTAGCCCACCGTGTAGCGCCCGGCGGGCGAGGTGGGATCCAGCGCGAGGCTGACCTCCTTCCCCGAGACCTCGGGCTCGTCCGTGGCGGCGGACTTCCCGTTCGGGTCGGTGACCGCGACCTTGGCGTACTTCTGGGTCATCGGGTCGCTGAAGGTCAGCGTGATGCGCGGTGGCAGTTCGGCGCGTGCGGAGTCGGCAGCGGGACTGGCGGTGTCGAGGTCGGTGTGGGCCGCGGCCCGCGGCGCGGCGGTGGCCAGGGCCGCCAGGGCGGCGGGCAGGACGAGGACACGTGCCGCCGTACGGACGGCACGCCGGTCAGTGACGTACATGAAGGGCGAACTCTCTGGGACACCCGGCAGCACCAGCCGCCGGGACGAGGAGGACCGGCCCGCCGGGCGGCCCTCGCGTCACCCCCCGTCAGGGCAGGTGGAGAGCGCCGAGCGGTGTCGGCCGGAGAAGGACGAACGGACCGTGCCCGTGGCGCGGCGGCGCCCTGCCCGAGTGCAGCCGCACGAGAAGTGCCGACATCAACGGCGAGGAACTTTCGGGGACCGCGGCCTGCGGACCGGTCCCGTGCCGACCACCGAACAACGGCCAGAAGAACAGCAGCAGACCCCGTACGACGACCAGCAGTGACGTGCTCTGCCACAACAGCCGCTCCGTCACGCCCAGCAGACGGGCGGCGAGCAGCAGGGAGACCAGATGACCGGCGATCAGCACACCGGGCGGCGGCCCGGCGGATGCGTCGTGCTCGATCAACCGGAGCGGACCGCCGGCCGAGCCGTCCTGCCCCGTCACCGCGGCGCAGGCACCCGGCAGCGAATAGACGACGTGGTACGTGAGCTGGGCGAGGACGAGCACGCCCAGCAGCTGGGTGTCCGTCAGCCGGTGCCGCGTCAGGAACAGCGCACCGGGCAGCGCGACGGCCGCCACGGCGGCCACAACGAGCCACTGGGGTGCATGGCCCTGCGCAAGCACGTGCCCGGCCAGCGGCAGCAGCACGCACAGCACCGCGAGTACCCCGGCCCGAAGACCCCGCAGCGCACCGGACGTCGGCGAGGCGGGTCCTCGCAGGCAGTGCGTGCGCATCAGATCGGGGCTTTCGGGAGTCGATCCCTCGCGGCAACGGAGTCGCGGCGATGGAGGGCAGCGGCGGGTCGGATACGCCGGACCACGTGTCCCGCGCACCTGGAAGCCTACCGACCGGCCCACCCGTGGCTTCACGCGCGGGGTGGGACCCGGGGCACCACCCCGCGCGTGACCGGAGGTTTCACCGGACCCGACGGATGACGCCGGGGGAGGACGACGTCAGGGCGCCGGATGCGCGCCGTGACCAGGCCCCGAGTGGTGGAGGACGTACCACTGCACGGCGGCCGCCGACCTCAGTGGGCGGTAGGCGTAGACGTCGGCCGGGTTCCAGCCGGTGTCGGTGGTGAACCCGTCGCCTGCCTCGGCGGCGGCTGCCGCGTTGAGGGCGGCCGGGTGGCCGTTCAGCCAGGAGCCGGTGTCGCGGAAACGTGTGCCCCCGTAGATCGCGACCAGCACCGAGGGGTCGACGCCGGGGCCCTCGTACAGGAAGACGTTCCGCTCGGAGACGATCGCGGACTCCACGCCGATGCCCAGTGCGTAGACGGTGTCCCGGGCCCGGCCGCGATAGACGTTGTTCACGACGTGGACCTGGCCGAAGCGGACGCGCGGCGCACGCTGGGCGATGTCGGTGAAGAGGTTCCGGGCGAAGGTCACCTTCAGATGCCCGCGGTCGCGGTCGCCCCGCCCGTCGCCGGAGCCGATCAGGATCGCCTTGTCATGGTCGGTGAACCGGCTGCCCGAGACGGTGATGAAGTCCGAACCGTCCTCGATGTCCAGCAGCCCGTCGTGTCGTTGGACCCGCTCGCCGTGGAAGCCGGCCGGCGCCGTGCGGTCGGGGAAACGGCCGTCGGTGAACGTGCAGTGGTCGATCCAGATGTTCCGTCCGGTGATCACCGTCAGGGCGTCGAAGCGGGCGTTCCAGTTGCCCCGCTCCCCGTCGTCCGGTGACCAGGTGGTGAAGTGGTCGACAGGTGCCTCAAGAAGGAGGTCACGGATGATGATGTTGGTGCCCGTGTTGACGGTCAGGAAGACTCCGAGCAGGCGTGCGTCGCCTCCCGTGCCCAGGAGCGTCGTGTTGCTCGGCACGGTCAGCTGGATCTGCTGCTTCTCCCTGTTGGAACCGGTCTGCCGCAGGGTCCGCTGCTGCTTGCAGTAGTCGTAACGGGTGTCGGACCAGACGGCGCCGTCCTCGCCGAAGCACGACATGTACTTCGCCAGGTCGTAGCCCGGGGCGTAGTCCTGTTCGCCGAACAGCGTGCCGTCGTCCGCCTCGTGGCCGTTGATGTCTCCTTGGACCCGGATGACCTTGGGCGCGTTCGGGTCACCGTGGTTGGCGAGCGCTTCCTTCAGCTCCGCACGCGTCGAGACCGTCCACGTCGACTCCGGGGCGGCTCCCGCGCCTCCCGTGGTGCCGCCGCGGGCGGAAGCCCAGCCGACCGGGCCGGCCTCACCAGTGCCGGAGCCGGAAGCGTACGAGCTCACTGAGCCCGTCGGCAGCAGCGCACAGACCAGTAGGGCGGCCACGAGGAAAGCCCTGAGCAACTGGCTTGCGGACAACGCTCCGCGAACCCGGCTGCCGCATGAATGAGGGTGGACCGACTCAGGCACCGTCACCGGGGCAACGGTAGGAGCGGCGCCTCACCGGTTCAACACCCGTGACGGACATCGCGAGCCGGAAGCGTGCGGTTCAGGACAGCGGCGCCGTGGACCCCCTGATCACCACCCGGCAGGGCAGGCTCTCGACTCCTGACCTCGATGTGCCCCCGATTGCCGTGAACAAGGCGTGCGCGGCTGCGCGGCCCACCTGTTCGAGGTTCATGTCGACGCTGGTCAGCGGCGGGCGGGAGGCGGAGGTCAGGACCCGCCAGTTGTCGAAGCCCATGACCGCCACGTCCTCCGGCACTCGATGGCCGCGTTCACGCAGGACGTCCATGACGCCACGGGCAATCTGATCGCTGCCGCACAGCACGGCGTCCACGTCCGGGTGCCGGTCGAGCAGCATCGCGGTCGCCGCCCGCCCCCAGCCCTCCGACCACGCCCCGAACCGCGGTTGGCCGACCAGGACGAGGCCGGCGTCGGCGAGCGCGGCCAGGGCCCCCTCGGCCCGGTCCTGCGCCGCGAGATACCCGGGGTCGCCGGTGATGTGCGCGATCCGGGTACGGCCGCAGGCGAGCAGATGGTCCACCGCGATCCGGCCGGCGCCGACGTTGTCGGGGACGATGGACAGGTCCTCCGGGTCGTCCGACGGCGCGTAGGCGTAGACGACGGGCACGGGCAGTTCGCGTCCCAGGGAGGGGCGCGGGTCGGTCCGGCTGCCCACGACGATCAGGCCGTCGACCCGGCGGCCGAGCAACGCGCGGACGTGGTGCTGCTCCCGGATCGCGTCACCGCGGGCGTCGCAGAGGAACACCGCGACCTCGCCCGCACCGAACGCGTCCTCGGCACCCATGAGGATCGGGATACTGAACCGCCCCTCCAGGTCGCTGGTGAGCAGACCGACGGTGCCGGTCCGGCCGGCCAGCAGGCCCCGGGCCACCTGGTTGGGCCGGAACGACAGCCGCTCCGCCGCCTCGATCACCCGCTGTCTGGTCTCCGCGCGCACCTGGCTGCGGCCGTTCAGGGCCTTGGACGCGGTGGCGACGGACACACCGGCCAGCCGGGCGACGTCGCTGAGCGTGGCGGGATGCGAACGAGAGGGGCCGGTGGCCTGTGCCATGGTCTACTCCTGTCTCGCGTCGCGTGCCGACGCCGTCGAGCGCGGCACGCCGCGCGGAAAACAGTACGGGAAACCTTTCGGTCACGGCATGCCAAGGGGTTTCGGGTATCCGGCTCCAGACGTTTCCTGCAAGGGGATTGACGGTTGATGAGTCGGGTCCTAGCGTCTCTGAAAGCCTTTTCGGTTCGTTTCCTTTGCTTCGCCGCTGTCGCCGCTGTTCGCCGGTGAGTTCGTCACCGAGTTGCGTCACCGCGCTTCGTCGCGGAGTTCGTCACAGCCTGTTCGTCGCAGAGTTCAGTGCCACCACATCCATCGTCCCGACCGGCCGGCCTGCCCAGGGCCCGCCGCCCACGAGGGAGGATCGACCATGGGGAGCACGGCCGGACCGCTCGGACGCCTACGCCGCCTCGTCACCGGCGCCATCGCACTCCTCGCCGCCGCGAGTCTGGTCACGGCATGCGGGTCGGGGGAGGACGGTTCGGGCGGC